>JBBDWJ010000231.1:0-18911 GCA_040902925.1 Bryobacterales bacterium | reverse complement strand
GCCGATGCGAGGAGAGATGGTCCCCGATCCGCCGTTCCAGGAACCGCGGTTCTCGTCGGAGGCGAACTGGAAGGCGCCGTTCATCGACCAGGATCCCTGGTAGAACTCGCTCACTTCCGCGGGCATCGTCGTCCCTTGTAATTCCGGGATGGGCGCATTGAGGTCGAGCGCTCGGGTCTCGCGATTCAGGGAATCCTGGAACGGGGATTCGTATTCATAACGAATGCCGAGGGTCAGCGTCAGCTTGGGCGTCACTTTCCAATCGTCATTCAAATAGAAGCCGTAGAAACGGCTCACCACCTGAGGTGAAATGTTGATTGGAAAGCCCGTCTCGCCGCTATCCCAATTGTTGGCGCCCGAACCATCGCCCTGCGGCGCAATCGCCCCAGTAAGGAAGGTCGCGAAGGAATCGCCGGACAGCAGCAAGTCCGGGTTGTTGTAGGTCTCCGCCGTGGGCACGGCGTCGAACCCGAAACCGGCGTGGACGCTCAGCAGCAGACTATTCGTAGTCGCGCTGCGCACGTCCGTTCCCATCTTCAAGAAATGGTTGCCATGCTGCTGGGTGAGCTTGGCGCTGACTTCCCAGGCGTGAGGAGTCTCGTGCCAGTAGCCGCCTCCCGGCCCCATGTGCGTGCCGCCATTGATGGTCATGCGCGGGATCAGCTTCGGGACACTCGGGTCCGCGAACACCGGATCGTAGAAATTTAAGCCCGGGAAAACTCCTTCAAAGGACCACTCGTCAGAGAAATCGGTTGCGAAGTTCGATTCGTCCCGGAAGGAGTGATAGCCACCATGAATGTTGAGGATGGTCTCCGGGCTAAGAACGTAGGTGGCGTCCCCCGCGTACGAGGCCATGTCGTAGTTGGCGCCGCGGTCAGACATGTAGATGGGCGACCCTGTCGGGTTCCCTGTCACCTGCACCGGGGTGCGGGTCAGGCTGGCCCTGCCATAAACGCGAAGCTTGTCATTGACGACGTAGTCCGTGCGGTTGGAGAAATTCTTGTAGGGGTACTTGATCGGGGTCGACACGATGAAGTTGTCCGTGTGGTAGGCGTCGATCCCGGGCCCGTTGGCCTTCCAAAGCTGACTGGTGTATCGTGCCGCAACGGAGTTGATCCGGCTGCCCGGAATCACGTTGCCGGCAAATGGCTCACGCGTGATCGTCCCGTCGGAGGCGGTCTGCGTGCTCCAGGGATCGTAGATCGGCCGCAGGGCGCCGTCTTCGGTGATCGTCCCCGAAAAATCCCCTGCACGCTCCAAATCGGTGGGAACCGTGTTGTACAGCGCGGCCGGCTCGGTTTTCTCCCAGCCCTCGAAGCCCACAAAATTGAACAGCTTGTTCTTGATGATGGCGCCGCCGAAAGTGCCGCCGAACATGTTGTTGCGGGTCTGGTTTTCGGTCCGGAAGACGCGGTTTTCCAGGGCGTTCCATTTGGCGCGCTGCGCCTGGAAGAAGGCGTTTCCATGGTACTCGTTGGTGCCCGCCTTCATCACAAGACTGATCGCGGAACCGGAGCTGTGGCCGTACTCGGCATCCACGGCGTTCTGCACGACGTTGACTTCCTGCACCATGTCGGTCGAGGGCACGTAGCCGGTTTTGACGCTGATCCCGGCGGGACTGCCGTCGACTTGCAGGTCGTTGGTAAATTGTCCGCTGCCGCCGATGCGCAGGTTATTCGACGCCCACGTGTCGTAAGGATTGTCTTCTCCCCAGGAAGTGCTCTGTACGGAGGGATCCAACTGGGCGAGCAAGAAAGCGTTGCGGTAGAGTTGCGGCAAGCTTTGCGTCAGTTGCTGGCTGACCGTAGTCTCGAGCTTAGCGGTATTGAACTGCAAAGCCGTGGCTTCGGCCGTGACCGTGATCGTCTCGGTTACCTCTCCGACCTGCATCTGCGCGTCAACGGTCACGTCGGCCCGGGACAACACATTGAGCTGTTGTTGGACAAATCTGTTGAAACCGACATTCTCGACGGTGATGTTGTATGTGCCGGGTTCCACCAGGTCGAACAGGTAGCGGCCAGCTTCGTTGGTTTCCCGGATCACGGAGACTCCGGTTCGGGTGTTCAGCAAGGTCACTTGCGCGCCGACTATCGCGGCGCTACTCGAGTCCGTTACGGTTCCCTGGATTCTGCTGCGGTAGTCCTGCGCAAACACTGGACTGGCAAGCAGCAGCAAGGAGACAAGCACCGACGGTAGAAAACGACTCATGAAAGGTCTCTCCTCTTCTTCTGGCGGCTATTTCGACTCCTGAAGGTCGGTATCCTGAGCGCGCACAATCCGGTAGTTCCGGCCGGGTTGGCGCGTCCAACGCCCCTCGACGCCGGCCGTTGCCGTGGGGCCTGGACTGGAATCGGGACGCGATCGCTTTTTTGCGCGAGCTTGGCGTGGCGGCCGAGGCCGCAAGGTTGCTGTGAACGTCGCCGCCTACGGCGCCAGCACGGTGCGAACAGCGTCGCGGGCGACACGCCCGGTGATGGAGCCCCGTAGGACAACAAGCTTTGCAATGGTTGCCATTTTATAGCTTTACTTTCGAGAGCGCAAGTGAAAACTGAAAAAAGAAAATGATCTAAGGGGCTATGAGCCGGCCGGGGGGCGGGGGGTCGTACGGCGTCCGGCCAGAGCCCGGATGGCTTGCCGCCGTTGACGGCGGCCCAACGGCCCCGGCAGCCTCTCAGGCGATTACGACTTCGATCCCGCGGGCTTCGAGCGCCTTCCGATCTTCGGGCCGGATAAAGGAGTCGGTAACGAGCTGATGGATGCGGTCAATCGGCGCGATCAGCGTGAGGCTGCGCCGGCCTATCTTGCTCGAATCCGCTACGACGGTCGTTCGCCTGGCGACGCCAATCATCGTTGCGTTTAGCTCTGCTTCCAGAACATCGGGAGTGAATGTGCCTGCTGCCGGGTCCAGACCGTCGACGCCGAGAAAGAATCGGTCGACGTGCAGTTCGGAAAGCATCTTCTGCGCCTGTGGACCCACGAAGGACTTTGAGATATGGCGGAGGAGGCCGCCGATCATGATAACGTTGATCTCCGACGACGCCGTCAACTCGGTGGCTATCGCCAGGGAATTCGTAACCACTGTGAGGCCACGCGGAGAAGTCTGTATAAGAGCCCGTGCGACCTCGAGAGTCGTTGTTCCAGAGTCGAGCAGCACAGTCTGTCCGGGCTCGACAAGCGTCGCGGCGTACTTGCCGATGCTCACTTTTTCATCGTGGTGGCGAGTCGCCTTGACTTCCAAGGGAGCGTCCACGACCACGCGATCCATGGGAATAGCCCCGCCGTGGGAACGCATCAAGAGATTGCGCTCACAGAGCGAATCCACATCCCCCCGAACCGTCACCGCGGACACTCCGAACCGCTTGGAGAGCTCGGAAATCATCGCCCGCCCCTCGCGGTTCACGAGTTCCAGGATCGAGCGGCGACGCTCTTCGGTCAATAATCGCGGCGATCGCTGAGTCAATACGTTGCTTTCCTTAGCCCGCATCGTAAACGTTTCACTGGCTCCTCGACGATCGCGTGGGATCAAACCGCAACCGCTTGCCAATTGTAATCGAAACCGGCCGATCTCCGTGTTTTCGTCGATGCAATCGTACCGTAGTTCGCGGAGAGGCGCAGCATTCCAAGGCGCGGAGACTTAGGGTCACAAGCGTCTCTTCTCTCGTGAGTCCTTCCTCGCTGGATTGACATCGGCGCAGTCCAGTCGCCAGCGTTATGAACCGTATCCCGGCGTCCAAGCCGTAAAATATGGCCGTCTCACGGGTCGAGGAGTTCGTCAGTACGAGAGCCACCCACCCTCGGGAACCGACCCGCTAGTCCAGTTGGTTGTCCGGTTTGGGGGGAAGCCTGCAAAGACGTGGCTACACCGGATAGAGCGTAAATTCCGGAACCACTCGATTGATCGCGCCCGTCGTGGCCGGCTCATCCGGCTGAAGCCCCTCCTGCAGGCAGCGAAACAGCCCGAGCAACTGCCCGACGACCACGCCCGCTATCGCGGCCCACTCGTCCGGCAGTTCTGCAAGCCCCACGCAATCCACCGCCAAGTCCCGGTCCGAGAGGAGTTCGGGAGGGATATTAGAGCCCACGGCAATCACCGATCCGCCCAGCGCCTTTGCCCGAATTTCTTTGAGCAAGTCCAACTGATAGCCACGCCGGGTGGCGTCTCTCGAAACAAACATCAGCAGCAAGCTGTCGTCCTGCAATGCACACATGGGTCCGTGGCGAAATCCGAGCCAGGATTCGGCCATCGTCGCGACGCGCCCATCGGTCATCTCGAGCATCTTGAGCGCGGACTCGCGCGCCGCCCCAAATTGCCCGCCGCTGCCTAAGGCGATCATCCGTGAAAACCTTTGGCGGGCGAGCGGCTCGATTCGCTTTGCCCAAACCTCAATCAGATTCCTGCCCACCTGGGCTAGAATCCCGGCGCGACGCAGATACGTCTCGGAACGTTCCAAGTACGCCAAGCCCAACCCGGCCAAAGCCATGTTGGTAAAACTGCTTGTCATCACCAGACTCTTGTCGCAAGTCCGCTCGTCAAGTATCTCCACCGCGACCCTTGGATCGCGCCCGGCGGCCCATTCACCGGCCGCTCGTCCCTGAGGGTTACACGTAACGACGAGATGATCGATCCCGGGCTCCGATTGCAACAACGACCCAATCAGCCCACAGCTTTCGGGGCTATTTCCGGAGCGGGCAAAGGAAACGAGCAGCATGGGACGCTGCGCGGGAAGCAGATCGCGCCCGCCCACCAACAACTCACCGCTCCCAACTGCAAGCGTTGTGCGCCCCGTGCCCCGTTGTACGGCGCTCGCAATGCACTCACCCACATGATGCGAGCTGCCTGACCCCGTCAAGATGATCGCTTGAGACGCTTCAATGCGCTCCGCCACTCGCCTTGAAGCAGAAACAAACTGTGCCGCGGTTGTTCTCCAAAGCTCCGGCTGTTGGGCGATCTCCCGCAGTGTGTGCTCCGCGCCTGTCCGGCCGCTCGGGTCCGCGGGTGTGGCTAACATCGGCCGAAGCGCAATCGCTGGCGCCCCATTGGCTTCGTTATGCGCCCCATTGGCTTCGTTATGTGATTGCATCGTGGCTCACACACTTTCAACGCTGAATGAACTGCAACCGTAAGTATAGCAAAGAGCTAACATCGGAGCGCGCTGCGTCGAATCTTCGCCCGCGGGGACCGCCATGGCTTTCAAAGGGCCTATGGTCTTCGTTTTAAGATGTAAGACAGCCGCCGTACCCGCCAATACCTGCAACATCAAAAGAAAGATTTACTTTGTTTTTATTTGCTATTGTTACGAGCCGTGAGCGGCCCCAATGCCTAAATCCGAACAGGGGGCGTCCGAACAAGGCGGGCCCGAGCAGGAATGTCAGACGTTTCACGCTTTTTTCGCCTTCTTGCTCGCGTTGCTCAGAATTTCCCGCAGCCTGCGTCCCACGATCAGTTCTTCTCCATCTTGCAGCGTCATGGAAATGATTTGAAGGCGGTCGGGCCGGCGTTCTCTCGGCTTGCGATCCGGTTCCCCGCCCTCGCGTACGGCAGGCACCAGGCTGGGGTTGCTGGACGTCAGAACTTCAATGCGCGGTTCGCCGTCGCGCAACTCGCGATCACAGTCCTTCACCGTGAATCCGAAGCTCTCTTCATCCCACGACACCGTGAGCGTCGGGTAGCTGTTGCCCCCCTCGGGAATCTTGATTTCCGTCGTGACGCCGGGCACGGTTTCAACGAGTTTGGCAATGCGCTCGACGCGCTGCGACCATTGTTTATTGAGCGCGTTGAGGTCCAACTTGTTCCAGCTCTCGACCGCCGTCAGCACGCCGATGATCTCTTCCTTGCCGACTTTCATGGCCCGGCAGACGGCGCCCTCCCAAGGGCTGCATTGAGCCAGCGCGGCCTCGATCAGGTCCTTGCGCCCGAGCAGAATTCCGGAACATTGCGGCCCGCACATGCCTTTGCCGCCGGAAAAACAGAACAAGTCGAGGCCCATGCCCGCATAGAGCTTCAGGTTTTCGATCGGCGGGATGCCGGCGGCATCGTCAAGCATTAGAGGGACGCCGGCCTTCTTCGTCATCGCCAGCGCGTTTTCCAGCCGTTCGCCGCGCCAGGTCGTGTAGACCATGGCAGTCTGCTCGTTCATGGCGCCCGGCAGTTCCTCGATGGCGTGGACGAGGACCAGCTTGGCGCCGGCCAGCCGGATCGCGCTGTCAAAGGCGCTGCGTCCGCCCAACATCACGACCTCGTTCTTCATCCCGGTCGTGTCCGGAAGCTGCCAGACCTTGGCGGGATCGGCGCCCGCCATGCAGCCCGCCGCCGCCGCGGCCATCGCTCCGGCCGCTCCAGAGGTGACCATGCCGGATTCGGCGCCCGACAACTCGGCCAGCTTCCTGCCCGCCGCCTTCTGCAACTCGAAGATATCGACGAAATGCTGCGCCGCATGATCCATGGCTCGACGGACCTCGGGCAACTCCAGCGAGCCGCTCAAGTAGGTCCACGTACCGCGAGCGTTGATAAAGGGACGCACTCCGAGGCGCCGGTAGACATCCATCGTGGCTGCTTTTCCGGTCGCGGCGGCCAACGTTTCCGTCAGTCCGCGCGCTGCGATCACGCCATATACGGGAGCGGCCGCGGCCCATTTCATCCAGCTTCGACGATTCATCGATTCACCTCTTGCTCTCCGAACGGATGCCCAACCTATCTTAGATCTCCCGCCACTCAGACTGGCGAGCCGCGGCTATTCCGGCTTAGCCTCGAGCAGGAGATACAGCTTGAAATCGCCGTCGATTGTGGCCGTGGGTCCCTGAACAGCGCCGAAGTCTTTGCCGCTCACGTAGTCGGTAACTCGATAGCTCCGGTCGCCGAGCCCGCGCAGCTCGATCTTTCCGTTGAATTGCGGAGCGTAGAAGGAGTAGTACATGTTGTTCTCTCTACGGATCGCGTGAGTTTCGGGCGTGTCGAAACCGAGATCGTAAAGGCCCCCCATATACTCCCCCTTGGGAAGCATCTTCTCCTTGTAGATCCCCATCCATTTCGTGAATAGGGCTTCCATCTCGGGGTTGAGCTCGTTGCGGTTGCGGCCTTCCCTTTTCGGCTTGTGAGATCCGGCGGGCCAGGTGAAATTAGTGCCCAGCGTAGCGCCGACACCGACGATCGAGGCGAAGCTCTCCGCATCCGTGGTCAGTTCCACGTGATCACCAAAATAGGCGACCTTGTCGCCGTGCAGGGCTTTCAGGCTCTTGCCTTTTGTCCGGATCTGGATGGAACCTTCCGGGTCGGATGCCACGGTCATGTTGGTGTACGGCAGCATGAAAAACGAGAAGGCGTCCCCGCACGGGCAGAACTCCACAACGGCGTCTTTCTTAATGCTGCGCGCGGTGTCGTAGATCATCTTGAAGAATTGGGGGAGCATCTCCACCGAATCCTCGGGACGCGCGTGGTGGTGTTCCGGGTTGTAGCAGGGCGGCACCTGATTCATGTGCTGTCCGTCGAGCTTCAGGCCGTCATAGCCCCAATCGCGCATCATCTTGACCACAAGATTCTTGTGATATTCGATGACGTCTTTGTCGGCCGGACACAGGTACCACGAGTTCCACCAGGAAATCTTTTGCTTCGAGCCATCCTCGTTGAGCAGCAACTGTTCGGGGTGCTCGTTGATCAGCGTGGTGTCGGGATCGACGGCCAGGGGCGCCCACCAGATCTGCGCTTTGAAGCCTTCCTGGTGAATTCGGTCGACGAACCTCTTCATGTCCTGGTCGCCGTTGGGATATTTCTCGGGACGCAAAAACCAGTCACCCTCGGCCGTCTGGAAGCCATCGTCCATCGTGACCCAGGTGAACCCCAATCTCTTCACAATGGGAAGAGCGCCGTAGACCTGGTCCATCGTGAAATCGCGGCCGTAGCCCCAGGCGCACCAGATCGGCTCGAACGCGCTCTCGGGAGACGGATCGATCGTGATTCCCCGTTTGCCCATGACCTGCGAGTAATCCTGGAGTGTCTGGAAGTAGTCCTTCTGATGAACCGCGGCAAAAGTACGGAACGTCTCCAACGAATCGCCGGGCTTGAGCGTTTGATTTTTCTTGTACGTTACGGCGACCGTTGCCGCCCCCTCACCCGGCATGTTCACGGGAACCGAAACCAGCTTGGGAACGACTTCGATGTGGCCGACGCCGATGCCTACGTCCCGCCGCCAAACATCAGACACCGGCGTGCCGCCGCCGTAGTCGTCGGCGTTCATTCCCATGTAATTGTCCTGTTCGAAACCCGCCTTGACCGGGACGATCCAGGTGGGCCGGTTTTCATAGGAGCCGCTCTGAAACGACCACAAGGCCGGGTCGGTGTCACCCGCGGATGGCGTAATCGAGTAGTGCTGATTGGTCCAGCCTTCGACGTTTAGGTCCGCGCTGCCGGTATTGCGGTAGCTGACGTCGAAGAACGCCATACGGGGAAAATCTTCGTACACCGTGACAGCCAAGGTCTTCTCGATCGCGCCGGCGGCGCCGGTCATGGTGACCTTCCGCCCGGCTCCCAGAGGATCCTGCACCTCTTCGGAGGTTCGCCCGCTCAGCGTGAAGTCTTTGATTTCCTTCCCATCCACCACGATGTATTCGGAAGGCGAGAGCTCTCCAAGCACCGCTTCCTCACCGTCGAATTTGGCGGCCACGCGGCTGTGAAGCGACTTGTCGAACTCAATGCTAATATTTCGTCCATCCACGGTGACTTGGGATGGAGGAGGTTCAGCACAAGCAGCGAAGAAAATTACGGAAAGGGCGGGAAGGAGGGCTTTAGTTAGGGCCACAATTCACCTATGTGCGAAAAGCTGTGAGCGAAAGGGAAGTTCCGGCGGCTCACCCCGGCATGGTGATCGCCCCGCAAGCCGGCTACCTTAGCATGGTTGCCCGGCCCGGTTGCGCTACTTGCGTATGAGGCCATGGAAGCAGTGTACGCCTCCCGCTGGCCGGATAGGCGCCTCGCGGCGCCCCGGCCTTGAGGAGGGCAAGGAAGAAATAGGTGGGCCGGGCGGCCAGCCCACCTGTATGAAAATCTACCAAAGCAGGCGCAGCGTCATCTGCAGCAATCGGGCTTCACTACCCGAATTCCTCGTGCGCTGGATGCCATCTCCGCCGACCGATGTCGGGTTGTTGGGGTTGTTGAAGACGTTAAACGCGTCGAGGTTGATTCTCAGCCGGACGCGCTCGCTGATGTTGATGAATTTGAACAAGGACGCATCCTGGAACCATTGGTTCGGGCCAACCCGAAACTGATTGCGCCAAGGATGCAGGCCGTTGTCGAAGTCGGTGCGCACCACCGAACCGTCGTTGAGGGGAACCCAAACGGTGTTGGAATCCCAATAGTCGGAAACATCCGTCCCCGGCGGCGCGTTGGCCGGCAATTCGGTCGAACCCCAGGGAATCAGCGGCTGAGCGGCCGGCTTGTAGTTGTCGGGCACGCCCATCACGCCATTCGGCTTCCCATTGGAGTCGACGCTATTGATTTGGTTGGCGGGGATGTAGCCATTCCATCGCAAGAAACCAGGTTGGCAGGCGCCGCTCCGGCAATCTTGAATCGGATACTTTTCGCCGTACTCCTCAATGGGGTCGCTGGTTCGCGGGTAGATGTCGGTCGGAAGCTCATAGTAGCTTGTCCTCCAGCTTCCCAAACCAGCGACCTGCCAGCCGCCGACGATGTTATTGAGCCAGCCGCTCATGTTGGAGCCGAACTTCCTTCCGCGGCCGAACGGCAGGTCGACGATGAAGTTCCAGCGGATTTGGTGCCTCGGGGTGTTGGTGTCAACGCGATAGTTGAGGGCCCGGTTTCTCTCGTCCACATCCGTCGGCACCGCGCCGGGCAGGAACTGATTGGGGCCTAGAACCATTTCCCCATCTTGCGTGCCGTCGGTGTCTTGATTGGTCAGCAAGGTTCTTGCCGTGCGATAGAAGATCTGGAACGCAATACCGTTGTGGTAACGGCGCTCAAACTCAATCTGGAAGCTGTTGTGCCGGCCGTACCCGACCGGCGAGAACAGGTTGATGTCACCGTAGGTCGTTTGATCGAACGGGCGCGTCGCCACCGAGGCGAATTCGCCGGTCGGCAACAATTCTCCGCGCGTCGCATACCAGATGTATTCCGGGGTCTCATTGTTGTAAGCCACCCACTGCTGCTGACGATCGCCGTAGTTGCCGACGTAAGCGACGCGGATGAGCGTCTGCGGCAGGATCTCGCGCTCGATCGTGAAGTTCCAATCCTGCACCCGCCCGTCGGTATGATTCGGATCGAGAAAACGCGCAGCGAAACCGCGGCTGAGCAGCCGCGTATCGGTCGGGTCAATGATGGAGCTGGGCGTATTGACGCCGGCCACATACTGCGGCACCGAGCGCAGACCGTAGTTGGGAAGGCCATCGGGCGACAGCGCGGTATTCGTGACGCTGTTCTCGAAATTCGCCCCAACCGGCGGCGAGGAGGTCTGAGCCCCCACCCAATCCTGCAGCTTCTGGGGGTAGTACGACATCCGGTAACCGCCCCGGATGATTACGGGCCGCTGTCCGTCGCCGAGCCGGTACGCAAATCCCAACCGCGGGCCGAGCTGCTTCCAGTTGCGGTGAATCAGATCCTTCGGCAGACCCACATCCTGGCTCGAAATAATGTCACCGCCGAAGCCCTGCAGGGCGGTCACAATCGACGGCAGCGTACCGCCGCGCCGAATAAAGTCATTGACGTCGGTGCCGACCACGTACGCTTTTCTGTCGAAGTCAAAAGTCATCAGAGTGCCATCGCGATCATGGAGAGGAGTCCGCATCTCGTAGCGGAGACCAAAGTTGAGGGTGAGCTTCTGACTGACCTTCCAGGTGTCGTGGAAGTACGGTGTGTACTCCTGGCGGCGGAAATGGAACCAGGGACGCTGGAACTGCGCGCCGTAGTCCAACGCGCCCAAGTACAGGTTGGCAAGACCGTGACCGCTTCGAACCGTGGGAAGCGGGTTCCCGGCGGATGACGACGGATCCAGCAACGACGTAGCCATCGTCCCCGCATTAAAGCCTCCGGCCTCGGAGGCCGCTGACTTGTCAACAATTTCGAACCGGGCTTGCAACCCAAACTGCAGCCCGTGTTTGCCAATATTCTTCGTCGCGTTGTCCTGGAGCGTCACGTAGTTGGTGATCAGCCAGAAGGGCGACTCGCCCGCGAACTCATAGCTTCCGAGCTCAAGGCCGTCGACCGTCGGCCAGTTCACCGCATTGAAGGGGTTCGGCAACCCCAGGACGTCCTTGGCATAGTTCGTCTCGAAGTCGCCGGCGCCGCGCCGGTGGATGTCGCGCGACCCGGAAACGATCACTTCGTTCGTGAAGGTCGGCGAGATGATGCGGAGCCAGGTTGCCGCCAGTGTCCGATTCGGCCAGTCCCGATTCGTCTGGCCCGACACTTCGTTCAACATGATCTGGCTTGGGTACAGGTATGTTTGCTGCGAGGTACCCCGCGTGTAGCGGGCATACACCAGGTCGCGATCCGAAAAGCGATGTTCCACGCGATTACTGTTGGTGTCGCTGAAGTCGGTTCTGCGAGTCGGCCCGATCCAGTTGTCGTCGACCAGCGGATTCACGTTCGGCAGAGTGGGCAGGGGCGTGATGCCAAACAGATACTTTGCCGTCGGGCTGATCCGCGCGGGGTCGATCGTATTGGGGACGCCCAGATAGCTGATCTGCTGGCGCTCTCCGGTGACCGGGTCGGTCGTCAGCGGATCGAAGATCTTGAACTGCCGGCCCTGACTATCCGTCAGGCCGCGAAAATCGCCGGCGCGCATGGCCGCGGTCGGAACAGCGAATTGATCCGTCTGGTTCCGGATTTGCCGCGACGCCTCCCATGCGGCGAACCAGAACGTCTTGTTCTTGCCGTTGTAGACGCCCGGGATTACGAGCGGGCCGCCAAACGAGATCCCATACTCGTTGCGATTGCGGTACGGCGGCTTCTCATAGTTGTCCTGGCGGCGGCGCGCCACGCCAAATCCACTGTTGCGATTGGTCCAAAAGGCCGACCCGTGCAGCTCATTCGTCCCGCTTTTGCTGGACATGACAACCGTGGTCGGCTGGGCGTATTTCGCCGACGAATTGCTGACTTCGACGTTGAGCTCCTGGACGGCGTCGAGCCCCGGCGGCCGGCCAAAGTCCCATCCTTCCCAGATTTCATTGACCTGGGAACCGTCGAACACCGTTGCCGACGTATTCGTTCGCATTCCATACGCCTGGACGATGCCCGTCGAGTCGATACCCGGCACGGTCGCCAGCAAGGCCTGGTGGCCGCGTCCGTTGATGGGCAGTTGCTGAATCCGCTGGTTCTCGAGAACGTGACCCAGCGTCGGCGAGTCCTCGACCGTCACCGGGGTGACGGCCTGTACTTCGACCACGGTGGTCGTCTCTCCGACCGCCATGACGACATTCACCACGGCCTCTTGCTGTAGCCTGACGGTAAGCGCACCCTCAAACCGTTGCAGGCCGGGGTATTCCACAATCAGGCGATAGGGACCGGGAACGACGGAAGGGAACGAATACAGCCCTGCCTCGTTCGACTGCCCCTTGCGCTCAATACCGGTGTCAATATTGAGCAGGGTGATGTCGGCCGCGGGGATCACCGCCTCGGTTTGGTCGGTGACGACCCCTCGAACGAGGCCAGTGCTGACCTGCGCGTCTAACAGATGCTGACAACAAAGCAAAGCGAATGCAACCCAGACAAGTATCTTCATTGAGTTTAACCTCTACCTCAAACCACACCTCTACTCAAGAAGTGGAGATTTCGATACGATACAGCAGTTCGCAACCAAACGCAACATTACATGCATTAATTGGAAAGAAAAAGAAAATGATGTATCCTTGCGTTCCTTGGCATCGGAAGCTCTCAAGGATACTGGCGCCGGTTCTGGGCTCACTGCTGACGATGGCCGTCGCCGGGGCGCAGCCTCATTCCGCGGAAAACGAAGTTCAGTTGCTGCGAGCCAAAATTCGAGACGCGCCTCTTGACGCAAGTGCTTGGAAAAACTACGGCTTAGCGCTTCTTCGGGGCAACTCCCCGCAGGGCGCCGCAAGCGCTCTCGCCACGAGCTGCCGCCTTGCCCCCGATGAGATCGACGCCTGCTACCTCTCAGGCCGGGTGCTCCTGTCGCTCGACCGCTATGAGGAAGCGGCAGCCGCTCTGGAGCAATCCTTGCAGGGCGCATCGGCCAGCCGGCCGGCGAGCGCACACCGGCTGGCGGCGCTCAGCGCCATCGGCCTGCATGAGCCGCAACGGGCTGAAACGCATTTCCAGCGCGCCGTCACGCTCTGGCGCGGCCCTGACGATGGCAGCGACCCGCGCATCGACTATGCAGGTCTGCTTTACCGGTCGGGCCGGCTCGCCCCAGCCGAAGAGATGCTGCTTGCAGCCATCAAGCAGGCTCCAGCCTCGCCGTCCGCGCTGGCCCTGCTGGGGCGGGTTCGCATCCATCTCGCGGCCCCCGAGGGGGCCCTGCAGCCGTTGCGCGACGCTATCGCCCTGGCGCCCTGCGAATGGGACTACCGCTTACTCCTAGGTAGAGCTCTGCTGGCAGCAGGAAATGTCGAGGAAGGGACGGAGCAAATGCGATTGGGCCGCGAAGGCTGGGAGTCTACGGCTCCCGGACCTGGACCCTCTGACCGCAACGCACCTGCTCCAAACGCTGCACCGTGCCCCGCGGCCAAGTGATTTCGATTTCCGAGGCAATGGCGTCCTCGCCCAGGCCGAAGTGCAGCGTCAGGTCGTTGGCGGACGCGTAGCCGCCGGCGCTGGACACCCGCCCCCACAGAACGCGCCCCGAAGCCGTTCGCACCCGCGCCAGGGCGCCGATCGCGCTGCGATTGCTCTTGGCGCCCTCCAGGGCGAGTTCGACCCAGTTCCCGGTGGGCCGCGAACGGTTGAGAAATAGCTCGGCCTTCTCCCCGATTCGAGTGACAACGACGTCCAACAACCCGTCCTGGTTGAAATCTCCGAATGCCGCCCCGCGATGGCGCCCAAGCTGCTGAAAATCTGGGCCGGCCTTATCGCTCAAATCCGTGAACCGGCCTCCCTTGCTGCCCGCCAGGACACGATTTCGAAGCCGCGAGGCGCGCGAGGAGTAAGCTTCGACGTTGTCATCGATAGCCCCGGCCGCAACAAACAGATCCCTGTATCCGTCGTTGTTCAGATCTCGAATACCGGCTCCCCAACCTGTATCTTGAATCGTCGCTGGGCCGATTCCGTGCGTGTAGGTGACGTCTTCAAACAAACCATGTCCGGAGTTTCGAAAGAGCGGAAAAGACTGATTGGCGATCGCCACGACGAAGATGTCCTCGCGGCCGTCGTTGTCGAAATCCGCCGCGTCGGTCCCCATGGAGCTCAACGCCTGCCCATCGTCATTGAAGGCAATCCCCGCGACCAAACCGTCTTCCCGAAAGCCGCCTTTCCGGTCGGAAAAAAACAGCGCGTTCGGCACGGTGTCGTTGGTGACGAATACGTCCAGCACGCCGTCGGAGTTCGCGTCCAGGAAGCTGACCGACATACCCTTCCCCACGCTCGCGGCGATGCCCGTGGGCGCGGAAACGTCGCTGAACGTGCCGTCGCCGTTGTTGCGGAAGAGCTGATTGGGAAGGCCCTTGTAGTGCTTGGGATGACAATACGTTCGCGCGCCGCCGGTGGTGCAAGGTGGATCCGACTCCGCGCTCCAAGAAACATAGTTCACGACGAACAGGTCGAGCAGGCCATCGTTGTCGAAATCGAACCAGCCCCCTGCCACCGACCAGGGTTTCGGCCCCGGCCCTTCCCAATCGAGCCGCGCGGCGCCGGTGACATCCTCGAAGGTTCCATCGCCGCGATTGCGGTACAACGCATTGCGGTTCACGCCGGCGACGAAGATGTCCGTGTAGCCGTCATTGTCGTAGTCGCCGGTTGCAACACCAATCGAATGGCCCGCTCCCCGCACGTGCGCCTGTTCCGTCACGTCCGTAAACTTCCCTTCCCCATCGTTGCGGAAGAGACGGTTGTAGAAACGTGGATGCGTCTTCTCGAGGGTCAGAGGCTCCGCGCCGTTTGCAAAATAGATATCCGGCAGCCCGTCACGGTTGAAGTCGAACACCGCGACTCCCCCAACCATCGTTTCGATCTGGTATTTCGCCGAACCAGAGCCATCCTGGAGCACGAACTCTACACCGGCCTCGGAGGCGACATCCTCGAACAGGATCGGCGGCGGGGCGGGCTGCGCGTGGCACAACGGAGGAGGCGCCAGAAAAAGCGGCAGCAGGAGCGCCGTCGTAGCCCATCCACTGTTCGTGACGAAGGGTATGCTCACGTCGATGGAAGAAGGCGCCACGCCTGGGAACCCGTTCGGGTTCGGCCCAAAGGTTTGTGACGGTCCGACGAGGGCCGTCGGCTAATGTTCCGTCGCGCTTTCAGGCTCCGGAACCAGGGCTCCCGGGTTGGCCAGCACGCGGAGATCCGGCCTCGCTTCCCGGAGTCTTGCGATGCCCGCGGCGGTCACCGCGGTGTCTTGCAGGTCGAGCCGTTGCAGCGACCGCCAGCCGGAGAGAACGGCGATCGCGCCGTCGTCCACTAATCTGCATCTCGCCAGGCCCAATTTCGCTACCGACTCGAGGCGGCTGAGACTCCGCAGAGATTCCGCGGTGACGCCAAGGCGGCCAAGCTCGAGGGTTTCGAGGCGGTTCAGGCCTGCCATCACTTGGACAAGTTCCTCGTCCAATGGCTCCTGCTTCGGGGGCCGCCGGCTCGTACCGAGGCCGCTCAGGTCGAGCCGCTTGAGCGTCGTCAGCAGCCGCAAGGCGGATATTCCGATCTTGCCGACGGCGTCTCCGGGTAAGCCCAGATCTTCCAGGCTTGTCAGTGTAATCAGATAGTCAAAGCCGGTGTCCGTCACATCCGTATCGCACGCGTCGAGCGTCCTGAGCTGGACCAACTTGCCCAGGATCTCCATCGTGCCGTCTCCGACACGAGTTCCGCGGAGGTTCAGATGCGTCAGGTTCCGCCAATCGCGAACACATAGCAAGCCGCCATCGGTGACCAGCTCTGTGTATTCGAGATTCAGCTCCTCGATGGTTTTGAGGTCCTTGATCCGGAGCAAGCCCTCGTCGGTAATCCTCGTGTGGGAGAGGTTCAGCCGCTTCAACGCCGGAAGATCGGCTATTTCGAACATCTCGCTGTCGTCAATCCAGGAGCCGCGCAGGTTGAGCGATGTAATGCGCCCGGACGCATGGGTCTGTGCCTGGCCACCCAGCCGTGCAAGCCAGTCGTCCTCGTTCCCCAGTAAGGGAGCAGCGAGGAAAGGTAAGGAAAGTAGGCGCCTACGCGTCATGTCTAGCCACCTCGGCGGTTCGGGAAACCCGACTCCTTCTGATAGAGGATCTTGCACTGAGGCAGCGCTTCCTGAAGGGACTTGTAGGCGTTCTCGGATACTTTCGTGTGATAGAGATCGAGCACCTCGAGAGTACGGATCTTTGACAAAGTTGCCACGCCCTGGTCGGAAATATTGGCGTGGTCGAGAGTGAGCTTCTTGAGCTGTGGCAGCTTGGCCAAGGCCTCGATGCCCTGGTCGGTGACGCCCACATAGTCGAGATCCAACGACTCGATAGTCTTGATTTGCGATAACGCTTCGAGCCCCTTCTCGCTCAAGTCCGTGCGAGCGAGATCGACGTGCCGCAATCCCGGAAGCTCAATCAAGGCGCCGACCCCTTTGTCGGTAAAGCGGCCGTCGCTCAAGTTCAGGCTGACGAGCGTTGAGAGAGCGGAAAGGGCTGCCATTCCTCCGTCGGTTACATTCACGCCGCGCAGATCGAGCGAGCGGAGGCCCTGCGCGGTGGCGAGCGCTTCGATGCCTCTGTCGCTCACTTGCGAGAAGCTGAGCGAAAGGGTTCGCAGCGCGGGCAATGCCGCGATGTGAACAATCGCTTTGTCTTCCAAAGGGGTATTGGAAACGTTGAGTTCCTCAAGACCTTGTAAACGCGCCAGGAAGGAAAACCCTTCCCCGGTGATCGATGTACCCAATAGATTCAGGCGCTTCAGCTTCGTAAGACCGGAAAGATGCTGGAGTCCAGCGTCCGAGATGGAAGTGAAAGCCAAGTTCAACTCTTCCAGAGAGGAGAGCTGGCCAATCTCTTTCAATCCGAGGTCACTGACATCGGTGGCTTCGAGATCCAGTTGCTTGAGCGATGGCAGCTTCCTCAATTCGGCGGTTTGGGTATCGGTGAAACGCTGGCGGGCGAGCGACACTTTCTCCACGCTGCCGCTGGCAACCGTCGCCTCGCCGCCGAGGGCCCGAATCCAGGCCGCGATTTCCGGCTCGGTGTCTTTGGCTGGACCTTCGAGGTTTTCCGACACGTTAGCTGGCGAGGAATCGAAGTAGATGATTTTTGCTTCCGGCAGCGCTTCGTGGAGAGTCTGAACCCCCGCCGAGGTCACGTTGCTGTAGCGAAGATCGGCCAGGCGAAGCTTCTTGAGCTTGGCCAAGTGAGCCAAGCCGGCGTTGGTCACGCGGCTGCGGTAAAGGTTCAGCTCACGCAAGTTCTCAAACCCGGAGATGATCTCGAGGCTGGCGTCGGTCACTTGCGCGCCGAGCAGGTTCAAGCGCGTTAGCTGTTTCAGGTCGCGCAGGTGCGCCACTCCGCGATCCGTGATCTTCATGCCATAGAGATCGAGCTCAATCATCTTCGTCAGTCCGCTCAGGTGTGCCAGCCCGTCGTCGGTGACCAACGATCCCACCAGCGTGAGGCGGCGCAAGTTCTTCATCTTTTCGAGCGGCGCCAGCGAGTCATCGAGCACGTACGAATCGTTGAGGTCGAGAGATTCCAGGTTGACAAGCGCTTCAAAACAGGCCGGCTCTTTGATGGTCGTGAGCCCGAGACGGAGGTGCTTGAGCTGCGCGAGCGGGGCGAGGCGCTTGACGCCTTCGTCGCCGATGTCGAGCCACGCCAGGGTGGTAAAGCCGGCGTGGAATTTTTCGAGCTTCGACATGTCCTTGTAGAAGTCGAAGGACTCGTCGGCGAACGGGGCTTTGATGTCGCTCTCGGGGCTCCAGACGCGGGCCGGGATATAGAGCTCTCGCGCGTCGCGGAGCGCGCTCAACGGCTTGAGCTGTTCAGGCGTCGTGAACCCGCCGTGCAGGTCGACTACGCGGATTCGGAAGTCCCCGTCGGGCAGGTTGAAGGGGTCGCGGATCGGGTCAGGCGCTTGATCGGTGATGACCGCTCCGCCTTCGCGCAGCACCCAGAGGGCAATCTCTCTTTCCTCGGCAAACGTCGGGCCGTCTGCTGCCGCGATGGCTGCGTTGGCCAGAATCAGGAACGCAACTACAGCCGGGAAGAAGACCTTGCGGCAGGACGCGGCGGAACAGAAAACACGGCGCCAGGCTGATTGCAACGTCACGCTCATAGGTCAGTCAATCGAATAGTCGTTGGAACGCAAACTGCCTGCGCGTTTGTGCGGCGACCGGCTACGACGCCGGGCCTGATCGAAGAGACAACAGTGGAGCAAGGCCAGTGCCCCGCCCAACCGCGCGTAAAACCTCAGGTGACGATTTCGTTCAGCCTGCGCTGAGCCGTGGGATATTTGTCCAGACCGGCGCCCAGCACGTCGTTCCCCAGAGTTTGGTAAAGGTCGCCAATTGTACCTGCGATGCGATGGTGAGTGCCGAGGTCCACCTGATCTTTGCATCCGGCAACCAGCGAGATCATTCCGTCACTCTTATGGGGACCGGCTTCGGCGTGTTCGTGGACAAACACCACCAGCGTGTTATCCAGCAAGGTTCCGTCACCTTCTGGAATCGACTTCAGCTTCTGAACGAGATAGCTGAACTCATCGACATGCCAGCGGCAGATATCACGGAGAATCTGTTGGCCTTCGACACCGTTTTCGCCGGGCGCCTTGCCATCTTTGT
>JBBDWJ010000230.1:0-19040 GCA_040902925.1 Bryobacterales bacterium | reverse complement strand
TATGGGCTGGAGGCGGCCGTCGATGAGAACACGGCAGCGATCATTTTCGAACCGATTCTCGGAGAAGGCGGGCTCGTCGAAATCAGCCGCCAGTTTGCGCTGCGGGCAGCCGAGCTGGCGCGCCAGAACGACGCACTGCTGATCTTCGACGAGATCCAGTGCGGCCTGGGACGCACCGGCAAATACTTTGGCTATCAATGGTGGGATGAAGGCGGCGCGGGCGCCATCATGCCCGATATCGCGCTCGTCGCCAAGCCGTTGGCAGCCGGATTGCCGTTAGCGGCCATTCTGATCAACGAGAAAGCCGCGGAGGTAATCACTCCAGGAATGCACGGCACCACATTCGGAGGCGGCGTCCTGGCGTGCAGGCTGGCGCTCGAGTTTCTGGACCTGGTGGACGAGCTTCTGCCACACATCCAAGAAACCGGCGCCTACTTTCGAGAACGACTGGGCGATCTTGTCGCGAACTACGATTTCGTGAAGGAGGTGCGCGGCAAGGGGCTGATGGTGGGGTTGAATCTCACTGTCCCCGGAAAAACCGTCGTGCCCAAGCTCCAGGAAGCCGGCCTGCTCATCAACTGCACCGCCGACACCGTGCTGCGTTTCCTGCCGCCGTACATCATCGAAAAGCAGCACATTGATGAGCTGGTAGCCGGGCTCGATAAGATCTTCGAGCAAGGTCCGCCGGACCAGCCGTAGCCCGCCAGTTGCAAAGCAAGGCCTATTTAGCGAGGACCGAGGGGCAGGAGCGCCTGCCCCTCAGGCATCAATCCATGTGCAAGCAGGCAGCAGCGCCCAAGATGACTCCAGGCGCGAAGTGCCTGGCCAAGTAGGACAAGCGCCCACGCCTGTCAGCCGTCGCCAACCGGCGGCAATTTGTGAGTCCGGCAGAAGCGCCGGCATTACGGGCCCTTCCATAAACCCCAGCTACACGGGAAACCCCAGCTACCAGCTACGCGGCAGCCCGAGCTACACGGCGGCCCGAGTTATACAGCGGCGCGATTGCTGTTCATGCGCTCGATGAAGTGGGTATCGTAGCGGCCCGCCAGAAATTCAGGGTCAGCGAGAATCCGCTGATGCAGCGAGATCGATGTATGAATCCCCTCGATAGAAAAGAAATCGAGGGCCCTGCGAGTCCGGGCAATCGCCTGCTCACGGTCTTTGCCGTGGACGATCAGCTTCGCGACAAGCGAGTCGTAGTAAGGCGGAACAAACCAGCCCGAATAGGCTGCCGTATCGACCCGCACGCCGATGCCGCCCGGCGTCACGAGTTGGGAAATGCGCCCCGCCGAGGGCACAAACGTCTTGGGATTCTCGGCATTGATACGGCACTCGATAGCGTGCCCCTTGATCTCGATTTTCTCGGGCAGCACCGCGTCGAGCCGCTCGCCCGCCGCGAGAAGGATCTGGCTCTGCACCAGATCGATGCCCGTAATCGCCTCCGTGACGGTATGCTCGACTTGAATGCGGGCGTTCAGCTCGATGAAGTAGAGGTCGCCCTTCTCATCCATCAGAAACTCGGCCGTACCGGCGTTGGAGTAACCGATCTCGGTAAGCGCCTTGCCGACGATGTCGCACATGCGCTTGCGCGTTGCCGCATCCAGACTGGGCGATGGACCTTCCTCGAGAAGTTTCTGATGACGCCGTTGGATCGAACATTCGCGCTCGGCGATCGCAACGCACTTCCCGTTTTCCTCTCCGAGCACCTGAAACTCGATATGCCGCGGACGCTCGATGAATTTCTCGATGTAGACCTCGGAGGAATGAAAGCTGATCGCGGCCTCGTGCTGCGCCTGGTGGAACAACTCTTCGATCTTGTCGAGGCTGCGAACGACCCGCATGCCGCGCCCGCCGCCGCCGGCCGCCGCTTTGACGATCACCGGCAGCCCGATTTCCTGCGCCCACTTGCGCGCGTCATCCACGCTCTTGACGGGATCTTCCGTGCCGGGAACGATGGGGATCCCGGCCTTTTTTGCGATGCGCCGGGCCTGCGCCTTGTCGCCCATCATCCGGATGACGTCAGGTCGGGGGCCGATGAACTTAATCCCGGAAACCTCACACACCTCCGCGAAACCCGGGTCCTCAGCCAGAAATCCGTAGCCGGGGTGGATCGCGTCGACGTCGGTGATTTCGGCCGCGCTGATGACGGCGGGGATGTTCAGATAGCTGTCGGCGCTGCGCGGAGGGCCGATACAAAGCGCTTCATCGGCGTAGCGGACGTGCAGCGAGCCGCGGTCTGCTTCCGAGTAGACCGCGACGGTGCGGATGCCGAGGTCCTTGCATGCCGAGATGACACGGACGGCGATCTCGCCGCGGTTGGCAATGAGAACCTTCTGGAACATGGGCTTGAGCTAGCCGCGGGTGTCGATCGCAAACAGCGCCTCGCCGTACTCCACCGGCTGGCCATTGGAGACAAACCGCTTCTTGACGACGCCGCTGGCTTCGGCCTCGATCTCGTTCATCAGCTTCATCGCTTCGATGATGCAGAGCACCTGGCCGGCCTGCACCTTGTCGCCGACCTGGACGAGCGCGGGCCCGCCCGGCGACGATGCTTCATAGAACGTTCCCACGATCGGGGCGGTCACCATGTGCATTTCGGCCTCTTTTTCGGCTGCCTTCTCCGGGGCGCGCTGCTCGTTGGAAGAAGAAGCCGCGGGTGGCGCCGTTCCCGGATTCCCCTGCGGAGCGAAGGCCCCCGGCGCTACTTGCGGCGAGGTGACGATCACGTAGGGCGGCGGGGCATTCGATCGGGGGCTAGAGCCCTCCCGGCAGATGCGGATTTTTTCCCCTCCGCTTTCGAACTCGAACTCGGTAATGTCCTTGGCGATCACCGTTTCGATGAGGTCTTTGATTTCGTCAAGCGTCATCTTGGGTTTCGCGCGCTGGGTGGAGGGGGGCATCGGGAAAACGTTACCGCTCAGAGTTCGCGAACCTCTCGCGGCGCCTTGGTCAGAACTTCGCAGCCGGTTGCCGTTACCACCACGACGTCCTCGATGCGGACGCCTCCTACCCCTTCCAAATAAGCGCCGGGCTCAATGGTAATGACCATTCCGCTCAGCAGCCGGACATCCTCGCGGGGCCCGATGCGGGGCGGTTCGTGAATCTCCAAGCCCAGCCCGTGCCCGGTGGAGTGCGAGAAGGCCTTGTCGAGCTTGAACTTCTTCAGAACCTGCCGGGCCTTGCGATCCACGCTGTGAGCTTTGACACCCGCCTTGACGGCTTCGATTGCCGCCGCCTGAGCCTCGCAAACCGCCTGGTAAACAACGCGTTGGCGACCTGGAAGACGGCCAAGACACGCAAGACGTGTCATGTCACTCACATAGTCATCGAGTATAGCACCCTGGTCGACGACGATTGGGGCGTCCCGCTCCAACCGAACCGGCTGCGGCGAAGCGTGCGGCAGCGCGGACCGCGCTCCGCTCGCCACGATTGTGTCGAAGGCGGGCTTGCTGGCGCCCAGCAATTTCATCTGGTACTCGATCTCGGCCGCGAAGCGCACCTCGGTCCACGAGGGGCGTACCTTGCCGCACGCCAGATCAAAAGCCCGCGAGTTTAGTTCGACGGCAGCGCGGATTCGGCTCAGCTCCTCAGGACCCTTGACAGCTCGTTGCTGCTCCACGATGCCATCCAAGCCGACAAATTTCCTGCCGCGCAATTCCCGGCGCAGGAACTCATAACTCTGGTAGGAGGTCCGGTTGCGCTCGAATCCCAGCCGTCGAATGCGGCGTCGCCGCAGTTCTTCGACGACGCTGCTCAGAACATTACTCGTTGAAACGAGGATCTCGATTCCGCGAGTTTGCTGGCGAGCTTGGATCTCGTACCGCCCGTCGGTAAACAGGGTGACGTTATCTGGAGTAACGAGTAAGTAGCCGCTGCTGCCGGAAAAACCAGTGAGATAACGGACGTTGGGGAGCCCGGAAATAAGAAAAGCTAAGTCGTCTTGCGCCGCCAGAAACTGGCGTAACTTATTGAGCCGGCTGGCCTGCGTGGCTACGTGGCCGTCCTGGTCCGCGATTCTCCGCCCCACCGTCTCACTCACCAGGCACGCTTATCGTCAGCCCATCGTCGCGCGGAACCACTTCGAGATCGGGAAAAGAGCTGACTTCCAGAACCAGCCGCACCATCGGCGGGTCCAACTGGTTTTGAGCAACCCGGATTTGTTGGATGATCGAGTGGGACACCTGCTGCTCGCGCCCGTCTCGCGGAATTTCCATCCAGGTACCCGGCATGTCGATGACGATCCGATTCGGGTTTTCGACCCGGAAAAGCTTGTATTCGGGGCGCCTGTTGGTAGCAGCGAAGATTTGCAGCCCTCCAGCCACGTCCAGGACGTTGACTCCGCTCAGCAGCACCGCTCCGGCCGGCGCGCTGAGGCCGCTGGAATTGGCATCGGGGCGACCGGTGGACGCCGCTGTTGGAGAACCAGGAACTGGCTGCGACGGCGGTAGCGAACTCGGAGGCGAAACCGGCGGGACTGCGGCAGGCGTCGGCGAAGAGTCCCGGAGAGACGCGGGCGGAGCCGATTCCTGCGCCCCGGACAGATCCGGCGCTTTGGGGGAAGCGGCGTTGGCCTGCGCGACGGTATCGTGCGCCGGATTTTTCACGAAAGCGCTTTTCGTGGTTGTGGTTTCCGCGGCCGTGGTTTCCAGAATCGGCGTTTCGGAATCGCCGGCGTCATGCACAGGCTCGGCAGCCGCGGCTTGCGGCGCGTTTATCTCGAGATCCGGCGGCGTCGCTGACAAGCCGTCGCCGGAAGGCGAGACCTCCGCCGACGCGATGGCCTCGGTGTCCGGCGTGGCGCTGTTCGTCAACACATACCAAAGAATGGCGCCGCCGAGCACCAGAAACACCGCCGCCAGCAGGACTTCCTTCCCGGAAATAAACGCCGACGCGCCGCCTGGTTCTGCCGTAAGCCTTTGCATACCTTCCCTACGGTTGTGAAGCAGGTTCACCCGGATCATAGGTCTTCCAACCCGCGCAGCGCCAATCCGACGGCCACGGCCAGAGTCGAGCGATGCTCAACCGCGATTCTCCCGGGCTCGCTGTCCGGCGCAAACGAAATCTCGCGAAACGGATTCAGCTCTTCCACCGGCAACCCGGAGCACTCCAGCAGTGCCTGGCGAAGTTCGGCCGATTGCGCCGCGCCCCCGGAAACAAACAACTTCGCAGGCTGCGCAGGGGCTGCTTGTTGCAACAACAAATCCCAGCGGCGCTCCAGCTCGGCCACGACAAGATCGGCGGCGCGATTGGGCTCAGGTTCGCCATGGTCCCGGGAAAGCGTCGCGTCGCGCGCACATAGCAGCGTCGCGCCCCGCAGCAGCGCGAGGGTCATTTGCCGCGGCCCGACATGGAGCAGAACAGCCACCTCGCCGGGTGGCGGCTTGTGATTGAAGGCGTACGCATTCGCCAGCGCACACGCTTGAGCGTCAACCACCGCGGGGACCTTGCCGGCCAGCGTAATGGCCTCCCGCGCCCACTCCACCTGATCGGCAACCGAGCTCACCCAGAGAACGGTCGGGCTGGAAGCGTCGGCTGCCGGAAGCCGCTCGTAGTCAAACGCCGCGCGATCGATGGAGTAGGGGATGACCTTCATCATCGCGTTTTGGATGAACTCGTCCAGACCCTCCTCAAACTCCCTCGGCAGACTCTCGATTTGGGCATAGACCTTCTCGCCCGAAACCGCCACGGCAACCTGGCGGGTCTTGAGGTGATGATCCTTGCACAGCTTCCGCAGGCAGCCGGCGACGCTGATCGCGTCGGTCATCTCCCCATTGGTCACCACCCCCGGTGGGGTCGGGGCCAGCACGGCTTGTTTGAGAGTAAGCTGATCTTGCTGTTGGGAAAGCAACACCGCTTTGATCAGGGCGGATCCGACGTCGACACCGAGCAATTCCTTGCGCGGCGACCGGGGCTTTCCGCGACCGCCGATGATCGACCAGAGGCGGCGCTGGTTTCCGGCACCCGAGCTGACTTCGGTCAGGGTTTGCAGCGCTGCCATCCCCTCAGCCTACACTTGTACGTTCGTTGTTGCGCCAACATCGATCCGGCGATCGCCTTACTTGAAGTTCTTAGCGAGATCCTCAGCCAGCAGCAGCGCACGGTCGGCCAGACTCTTGGCGATGGTGAGATCCTGCTTGCGCTTGTCTTCCGCCTGCTGGATGAAGGCCTGAATCCGTTTGATCGTCGTGTGCTGTTCCTCGTTCAATCGAGCGCTGTAAGCCGCCACGACCTTGAGACGATCCCGCGCCCGATTGATGGCTTCATCAATCAACTGTTCGTACTGGCTGCGTTGCGCGGGGCTCAGAATCTGCCCTAGCTGGGGCAGCGGCGCGGCAGAGGCCTCGGGCGTCGCCGTCGATTCGCTGCTCACAGGGGGCGCTGTGGGTACCGGCCGGGGACGAGTTGGTTCCGGCTGGCTGCTGGCGCGCTCCTCGGGCTGGGCGACCAGCGGACCCGGTGTTTCGGGAACCGCTTCCGGCGGCACAGGTTGCGGACTGGGTAACTCGGCCACCGTCTGCGGCTCGGAGACCGGGTTCGAAGAAGGTGGTTGCGCCGGCCGCTGCGACCGGGAGATCCGTGGTTCTGGTGCGGGTGGGGCTCCCGCGGCCTGTTTGGACCGGCAGGAACCTAAGGGCACGATCGACACGACCAGGGCAACGAGCGCCAACACGCCACCGGGCAGAGACGCGAGGCGGCGCCTTCGCCGCCAGTTGGCGCTACGTTCGAAAACGCACTTCGCTTGCGGATTCATACGACCCAAACCTGAGCCGGGGCGAGAGCCTGCCTCACGGCATCCGCCATGCAAGCCTCTAAACGCGAAACACCCTCCGAAAGGGCGTAAACGCCTGAAAGTAATTAGGCATCTGGAGCCGCTGAACCTGCTGGAAGAGCCTGCCGCCGCGCCTCTTGGGCAGCAGGAAACCACAGCCGAAACTCCGTGCCTTTGCCCGGTTCACTCGCGAAATCAATTGTACCACCGTGCAATTGAACGACCCGGAAAGTCATCGCCAGCCCGATGCCAGAGCCCTTTCCCTTGGTCGTGAAATAAAGCTTGTAGATCTTGTTGCGCAAGTCCTGGGGAATGCCGTGTCCCTCGTCGCGCACCGAAACGAACCAGTCGCCGCGAACCGCGCGTACGCCGATCTCAAGCAAGCCGCCGCCGTCCTTCATGGCCTCCACACCGTTGGTCACGATATTGAGCAAGGCCTGCTTGAGAAGGTCGCGGTCACCCTGCATAATGGCCTCGGCCGGCGGAATCTCGACCTGGATGCTGATATCGAGTGCCTGCGCCGTCGGCCGCACGAGAGCGGCAACTTCGTTGACCAGCGCGACCAGATCGACGCTGCCCACTTGCAATTCGACCGGCCGTTGAAAATCAAGGAACGTCTTCACAACCCGATCGAGCCGCGAGATCTCGCGAGTAATCACTTCGATTTCCTCGCCGCCGGGGGAGACGCCGTCGAGCTTGGACTTCAGGATTTCCAGGTGCAGCGCGATCGAGTTCAGCGGGTTCTTGATCTCGTGCGCGGCGCCGCTGGTCAGCTCGCTGATGGCTGCCAGGCGCGTCGAGATGTCGAGTTGCGAGGCGATCTGGCGGCGGGGATCGGCGTCCCGCAGCCGCAACAGCGTGCCGAGGCGCTCGTGGCGCGGGAAATCCTCGATCAGTTCGACGGTAACCGTCAATCGGATGGGCGGCATGCCCTCGCGTTCGAGCTCGATCGGATGGTCCTTCACCTCGCGGCGCAGATGAACGGCGCTCTGAACAACGGCTCCGAGCACCGTGTCGCCGGGAAAGATCTCTTCGAGGGTTTTGCCCATCATGACCCAGCGGCCGCTTCCCAGCAGCCTTTCGGCGCCGCTGCCGGCCATCATCAGACGGTTATCCCGGCCGAACAAAAGAACCGCATCCTCCATGCGGTCCAGAAGCTGATCGATGTTCGCCCGCAACTCCAGCGCCGAGGCCTGCGCGCCGCGAAATTGTCTGCCCAGCAGAGTAAGTTTCGATTCGACGGCCGCGACCTCTTTGGCCTGCTTGCGGGGCAGCGCCGCCGCCTCCTCGCCGCGCGCGATGCGGTCGATGGTGTCGCCGATGCGGGCCAGCGGGCGGAAGGCCAGGTTCGAGGCCACCATGGCCAGAAGAACCGAAAGCACCAACGAAATCGCCAGCACGACAGCGAGGTTCTCCAGTTGCGGTTGAACCTGGCCGCGCAACAACACCGAGTTCACGATGACCCGCACGGTGAAGACGGGTTCCTGCTGGCCCTCGAAAGCCAGCGGCCCGGCCACCTCGTAATTCTTGCTCTGGGAGAAAACCTCGTTGAGCTTGGTCCACAAGCTTTTCTTGGCAAAGTCGTCGCTGAAACTCGGCAGCGGCGGCACGCGTTGTCCCTGGCGATCAAGCTGCGAACTGGCCAAAATACGATTGTCTTCGCCGGTGACCACGATCTCAATGATGGAATCCGAGGTTGCCATCACCTGCTCGAGCATCGTCGTGAGGTCTTTGTCGGCCTCGATGATGTCCGTCGCCATCCCCACCAGGTCATCCAGATTCACCTCGGAGGGCTGTAGGGTTTGCTGTTCGAGAACGCGGCGCTCGATCTGGCCTTTGATCCGGTTGGAGAGGTCGACGCGGTCGAGTACGTTGTTGGCGCGGTCCAGCGAGTCTTCAAATTCGCCTTCGATGACGCTGTGAATGTGCAGCACCGACAGGCTCGTGACGACAATCACGACCAGCGCCACGATCGAAATGCGGAGCCTCGTCTTGAGAGACATGGCGAATCGCCGGGCAAGCCAGCGCCTGGTTCGGCGGGCCGGCGAGCGCGAAAACTTCAAACGCACGCGCCCCACTACCCGTTCTAGCTCGTCCCGTACTCTTTCAGTTTATTGTGCAACGTCTTGAGGCTGATTTCCAGAATTTGCGCCGCCCTGGTCTTGTTATTGCCGGTGTGCTCGAGAGTTTGCAGGATGAGCTTTTTCTCGGCGTCCCGTACGGTGGTGCCAACCGGTAGTTGCACCATGTCGGGATCGCTCGGCGGCGCGTTCGGACTCTTTTGGCCGTCGCCAAAGTCGCCGATGAGGTGGCTCGGCAAAATGGTGCCTTCCCCCGCCAGGATCACGGCGCGCTCGACCACGTTGCGCAACTCACGCACGTTGCCCGGCCAATTGTAGCGCCGGAACTTCTCCATCACTTCGGGGTGAAAATCGGTTACCCGGCAGTCGTGCTTGCGGTTGAGGTCGTCGCGCAGGGCATCGGCGATCGGCAGAATGTCTTCCTTGTGGGCGCGTAGGGCGGGCAGGTGAATGTGAAACACGTTCAGGCGATAGTAGAGATCCTCCCGCAATTCGCCCTTCGAAACCGACTCGTCGACGTTCTTGTTGGTGGCGGCGACGACGCGCACGTCAACATCCAGCTCGGTTTTCCCGCCCAGCCGGCGAACACGGGAATCCTCTAGCACGCGCAGCAGCTTGGCCTGGGTTCCGATCGGCATATCGCCGATTTCGTCGAGCAGCAGGGTGCCGGAGTCGGCAAGCTCGAAGCAACCCGAGCTCCGCTGGATGGCGCCGGTGAAGGCGCCCTTTTCGTGGCCGAACAGCTCGCTTTCCATCAGCGATTCGGGCATCGCAGCGCAATTGATAGCCACGAACGGGCCGGCCTTGCGCGGGCTCAAATTGTGGACCGCGCGCGCCACCAGCTCCTTGCCGGTGCCGCTCTCGCCGGTAATCAGCACCGCCGCTTTGCTGGGGGCGACCTGGCGGATGATCGAGAACACCTGCTGCATCACGGTCGAGTGGCCCACCAGCCCTTCGAGCAGGCCCTGGTAGCTCAACTGCCGCCGCAGCCGGTCGACTTCTTCCGCCTGCCTGCCTTGCAGCGCCGCCCGCTCGAGCAGCGCGCGCATCTCATTCGGCTTGATGGGTTTTTCGAGAAACCAGAACGCACCCAGCTCGTGAATCGTCTTGAGGGCGTTTTCAATGCCGCCGAAGGCCGTCACAACGATCGCCGTCGGCGCGCCGCCCTGGCCCGTCAAGTGCGTGAGCAATTGATAGCCGTCCATGCGCGGCATGCTCAGGTCGGTGACCAGCACGTGCGCCGGAAAAGACACCAGCTTTTCGAGCGCATCCTGGCCGTCGCCGGCCGTCTGGACGCTGAAGCCCCAGGAGGAAACCAAACTCGCCATCGCCCGGCGCTGGTCGTCTTCGTCGTCGACAATCAGCACGCGAGCCGGCGATTGCTGTTCAGACTCGTTCATCGCCCATCTATTCTACGACTTCCCGTTGCGCAACAGACGGCTCGGCCGTCAGGATTGATCGGTCCTGGCACAGTTTTTGGCGCTTGATTCGGCATACCACCGGTGGATATGTGGAGTTACCTACAATAGGTACTCCTATGAAAGCACGTCTGGTTCATGAAAAACCCGAGATCGTCGAGGCTGACGCACTGGCGCTAGTGTTGTTCGAAGCGACATCGGACGACCCCAACCCGGGTAGCCTCTACGACGCTCGAACCCAGGGCCTGATCGGGGAGTTTTACGACAGCGAGGAATTTACCGGCAAGGCTTTGCGGACAGCGCTCATTCACCGCCCCAGTGGCTTCCGGGCCCGCCGCCTGCTGCTGATCGGCGGCGGCAAGCGCGAGGAGTTTACCTTGGCGCGGCTGCGGCAGGTTGCTGGGGTGGCCGTCCGGGAGTTGAAAGCCAAGGGGGTAAAGCGGCTGGCGCTGGTTCCCGCGGGTCGTTTGGAGGCCGGCGCGCAGGTGCAGGCTATGGCCGAAGGGGCCGTGTTGGCGGCGTACGAGCCAGACGCCTACAAGACCGAAGAAAAAGCGCGGGCTGTATTGGAAGAGGTCTGCATCCTGGCGGAATTAACTCATGAGGCACGTCTGGAGCGTGGCCGGATCATCGCCGAGGCGCAGAATTTCACGCGCAGGCTCGTGAACGAGCCAGGCAACCGCCTGCCGCCAACTACTCTGGGCGTCGAGGCCGCGGATATGGCGTCGGCCGCCGGCTTGGAGATCGACCTGCTGCGCCGCGACCGGCTCGACGAGCTGCAAATGGGCGCCCTGCTGGGTGTGGCGCAGGGCAGCGCGGAGCCGCCAGTGCTCATCGTCGTGCGCTATCAGCCCGAAAGGCCCAACGATAGCGGCGCGCATCTGGGCCTGGTGGGAAAGGCCGTAACGTTCGATACCGGCGGAATTTCCATCAAACCCGCCCAAGACATGGACAAGATGAAGTACGACATGGCGGGCGGCGCGGCCATGCTCGGCGCGATGCAGGCGCTGGCGGCTTTGAAACCCTCGATCGCCGTGACCGCGGTCATACCGGCGGTCGAAAATATGCCGGGGCGCCAGGCGCAACGCCCGGGCGATGTGGTTCGCACCATGTCGGGCAAGACCGTCGAGGTGCTTAACACCGACGCCGAAGGAAGGCTGATCCTGGCCGACGCCCTTACCTACGCGAGGCAGCAGGGCTGCACCCATCTGGTGGACGCCGCGACACTGACCGGAGCGATTTCGGTCGCCCTGGGCCACGAACGCGTCGGCCTTTTCAGCAACGAGGATTCCTGGCGGGACCGGGTTCTTGCGGCGGCGGAAGCGAGCGGCGAAAAGATGTGGCCGATGCCTCTGGACGACGAATACAAAGACCAGCTCAAGAGCCTCATCGCCGATCTGCCCAACATAGGGAGCCGCGCGGGCGGCGCCATCACGGCAGCGATGTTTCTCAAGCAATTCGCGGACCCCACGCCTTGGGTTCACCTCGATATCGCGGGCACCGCCTGGATCGACGACGCCAAGCCTTACCTGCCGAAAGGCCCGAGTGGCGTCGGCGTGAGAACCTTTGTGGCTTTGGCGATGGGTATGTGACGGATGCCGGGATCAGGGTACGCGGTTGGGTCCTAGACCAGGGCGACGGCACTGCCCGAACGGTCGGCCGCAAAGCGGATGCTCGGATCTCCCGCGCGGTCAACGCGCGAAGTAGCCCAGCCGCGCCCGGATCACTACCCCGGGACGATCGACCTCAACCGTGACTTTGCGCCAATTGCCGTCGAACTGCTGGTTCTCCGGGTAGTAAGCGACACTGTAGACGCTGCGCAGTTCCTGGGCTAACTCGGGGAAGACCGGTTCCAGGTCGTCGATCGACGCGGCGGGAAATAGCCGTCCCCCAGAAGCATCCGCAAGCCGCTCCATGCGTTCACGGGCTCGGGCTGACCAGCCCCGCCCGAACCGCTCACCCGAGAGCAGGAAGATGGGGTAGATGAGTGCGTCCATCTCGCCCGCCGCCTTCACCAGGCTTTTGAAGTTGATTTTCGACGGAGCTTCCTGACGGCTCAGTTGGTTGTCGATGCCGTCGCTGATCACGATCAGCCCATTGCGCTCACCCGGCCGCTGGCGGAGTTCTTCCGCGTAGGCCAGCACCATCGTGTCATAGAGCGGCGAAGCGCCCGACACCGACGGTAATCGCGCAATCGTCTCGATCAGCCTTTCACGATCCGCCGTCAGCTCCGAGACAACGTGAAACATACCGCCGGCGAGAGCGTAAATCGCGAGTTTATCCTGCGGGCCCAGCAGCTTCACGAATTGCGCGGCCGCCGAACGCATGGCTTCCCGATCCGGCCGTGTGCTGCCGCTCAGATCGAGCAGAATGGCTAGATTGAAAGGGACATCATCGGAACCTGCAAAAGTCACCTTCTGGGCGGCGCCGTCCTCGACAACGCGAAAATCGTCAGGCTTCAGGCCGGTCAACGGCCGCCCGGACTTGTCCGTTGCCGTAACCGTCAGGCTGACCATTCGGACGTCAGAGCGAAACAGCGCGGCCTCTTCCTCGCCGGGCAGCACCGGCTCAACAGGCAACGCCGGCGGGTCGCTGGCGGCCACTGGCGCGGCAGACGCGTCTGGTGCTGACTCCGTGGCTATCGCCGGGCGGCCGCGCAGAATGTCTTCCAAGACGTCGGCCGCTTGCCACGGCATTTTTAGCGGCCAGTCGTTGGGGATCGCAAAATCCTCGAGGGTGACCTTGCCCGCGGCTTGCGCGCGAATCCGCAACTCGCCGTAAATCAGGCTGCGGTCTCCGAGGTCGTCGCGCAGCCTCCACACTTTGCGGTTGGCGTCAAAGTTGACCATGCCGGTCGAGAACTTCAGCCCGCGCGGCGTCACGACGTCCTTGGGTTTCTGGTCGGAATCCAGCCGCACACGGGTCGCTCGCCACGGCACGTTGAGGCGCACGCTGCCTGTCTCGGTCTCGATGTTCGCGCGGCGCACCATGCCTTCGATCCAGATTTCGCCGCTTTTCGTCGTGACTTCGAGCAGGAATCCCAGCGGAACCTGCACTTCGAGATCGATCGGCTCGCCATCGGCCGGCTCACAGCGAACGATAATCCGCTCACCCATGCGGGTGGTTTTGATGTCATCGCGTCCGGCGGGACGGTTGGCGCCCAAACCCTCGACCCGCAACCGCGGGCTGGGGTCGATCTTGACGTGAACACCGCCTTGCGGGTTGTGAACTTCGACAGTGACGGCCGAGACGGAAGGACAGAGGCAGGAGGCGAGCAAGCAGACACCAGCGAGCAAGTACGATCTGGCCCGCAGCCGCGAACTGAGAGGCGTCAACGTCACGGTCTCCTCATGGTAGCGCGGCCCGCTCGGAAATGAGCAGGAAGTGGAAATATAGGCAGAGCCGCGGCCGCTTCCGCAGTTGGGGATGACTGCCTGTAACTCCTCGCTTGTACGGATCTTGAGGAGCGTTTAGCGATTCGCCAGAGTCGGCACGTTGCGCGCCGCGATGAGTGTTTCGTCGGCGGTCACAAGCGTCAGGTTGAACACGCGGGCTGTGGCTGCCAGAAACGCGTCGGCGGGGTCGCAGTGAGGCAGATCGACCCTGGCCGTTTCCAGGGCAACTTCGATGTTCAGCGGCGCCAAGCGAAACGGAGAAGATCTTGCCGCGTGCTCAACCCAGACGTCGAGCGGGTCATTCAACGCGACTCTTCCTTTGCCGCAAAGAATCGTAAGCTCCCAAACGCTGATCGGAGAAATCCACCTTTCGTTCGCGGCGTCGTTGATTGCATTTTTCACGGTGGGGGTGAGCCGCGAAGGATCCAACATGCTCCAGATCCAAATGTGCGTGTCGAGGAGGAGTCTCAATCGCGCAGCACCTCCCAATCCGACTCGGCGGATGCCGGCGCGACAATGTCGCCGAGGATCTGTCCGGTCCCCACCATCGATCCAATCCAGCTTCCCTGGGCTTTAGGCGGAGCCGGCGGGACAATTTCCGCCACGGGCTTGCCGAAGCGGGTAACACGAACCGGCTGGCCCGTCCGCCGCACCTGCTCCAAGACGGCCAGACAGGTGGCTTTGAACTTCGAAATAGCGATCTCTTCCACCAACGGCTCCTACTCTAAATCGTACCATGGTCAATGACCATGGTCAGATCAAGTGGACTGCCTGACGGGGGTCAACGCCACTGAATTGCTTGGCGTTGTTGTTCTCTTGAACGGACCTTTTGGTGACGACCCGAAGGAGTGGGCGGCGCCTCTTCGACGTGGTTGGCCGCAACTACAGGCGGATGACCTGCTTGTCTTTGATCAGATACCAGCCCGCGATCAGCATCAGCAGCACGGCATTGACGGAAACAACCAGCGGTGCACCGAAGCGGCTGGCGAGCGAGCCGGCGGCGAGGTTCCCCAGCGGCATCGCGCCGCGAAAGGCCGTGTGATAGACGCTCATGATGCGCCCGCGCATCTCCTCAGGGCAGAGCAGTTGCACCAGCGAGTTCAGCAGCGCGAAGACCGCCAGCACGGCGCCGCCGGCCAGAAACACGAAGAAACATCCCGCCCAAAGATGCGTGCTCATGGCGAACCCGATCGTCGCCAACCCGAGGCCAACCTGCATGACCAGCGACGTCCAGCCCTTGCGCGGTATGTTGCCCAGCCAGGCTACGAACAGCGCGCCACACACGGCCCCGGCGCCGGAAAACGACATCATCGTGCCATAGCCCTGGGCGCCTAGCCCGTAGGTTTCACGCGCGAAAACAGGCAGCAGGGTGATCGTGGGCACGGCAAAGAACGCGGTCACCGTGGACAACCACACCAGCGCCAGCATGGAATGATGCCGAAACACGAAACCGAGGCCTTCCTTGAGGCTGTGCAGAACACGGACCTCGCTTTTCTTTGGAACGAACCGCACGTTGATCACGAACAGCGAGAAAATCACGGCCAGGTAGGTCAGGGCGTTAATGAAGAAACACGCCTCGGCGCCTAACGCGGTAAACGCAATGCCGCCGATCGCCGGTCCTACAACGCGCGCCAGGTTGAATTGGATCGACATCAACGCGATCGCGTTCGGCAAATCCTCTTGGTCGACTAGCGATGGAATCAGGGCCTGGTAGGCCGGCCCGCCGAAGGCTTGGCCCACGCCAGTCGCGAATGCGGCCGCCATGATATGCCAGACCTCGATCATGTCCATCCACAGCAACGCCGCCAGCACAAAAGCGCTGGTCATCTGGACGTACTGCGAGCCGAGCAGCAGTTTGCGGCGGTCAACGCGGTCAGCGGCCACGCCCCCGAGCAGCGAGAACAGCAGAATGGGCGCGCCATTGAGGAACGCCGTCAGGCCGAGCAGAAAAGCCGAATCGGTGAGTGTGTAGACCAGCCAGCTCTGGGCCACTTCCTGAACGAACGCGCCGCTGGTGGACGTAAACGCGCCGCCCCACATCAGCCGGAAGTCGCGGTAGTGAAAGGCTCGGAAGGTCGCCGCCAGAACACCTAGCTTGGGAGGGACGGGAGGAACCTCCTCAGGCTTCGTGTTCAACAAAGGGGTACTCATCGACCGTCATCGAGCCGGAGGAGATGCTTTGGGTTTTGAATCCAAGCCGGTGGGCGATTCATCATCTTCTCACACCGCCTCGGACGCTGAAAACCCGGCGGCGGCGTAGCCGGCGTACCTTTCCGCTTCGCCGCTGCCCGGCGGCGCTCATTTCTCCGTGGCCTGCTGGACGCTAAGGATATAATCGGGTACGCTTCAGACGGCCGCCGCGCGCCGGTTGGCATGTTTGGCGGCATTTGGCGACCCTTCCGGGCGCTACGCCAAGCGAGAGGTCGCGGAAATCGAGCACCAACCGAGAGCCACCAAGTGCACCTATGACCAACCATCCTCGCACTCGAGCTGAAAAGGCAACCGTCCCGGCAGGGGGTCTGCCGCAGGCCGTCTGGTTTGGGCATCCGCGCGGGCTCTCTACTTTGTTTTTCACGGAAATGTGGGAGCGTTTCAGCTACTACGGAATGCGCGCCCTGCTGATTTTATTCATGACAGCCCCGCTGGCGGGGGTGAACCCGGGCCTCGGCTTCGACGTCGCGAAATCCACGGCGATCTACGGTCTCTACACGGCGCTGGTTTACCTGGTTGCGCTTCCCGGCGGCTGGATCGCCGACAAGCTATGGGGACAGCGCAAGGCCGTTTTCGTAGGTGGCTGCATCATCGCCGCGGGACATTTTTCGATGGCGATAGCGATGCTGCCGACCTTCTACCTCGGGCTGACGCTCATCGTCATCGGCACCGGCCTTCTGAAGCCGAATGTCAGCGCCATGGTCGGTGATCTCTACCCCGAGGGCGGCGCCAGGAGGGATGCCGGGTTTTCCGTTTTCTACATGGGCATCAACCTCGGCGCGTTTCTGGGCACCATTCTCTGCGGACTGATCGGCGAAGGCTACAACTTCCACTGGGGATTTTCTCTGGCGGGCATCGGCATGGTCTTGGGCCTCATCCAGTACAGGTTTGGAGGGAAATATCTCGGCGGCGCTGGCGAGTTGAAGTCGGATGATTCACCGGAAGCGCTGAGCCGCCGGGGAAGGACGGCCTCGACAGTAGCCGCAGTGGTGGCGGCCCTGCTTGCCATCCTCACGTTCACAATGTGGTCGGGAACCCTGGTGATCACCATCCAGGAACTGGCGACGATGCTTGGATACGGGATTCTTGTCGTCAGCGCACTCTTCTTCCTTTATCTGTTCGTCGCCGGTGGTTTGACTCCGGTTGAAAAAGGACGCCTCGGAGTCATTATCTGGCTCTACCTGCTGGCGGCGGTGTTCTGGTCGGGCTTTGAGCAGGCCGGCTCGTCGATGAATCTGTTTGCGCGCGACCTCACCGACAGAATGGTTGGCGGCATGGAGATGCCGGCAAGCTGGCTGCAAAACGTCAACCCGGTGCTCATCATTGTCCTGGCCCCCGTCTTCGGTTTTCTCTGGACCTGGCTGGCGCAGCGCAAGGCGCACCCCTCTGCTCCGACAAAGTTCGGTCTGGGGCTGCTAGGGCTCTCGATGGGGTTTTTTGTTCTGTCCTGGGGATCGGCGAACGCCAGCGTGACTAGCCGCGTGTCGATGAGCTGGCTGGTGGTGACTTACTTCCTCCACACGGCCGGAGAGTTGTGCCTGTCGCCGGTGGGGTTGTCGTCGATGACCAAGCTGGCGCCGCGCGGCCGCGTCGGCCAAATGATGGGCGTATGGTTCATCGCCGCGGCTTTAGGCAATCTCTTCGCCGGCCTGTTTGCAGGCCAGCTCGAGCAGCTCGCGCCGACCGAACTGTTCTGGAACGTGGCCTTGTTGGTCGGGGGAGCCGGAGTGGTGGCGCTGTTGTTCAGCAAGGTCGTCAACCGGTTTACTCGCGGGTTGGAGTAGCGAACCGGCCCGGTCCGCCAGTACGCACGACTTCAGAACCAGGATATCGCGAAGCGATCCGAGCCCCATGCGCGAGCGTGCGACCACTCCCACTAATTCGCAAAAAACCGGGTGTTCAAGGGGGAATCGGAGAAAAGTGTTACCTATTTGCTTGGCTGTGCTGTTACCTATGTGCCCGGGTTATACCAAAAGTGGACCCCGCCCTCGCGGGTGGGGCTCGGATCGCCTGCGGCGATGACCCCGGGCGCTGAACGGTTTCACCGATCAACGGATCAACCGATTAACGGCCCCGTACCCGGCCTGCTTCCGCCGCCTTCGCCCAGGTCACGACGAAGACGCCGAATTCAGGAAAAGTCGCTGGCAGCCGCTCCGCCGTAAATCCAATCGGAGGTTCGGTCCGCCAGCCAGTCATCGGAACATCGATCGCCCCGCCTCGGTAGACACCGCGCAAGGGCGAACCAAAGTAGTCCTGCACGTTGCGAATTTCGTAGCGGTCGCCGGCACGAATCGGCAGCGAGCCGAGATCCACGAGGACCACGGGCAGCAGATCCCAGTTGTAAACGATCAAATGCGCGCGGCCGGGTTCATAGCGGTTGGGGCGAAGAAACATCATCACCCCCCGCGGCCGGCTCAAGCCTGCTCCGTGGTAGGCATTCGCAGGAAAGGCCGCTCGAAATTCCTCCCCGCCGGCGTGCATGCCGCCATCGGGAAGGCCTTGCGAAGTTGCTCCATAGAGCAGATTCCCGGCGATCTCCAGGTCTTCGCAGTTGTTGATTTCGAGGGCCGACCTGTCGGGGCCATGAGCGAGGATATTACCAAGCAGCTTCAAGCCGCGGCAGCCGCCCGCGGCGCTGCCCAGAGTGTTGGACCCCGCTCCGGTTCCGGCGGAAAAGTAGGTGAAGTTCTTGCGGAACACGTTGTCGCGATGGTCGGTGTTTTCGTTGCCGAACATCAGGTTGCGATGGAAACCGCCGCGCCCGATGCCGTTGTTGAAGAACACATTTCCTTCCACCAGGAAATTGCTGAACACGTTGTCGAACGACCCGTAGCCTTGCAGCCCCTGGCGGTAGTGCTGAAAGACGATGTTGTCGGCGATGGTTTTTTGCGGATCGCCGGAGCGGTTGCGGACATAGAAACCCGGCCCATGGCTGCGGTCGGGCCCGTCCCAGCCCGAATTGTAGGCGATCGTCCCGTAGATCTCGATGCCCGCGCGCTGCGACTCGAACAGCGAAGTCCCTACGTCGTGAATCACCAGGTTGATCAGCTTGGTGCCGGGCCCGCCCTGGCTCTGAACTCCCAACCCGCGCGGGTTCGGCGTGCTCCCCGACGTCGGGGAATACCGAACCAGGGACGAGTTGGTGATCTCAAATCCCCAATACCAG
>JBBDWJ010000229.1:0-19101 GCA_040902925.1 Bryobacterales bacterium | reverse complement strand
CACGCCGAGGGCGTGCAGCGCCGCCAGCCGGCCCTGCTCCATTGATGTCGAGGCCAGCGCGGGAAAGCCGATGATATCCCCCACCGCGTAGATGTTCTCGACGCTGGTGCGGTAGTACTCGTCGACCTTGATGCGGCCCCGGGCGTCGGTTTCAATGCCGATCGCTTCGAGGTTCAGATCGGTCGAAGCGCCGATGCGGCCCGCCGCGAACATCAGCGAATCCGTGGTCAGCTCCTTGCCGCTCTCCATACAGACGACGACTTTCTCTCCGTTGCGCTGGACCCTCGACACCGTCTCATTGAAGCGCAACAGCACGCCTTCGTCACGCATGTGGTAGTAGAGCGCGTCTTCGATCTCGTCGTCGATGAAGTCAAGCGGACGCGCCCGCCCGTCGATCAGCGTCACCCGCGTTCCAAGCGTCCGGAAAATCGTGGCGTATTCGCAGCCGATGATGCCCGCGCCGACAAAGGTCATGGAGCGGGGAATCTCGCCAAGCCGAAGCAGCCCGTCGCTGTCGACGACCCTTTGATCGTCGAAATCAATGCCGGCGGGCCGCGCGGGCGAGGAGCCCACGGCGATAATCGTCTTGTCGGCGGTGAGCGTTCGCATGCCGTCTTCGCTGGTGACCACGATGCGGGTCGGATCCACGAACGAGCCCGTACCCGGAATCAGATCGACATAGTTGCGAATCAACTGGTCCCGTACGATGTTGACTTCCCGTTCGATGACCTGGTTGGTGCGGAAGGTGAGGTCTTGAATGGTTATGCGGTCCTTAACGCGGTACGAGGACCCATACATTTCGCGCAGCCGTACTCCGGAGAGAAAAGCGGCCGCTTCCCGCAAGGTCTTGCTGGGAATCGTTCCTTTGTGCAGCGCCGCCCCGCCGATCGAGAAGTTGCGCTCGACCACCGCCACCTGCTTACCCAACTTCGAGGCGGCGATGGCGGCCTTCTGTCCCGCGGGGCCGCTTCCGATGACGACAAGATCGTACTCGCTCATGCTTTCCTTCCCACCGGCTCGGCTCTTAAACCGCCGGCGGTCTGATCCCCTAGTTTATGGTTTTCGGAGCCTATCCGCAGAGCCCTCGCCGATTTCGGAACGGCCGCGGCCCGCTGGCGTTACAAAATGCCTAACCAATGGCTGACAATTAGAATCGGATGAACCGCGGCTTGTCCACAGACTGAAGCATGCCACCGCCCGACGATTCCCCGGAGTTTTCCGTTGTCATTCCGGTCCGGCGCGCCGTCGAGACGGCTGAATACACTCTGCGCCGGCTGCTCGATCGAGACGGCCTTGAGATCATTGCCGTGGTCGCGAGCGAAGACCCGACGGCGGCTTCGCTCCGCGATTTGCAGCGCCTCTGTCCCCGCCTGGTGCTGTTAGAAATTCCGGGAAGCCTTTCCGTGCCCCAGCTCCGCGCTCACGGCGTCCGCGCCGCCCGGGGCCGTTTCGTGGCCATCACCGAGGATCACTGCGAGCTGAGCCCGGGCTGGCCGCAAACGCTGGCGGCCGCGCTCGACGACCCCCAAGCCGGAGCCGCCGGCGGCGCCGTCTCCAACGGCCGGCGCGATTCGCTGGCGGACTGGGCGATCTATTTTTCGCGCTACGCCACGCTCATGCCGCCCCTTCGCAGAGGTCCCGCGCAGGCGCTGCCCGGCAACAATGCCTGTTACCGCCGGGAGCTGCTCGAATCGCTGCAACCGCTCTACTCGAACGGCTTTTGGGAGCATGAATTCCACCAGCACCTGCGGCGCCAGGGTTGGACGCTTCTGCAGGTGCCCGATGCCGTCGCGACGCATCGCAAGCCGTACCGTTTCGGCGCCTACCTGGCGCTGCGGTTCCGCCACGGCCGCTGTTTCGGCGGTATGATTCGGGGGGCGGGGGGTATCCGCTCCGCGGCGGCGCGCGTGGTATTCTCGCCGCTGACTCCGTTCCTAATGGCTGTGCGCTCCGCCCGTGCGGTGGCGGCCAAACAGGTGCATCGCGGCGAATTCTGTCTCGCCCTGCCGCTGTTGCTGCTGTGCTACGTTGCCTGGACCGCCGGCGAGGTTGCCGGATGCCTGTTCGGCTCCGGCCAGGCTTGCTCGCAGACCGACTGACGCATGTCTCAACTCTTCCACCGAGCCATCCTCACCTACCATTCGCTCAACACCTCGTCATCGGTCATCGCGCTGCCGCCCGAAACGTTTCGCAGCCAGATGCGCAGCCTGTTTGACCGCGGCATCGAGGTGGTTCCGCTGGAAACGCTGGTCACCGCCGGCGACAACGAAATCCACGGCCCCGCCGCCGCGCTCACTTTCGACGACGGCTTCGACGACTTCTACCACGAAGCGTTCCCGGTCTTGAGCCAGTATCGTTTTCCGGCCACGGTGTTCCTCGTTTCCGGCTATTGCGGCCGCACCAACGATTGGCCCGGCCAGCCATCGGCGGCAGGAAGCCGCCCGCTACTGAGCTGGTCGAGGATCGCCGAATTGCATCGCGCCGGCATCCGCTTCGGCGCCCACACGGTTACGCATCCCCGCTTGCCCGCGCTGCCCTGGAAACAGGCCGCCAGTGAAGTTCTCGACTCCAAGAGACAGATCGAAGATCGCGTCGGCTCAGCCGTCACGGCATTCGCCTATCCTTACGGGGACGAATCGCCGCGGCTGCGCGCCTTGGTCGCCGAGAACTTCAGCGTCGGCTGCTCGACGCGCCTTGGCCAGTTGCGCCGCGATTCGGCAAGCGAGAGTCTCGAGCGCATCGACACCTACTATCTCGCGAATCTTTTCTGGTATCGTCACTTGTTCCACCGCCGGACCAGCAGCTACCTGTTGTTTCGGGCCCAATTCCGCAGATGGAAAAACCGGTTGCTGCCGCATCGCTGAGAGAGCGCCTCGACGGGGCGGGTCTCGAACTGGTTTGCCCGTCGTGCAAGGGCCCGCTCGCCGATCGCGAGGACGCGTTCGAATGCGGCGCCTGCCGCCGCGCCTATCCCGTGGTCGCCGGGATTCCCGATTTTCGCCTGCTGCCCGACCGTTTCATCAGCCTCGAAGACGACCGCCGCAAGGGCCTGCGGGCGCTCGATCTGGCGCAGGCTCGGGGCGGCGGATTCGAAGCCGCCCTCGACGCCTACTGGTCGATCACGCCCGAGCTCGCTCCCCAACTCGCCGCCCGCCACCGCGCGCATCAGCTATTGGAGGTCGACATCGGCGAGCAGACGCTGCGGGAAATGGAACGTCTGGTCGTGGCGGCCGCGCGGCGAACCAACGCCGATTCTGGGCAATCATCAAAGCGTGGCGAGGAACTCGTCCGGCCCAACACCCTCCTCGACATCGGCTGCGGAACCGCCGGACTGCTCGCCGCAACCGGATCGCGATTTCGCCTCGCTGCCGGCGTCGACGTAGCCTTTCGCTGGCTGCTGGTAGGCCGCCTGCGTTTGAACGAGGCCGGCCTGGACTGTCCGCTGATCTGCGCCAACGCCGAGTACCTGCCCTTTAGCGGCGGCGTCTTCGACCGCGTCATCGCCAACGACCTGCTGGAGCACGTCGTTGCGCCGGGGCGGGTGCTCGCGGAATGCCGCAGGGTGATCGCACCGGCAGGGCGCTGCTATCTCGCGACCAACAATCGCTATTCGCTCGCGCCCGAACCACACGTGCACCTTTGGGGCGTGGGCTGGCTTGCCCGCGGTTTACAGCCGTCGTATGTCCAATCCATGCGCAATCACTCCTACCGGAACGTCAGCCTGCTCTCCGCCAGCGAACTGAGCCGCCTCGCCGCCCAAGCAGGCCTGCGCTGCGCGAGCATTGAGGCAGCGCCGCTGTACGCCAGCCACCTCGGGGGAACCGTCGAGCGAATTGTAGGGGTCTACAACAGCCTGAGGCTGCTACCGCCGCTGCGCACAATACTGCGACTGCTGGGACCTCGGGTGCAATCCTTGTGCTCGCCAAACCGGCAGTCGTTTCGCAACCAGTAGCTTCGTAGCCGGTCGTGCGCCAGCAGTTCAAGCCGCTTCCATTTTGCCTTTTGTACTTTACCTTCGCTTATGTTGTTGACCACATAAGCGGAGATATGTCGCGATGTCAGTTATGTGATCCATGACCTGAAACTTTCGAGTGCCCTCCCTCGCGGGGACGACAACATAACTTTCTATCGATACTGGATCGCACAGCCATCCGGGCTGAAGAGAGGTGATCCATGTTCGAAGAACTTAAGACAGACAAGGTGTTGACGCGCTACTGAAACGCGCCACTTGCCCTGGAGCGGGAGGAGTTCTTACGGACAGACCACGCTCCTCGCTGAGATCGCAATGTGATCGCTGTCGTTCGCGCAGCGAGCGATTCAGCCAAACAGCCGGAGTTGGTTCGTGGTGTCTGATGCTACTACTTCGCGAATTCTGAAGCCAGGATCGCCTTCGTACCAGATGGCCCACGCAGTGTCAGTTGTACTTCCGCGTGGCCGGCTGGGACGTCGATCTGAAATACCAAGAACGGGCAGCATCGCCGCTCCATTCGAATCCACTCGGCGACTTCCGTTAACGAGATGGACTGTTCGGCCAGGCGAAAGGAGTACCCGTCGGGAAGTTCACGACGATCGTGGACCGAAGTGCGCAGCTTGTGCAAGAGATCGTTGTAACGCGAGCGCTCTCGCGCGCCAATCGCGTCTCTGTTGCAAACAAGCGCAGGCCGGTCGGCGCCGACTGCGAGTCCGCACATGCAGACGAACAGGCCAAGGAGGGATGTTGTTATCTTCATAGTCTGAGGGTAGAACTTGAAGTCGACTTTAAGTCAAGACCAATCTTCCGGCCCAATGACGATTGGCCAGCTCTCAAAGCGAAGCCGGGTGCCAGCTTCGACGATCCGCTATTGGGAGCGGGTTGGTGTGATGCCTGAACCCATGCGTAGGAGTGGACAGCGGCGCTACCTGGAGGAATCACTTCAGCGGCTAGCCGTACTGCGTCTTGCTCAGATGTGCGGATTTCGCCTGGAAGAAATGCGGCAACTTGTCCAGGGTTTCCGAGCGGATGTTGCACCGCCGAGCGGTTGGCGTGAGTTGGCGCGGAAGAAACAAGCCGAGATTGACAAACAGGTGGCTCGACTCGTGGCGATGCGGTGGGTCGTGGAGCGCGTGAGGCGGTGCAAATGTCTGGATTGGACCGAGTGTGGACGCCTGGCGGCATCTGTTCTCAGAAGGAGCCCTGAATGATCTCCCTGTTCTGGTACCTAATCGCGGCCGCTGGTGAGATCGCCGGCTGCTTTGCCTTCTGGGCTTGGCTGCGACTGCATAAGAGCGCGCTTTGGCTCCTTCCGGGACTAGTTGCATTGATTATCTTTGCAACGGCTTTGACCCGCATCAACACTGCGTACGCCGGTCGTGCATACGCCGCTTATGGCGGGATCTATATCCTGTCCTCATTGTTCTGGCTGTGGGGGATTGAGAACGTCCGGCCGGACCGGTGGGACGTCCTTGGTGCATCGATCTGTCTTGTCGGTGCTGCCGTCATTCTCTTCGGCCCGCGCGCTGTCTAACCTTCCTCCACCCGAACACGTTCGATCCACGCGCTGGACGACTTATTCATGTTGTCCTGACACCCCTTCACCGCACGACTTCGGAGGACATTCAGCAAATGGATCACATAACTGACATCGCCATATCTTCTGCCTTTTGCCTTGCTTTCCTCCAGCCTTGCCTCCCTCGCAGGATACTCCCCCCAAACATCCCTCCTCTAAGGCAAAAACCTGATCGTCTCCCGGCAGAATCCTCGATTGTCCCTCCATAGCCGATCCCCAATACTGGCGGTAGTCTCCGTGACTCCCCCACGGCCGTGCGTAATCTCTCGACAGTCGAATCGCCGCCTGCCTCGCCGCCCTCTTCTGGCGGCAAGGCAAGTGGAAAACCTTCCCCGCGCGCCCGGCAAGCCGCCCGCGACGCTGCCGAAACCGGCAGCAGTTTCTCGATCCAGGGCGCCCTCGGCTTCCTGGCCGGCGGGCTGATTTCCCTGATCTTTATTGGCGCTTCCGCGCTGGAACCGTTTGAGAGTTTTGGAGTTCTGGCGCGTGTTGCCGGCTACGGAATCGGCGGAGCGCTCGGCGGAATCGCGCTGGTTTGGGGCAGCGTCAGAAAACACGCCTGCCGGTCGGCGGCCTTCGGGTTCGCATTGGCCTTCCTGATTCCGGCCTGGCTGGCCGGCCCGGCCGTAAACCGCCTGCTGACCGTCAAGCTCGAGGCCTACGGAATCGGGACATTCTTCGCCACAGCGGTCGCATTTACGATTGCTTTCGGTGTTGCCGGCGCGATCGGCGGCGCGTTTGTGATGCCGCGCCTTTTCTGGGCGGGCATGGTCCGCTTTGGCCTCGCCGCCGCCGTGGGCGCCGCCGTTGCCGCCACCGTGCCTTCCTTTAATCTCCAAGGAACATCGGTGACGCCGCAGCATCTTGTCGGGCTGGTCGGGGCCTTGATACTCGGCCATCTCATCCCGTTCGTGCTCGGCGGCTACCTGTTCGGACGTGCCGTGGAGACCGAGGAACGCCTGCTGCGGGCCAACCGCCGCATCGTCCACTACTAGAGAATCTTCTGGACAGCCGTTGATGGCGGGAAAAGCCAGCTAGCGACGCGACCTATCACGCCCGCGGCCAAGCGCGATCAAGTTCCTCCAGGACATTCTTTCCCGGTCGGTTTCACGCCTCGACTTTTCCTACCAGATGTAATCTTTGGCGCCGGCCCGCTTGTCGTGCCCGTCGAGCACGTGCATGACGCGCACTTTCTTCAGCGCCACGGGCGAAAGCTGTCCTACGGGGATGTAGACGATCTTGCGGCCCATGCGCTCCGCGATCGAGCGGAATTGCGTGCGCGGTGGCCGCGAAGCCACGTAGACAATCAATTTTTCGAGCGAATAGTCGAGAGCCGCGAGCAAAAGCCGCTCCGGTTTGGTCTCGGCGAAATCATAGTCTGGATCGCCCCAAATATCGAGAATGCGCTGCGAAGGCAGACTCAACATCAGCCCGCCGTATTCGGCGCGGCCGATGCCGGGTCCCACTAGGTTGCTGAACGGGTCGGTAGCGTAGAACGCCATGTCCGATTCGTTCTGGTGCTCGCCGAGCCAGGTAATGCAGTAGGGGTAGCGATTGTCGCGGTCTTCGTCGAAGATCAGCACAACGGCGCCCACTTCCCCAGACACTCGCTCGTTCTGCCGGACGTAAATTTTCTTCTGGTGCCAATTGCGCAGCGTTTCGCGCAGGTCGATTCCGTCGAGCATCGACGTCGAAAACGGCTCGCTGCGCGTGCGCTCCTGAGAGAGAATGCTCTTGCCTTTCTTTTTGAGAAACACGCCGTAGTCTTCGACAACGAGGTCCTCGGGGGGGTACGAGCAGATCGAGTGGCCCGTCCAGCGCTTCTGCCATTCGCCGGGAAAACGTTCCTTCTTGCGGCCCTTGAGGCCCACCGGGCGTAGCCGCGCCTTCTTGCGTGGCAGCCGCCGCCGCAACTGGATGCGCCGCGTGTTCAGCCACATCTGCTCGCCCGTGACCTTGACCGTCATCAGGTCGGTTTCGGTCTTCTGCTGCGGATAGGCGTTGGCCATCTCCCACAGTTCCCAAGCGAAATTGTCATCGACGATCGAGCGCGCCGCGACCGTGAGATCGAACAGCCCGCCGAGCAGTTGCTTCTGGATCAGCGCCAGGTTGCGCGTATAGCGCGCCCACAATCGCCGCTGCCAGTGCGCCATCTTCTCGCCGGTTTTGCTCTCATACTGCCGCTCGCTTTCGGCGAATAGGCGGAAGAACAGCTTCTGGCGGTCGAAGGGATGGAGAGCCGCGCGCGAGACCGCTGCGTGGCCGGGATTCTCCTTGGGAGCGTCGACCACCGAGAACCCGTGTACGGTAGAGATCGCTGCTGGAGGCGCGGGTTCGGGAGGCTCGCCGTGGCGCCGCAATTCGTACACCGCCTGCAGAAACGGCATCTCGGTCAGCACTTCCGCCAGGCACTCCGGATGCAGATTCAACACCTTGATGCCCTTGCGCCGTACCTTGCGCAGCGGCTGTGCCTGCGGCTTCTCCATCGCATCGAGCAGCGGATCGAGCAGATTCAAGGAAACAACGGCCAAAACGGTGGCCTCGGGGTCAACGCCTTGCAGTTTCCAGGCAAGCCCCTCGGCGTGAACCGATACCTCCGGCGAGCGCTCCCGCGGAAAAACACGGTAAGCCTCGACATATTTTTCGATGCCGATTCGTTGGACCGCGTACGCGTCGGGATAAGCCTCTTCGACGTGCGGGCGTTCGCCGAGATCCGGATCGAGAAACACGATTTCGGCGCCGATTTCGCGCGCCGTGCGGAGCGCTTCGACGAACGGATCGCTCGCTTCCACAGGCAGGTAAACCGCGTGGTCTTCTCCTTCGTCGTCGTAGATGATGATCGAGAGCTCGGGTAGCCGCTCGACGGCCCGCAGATAAACCTCTTCGAGTGTGACCGGGAGCTCGACCGCCACTACCTTCGGTTTTTCGCGCAGGATCTCGCGGCGAACTTCGGCGGCGAACTCCAGCCGGCCCGGAGCGGCTGGGAAGTAGCGGATGCGTCCGCGGCGCAGGCCGCCCGCTTCACGCTCCTCGAACATAGCGCAGCGCCTCGCGGCCGAGGGTCTGGATGATGGCGGTGTTGAGTAGTTGACCGCGGTTCGATCCTGGGGACGAATTGGCGAGCTTCAAGGCGAAGCGGCCGATGTTGATGCCATCGCGCGCCGTATAGCGTTCGTCGGCGCCGTGCGCCGCTTGCAGGAAGTCGGTGACGAAGTCGAGCACCTCATCGTCGGCGAACGGCAGATTTTCTTTCAGGATCGCCCGTTCCTCGTCGCGTTCGGGGAAATCGACGAGAATCTGCGGCTGCAGCCGGGAGTGAATGTACTCGGGCAGCTCGAACGTCGACGAGTCGTCGTTCATCGTGGCCACCATGCGAAAGTTGCGATGCGCATGGATCTTGATGCCCGCGACGATCGATTCGACATAGCGCCGCACGTCGAGCAGCGGGGCCAGTGACGCCCAGCTCTTCTCGCTCATGCGGTTGCCCTCGTCGAGAATCGCCACGCCGCCGCGGATCATCGCCGTCACCAAAGGGCTGGCGGCGTATCGCAGCCGCCCTTCGCCTTCGATGACCGGCGTCACCAGCAGATCTTCCGGCCGGGTATCGAGCGTCGCCTGCATCACGAACACGTCGCGCTCGAGCCGCTTGGCCGCCGCATAGGCCAAGGTCGTTTTGCCGACCCCCGGTTTGCCCAAAAGGCGGGGAGTCATTGGAAGGTCGTGCTCGTGAATCGTCAGCCAGGCGGCCAGAAGCTGGCGGATCAGCTCTTCCTGACCCACCCAACGAATAGGAATCTCGTCCGGATGCGCCAGGTGCAGCGTCACGCCTTCCAGGACAACCGTGCGGTCAGTATCGGCAAACGGCGCATTCATAGTGCTCATTGTATCGGAGCCCGTGGGGCAGCCACGGCATGGGTACTGTCCTGACATTGCGTTGGTTTCGGTTGAGGGCGTGGCGATGGGGCCAATCCCATCGCCGCAGGTTATCGGAAATCACTCAACGGCGCCACGCTCTCGCAGCAGAGTCACCGTTTTCCTTTGACCCGCGCCGCCAAACAGCAGCGCATATCCCAAGGGCGTGCACTCCACGATCTCGCCCGGCCGCTCGTAGTCGCCCGGAAGCTTCAGGCGAATGGCCAGGTCGGCTCCGCGCTCAATCAGCAACTGCGCAACCGGCAAGCCCCCATCGTTGTACTGCGTCACCGCATGGAAGATGGCAGTGTGCCCGCCGACGCCGGCATCATCGACGGTTGCGCGGGCATTGACTTCGGCCCCACGGTCGAGCAGCAGAGCGGCCGCTGAGAGGTTGCCGTATTCCGCGGCCACGTGGAGGAGCGTGCCTCCCTCAAGCGTGAGCTGGCGCCCGCCGCTCATGCCGCAGTCGAGTTCAGGAAAACGCCGCTGCACGAGCGCGGCGTCAGCGTCGATCTGCTCGGCCAGACTACCCAGCCGGTCGCGGAGCAGCGCCAGCACGGCGGGCGCGTCGTACTTGGTCTCGCCGCCGGCCTCGAGAAGAATATCGATGCAAGCGCTCAGCCGCTCCACCGAACGCGCGTAGCACGCAATCAGGTAGTCGAGAGCCGTGCCTGGAAACGGATAGCCGACCACCGTCCGCTGCGGATCGCGACGGTTCGGATTTGCGCCGTGATCGAGAAGCCACTTCAGCGCGTCCGCATCCCACGACTCGCACGGCGCGAAGATGATGGGAAAATTTCCGTGCCACAGCGCGTTCACATCCGCGCCGTGGGTCACCAGAAGTTCCATCATCGGGATGCGGTATCCATTGAGCGCGGCGCGCATCAGGGGTGCGTCGCCCCCCTGGTGAACGTCCGATCCGTGCGTGATCATCCATGCCGCCATGGCCAGCCGCGCTGGGCTCGGTGATTCCCACGGCACGCGGCATTCGGCAACCCAGGTGAGCGGGCCATCTTCGCCGTAGCCCAGCGGAGCACGGTGCAGCCCCGGGTTGCGCGTCATCAAGGCCTTGACGCGCGCGATATCGTTGGTGTCGATAGCCTGCTTGAGTTGCCCGACCTCCTCGAAGGCCTCGACGTGAGCCTTGAGTTTCGGCCAGCTCGCAAAGCCGTAGAGACGCGCGACCTGGAACTGCGCATCGCTGAGCGATGCCGCCGCGCCGGCCTTCAGCAGGTCTTTGGCCTGGTCCTTGAGATGGCGGAGATTGGGACGTTCGGGAAGGGGGCGTGGCGCCCCTTGCGGATCAGTCGACATAGCGACCCTCTTTCATCGAAGCGCCCGGCGTCCGCAAATCGGGCTGAAAGAAGGTGCCGAATACTGAATGCTGACAGGTGGGCTTCTACCCTTTCCGCGGACCGGATGCGTCCTCCACGCGAAGTCAATCCTATCATATTGCTTCGGGATGGGCCAAGTCCGACCGCTGAAAGGGCGCGCCCTTCACGATCAAGCTGATCGACTCCCTCACAGTTGTCGTTGCCGCTGCCTTCGGTTGGTTCTTTGAGATAAGGCACCTACACGCGGTGGGCGGTTCGCAGGTGCTCCGATCAGAAACGAAAGCCAAAGAGGCCGCCGTCGTCTTTGGCATCAGTCAGCACAACGGGCAGGACCTGCTTCCGGAGATCGAACTCATCGATCTGTTCCTTAAACGCATCGTCCTCGTTCATAGTGACGATGTATTGGAAGCCTAACTCATTCGCAGTTTCGGCTCCTACCTTCAACGCGCTGACAACTTGGCGGCCATCAACACCATCAAAGAGGTGACTATCGTGAATCAAGAACCCGGGGCCTGTGCCACGCCTGGAGCACAGACGCATCAGCATCATGTCAAAGCAAAAGATCTGTATGTTCTTGATGCCCTTGCTCCGTGAGCCCTGCATAGGAAACTGAAACACTGGACCGTTTGCCGTTTCCTCAGCGGTCATGCTGCCTGCCGACTCATACAGTCGCTTCGATGTTTCCTCAAAAGCGAGAATCGCTTCGGACAAGCGAACAGACTGCTCCGCGAAATCACGCCGAAGTCGTAGCACCAGGCGGTTTCGCTCCATTTCCAACTCGTTCTTAGTGCCTTCCAGCCGCTCCGCCGCTTCGAAGCGCTGACGCAATGACTCGACCTCGGCCTCTAGACGCCCGACTTCTCCCTGCAATTGGGCAAACTGTTCCAGCGCACCGTGTTTTTGAAGAAGGCTCATCACCGCACCGCGGCGTTCGTCAAGGCCGGCCTTTTGCTGTGTCCGTGCGGCAATGCGCCCTTTGGCGGCATCCAACTCGTCGATGAGGTAGTTTCGCCGGTTCCGGACAACCGATTCGTGAAAGCTCCGCACGTCCTCGTAGCGCTTGAGGGCGAAACCTGGGAGTGCTACACCCGCCTCTGCAAAGATGCCCTCCAGGTCCGAAAGTGGCGGAGGCTCCTCGGTCTGTAAGGCACGCTCCAGTTCCCGCGTTGCCGCAATGTCGATCACGTTCGCGTTCGACAGCGCATTGATATCCCGCGTGAGACGATCTGCCTCCGCCTCCAATTCTCCATACTGAGGTAGAACGCGAAATGCTGCGACCTGAGATCGGAGCTTTTTCAGGCGAGCATCTTCAACGGTCAACTGCGTACGAAGATCGGCTGCTTTGCCGACTAGAGTATCGAAGGCTCCGGCGTTCGCCGCCTTCTTGAGTTCGGTTAAGGTCTTCTCTTTGTCCCGAACTTTCTGCCAGTCGCTGGCAATCTTCCAATCCAGACCAAGCAAAAAGAGTAGTGCAACTTGATAGTCACCCGCCTGCTGCATCGTTGCGTGTTTTTCAGGCGTAGTGAAGGCGCCGCTCAATTGGCGCCGCACGAAATATGGGAAAAGGGACCGAAATGTCGGAACACGGCCGTCGCCGGCGGACATAAGGCGCAAATCGAACATCTTTTCGCTGAGCAGGTCCAACCACTCAGATTTCGAAAGCGTAGTCGCTCCGTTCACGAAACTTGCGGCCTGGACGTGCACCTTCGATTTTTGGTTGCCAGTTCGCTCAACCACCACCCTTTCGCCCCCAAGGTCGAACTCTAATCCGAAAGTTTCTTTGACAAGTGCCTCGGACCGAAATAGGGAATCCTTTCCGGCATCCGAGCCAGTCAAGAAATGAACGATCTCAATCAAGCTTGTCTTGCCCGCTCGGTTGCGAGTTTGCTTGTCACTGGCCCCTGGTTCCTTCTGGGCGAGCAGGATGTTCAGCCCGGGCTTGAACTCAACCTCTTTGAATGTGGACAAGCTGCTGAAGACCCTATAGATCATGGGGAATTCCGTCTAAGAAGGCCTTCCTGAATATCGATCGTACCCATGAGAAAAAGCAGGTCAAGCGCGAGAACAAACGAATCGTATCGCAAGGTCGGCCTTTTCCTTCGCGCATTCCCATGGCGAGGCATATCCTCCCACAACGCCGAAACCGTCTTCGGTTCAGACAGCCGTTCCAGTATTACCGCTCCGACGGTGAGCAGCGCGCGATCCTGAGAGAGATGCTTGGAGGGAAGAATCATTCCGTTTCCCTTCGTGGTTCTTCGAAGATGTCGCAGCGCTCAAAGTAGTAGGCGATGACCGCCAGAACGGCTACCTGGTGCTCGGGGGTGCCTCGATCTGTTCCGCCGGCCCACGATTGGATGGCGGAGAAAACACGATTCGGGCTGTGGAGTAGGTGCAAGCGCTGATATTCGGCCTTGAAAGCTTCGGCCAGTCGTTCCCCAAGGGTCTCATCGTGCCACTGGGAGAAAAATTCCTCGACGAGCGGTGATTTCGCCATTCCTGCCTTCAATAGCTGAGCTACGCTATCGTTCAATGCATTGGCCTCAATCTTTCCCATGGGGATGTCCTGCACCTCGACCCGCATTGGTGAGGGCAGAGCAGCTATCCTCTCAAGCACAATCTGCAATTCGTTGAAGTCCAGTGTCGTCGCATCAGTTGGGGCAGGCCCAAACCACGAAGCTTTGTCGTCAGTCGTCAGTTTGCGAAAGATCAGCCGCAGTTCCTCCAGGCCCCATGACTGTATCTCGATCCCCGGGTTGCCCTGCATGAAGTCGAGCAAGCACCTTTGAACATGGGGCGGAAGCCCGTCTTCTGCGTTGTGGACGAACGACCACTTGCTGAAGTGAGTTGCCCAGTACACCTTGGCACCTTCGAAGTCCTCGGTGATCTTGGCTATGGTCTTGGCCGCCACGATCTCATTGGGCCCATAGACTTGGAACAGACGACGCTCTGACCTAAGAAAGCCGTCATTCTTTCGGTCGCCCTCTCTTCCCCAAGGGCGGCAAGCCATGAAATCTGCCTTAAAGGCCAAGCCCATGAGCCGTTCGAAGAACGTCTGAAACTCGTCTCCCTTTGCTCTCAGGAACGTGTTCTCGAACCTCTCGTCGTAGTACGCGTCCTGAAGGGTCATGGCTCTGTTTCCGCAGCCTTGTCTTTGCCATTTCTGGCGCACTCTCAGCGATCGGGGCCATAACGCGTAGCCCGTGCTTCAGGGTCACCCAGTCGAGCCGCCAGGGGACTTGCCTACATCCCCGAGCATGTGAGTCAAGCCGGAAGGCAGCACGCTCCGATTGTACTGGCTCCTTCCATGCTACGCAAAACTGAATCTTTGGCTGACGGTGTGCTTTCTTTGCCGTCGGCTCAGCCCACTACGGTCGGTCGTCGCAGGGTTCGGGACGATGCGCACAGAGGTTCTTGTCCCGGCGACGTTGATTTAGCCGCTCTTTCCGTAACGTGCGGCATCTCTGAGAAGTAGCCGACCGCCAGTAAGGCCTCTGGACCGAACTCGATAGTGATTCGCAAAGCCAGGAGCCCTCCGCCCGGTCACGCCAAAACAAAAAAATCTCGCCCAAACTCATCAACAACTTAGCTGACGGCCGCCACCAAAACCCATTGACAAGCCAAATATTCTGGAAGCGAGAGGGGGCTGCGAGGCCACAAGCCAAGCAGCTCTTTTTCAGTCGACGGTTTCTGGCCAGAAGCCCATCGTCCGTTAGGTGCTGTCATGTCTGGGAAATCCGGCTGCCCGCCATGGGGCCGGCAGCGGCCCGCTCGCTGCAACGGCGGTACGGCATGGGCCCCTTAGGCCCGTGGCCGGAGGAAACAGGCTTCGCCCACTACCAAACAGCTCAAGGGTCCAAAAAACCCGCGGGCGGGAGAGGAAGTGGGCAAGACGGGGATCGCGATTCCCAAACCAGGTAGGAGGACGCGTTGTCGAGCAAGTTCGGTAAACCCTTGGGTCCGCAGACCGTAAGCCCGCTCATGACCAGGGCAAAAAGGTTCCCGCCGAGGCTCCTCTCCTCCACTCGACGCAGAACGCTAGTTCTTCGAACCTACAAGCGCCCCGCTGGGCATCCGGGCACGGGCGCCCGGCGGGGGCGATGCAAAGTGACACAGACAATCTTGTGCAACAAAAATCAACTCTATCTGTGCGACAAAATCAATCCTATCTGAGGCAGTCCGTTTCTCACTCACCAAAATCGCAGACCCGGTCAGGCGCCTGCCGCACGAGCCGCCGAAGCTGGTGTTCGGGTAGGCGAAGCAAGTTCTGCGCCGATCAAGGCCTGCGGAGCACGTAGGCAGGTACGAACGGCGCCGCTTGCGGCGATACCGGCGGGACGCCATAGTTGCGCGCGGCCACCATGCCCAAGCCCGCGGTTACAGCGCCGGTCGCGATGGCAAATGTCTTGTAGTGGTTCTCGCCGGGATTCTTATGCGCGAGCCAGCTTTGCAGCGCGAAGAATCCTCCGCCCGCGGCGGATTTTACGAGGATGGCCTTGCGGCCGCTGAATACACCGTCGGCGTTGCGCAAGAGCGGGTTCGCCTCGCGGCGTCCCGCCGAGGAATGCGCGTCGAGAATGTTCACTGCCACGAAGGCGGCCCAGGTGGCGATCCAGACGCCCTTCCAATAACGCCGCTGCGGATCGGGCTGCGGCTTCTCTACCCACAAGGCGCGACTCGGGTCCAATTCCGCCGGGTTCGCGGAGGCAGTTTCGGCGACAGGGCGGCTCTGGGCCGCTTCCGCGAGAGGGTCATGCGCCTGGAGCGGCGTGGCGAAACCGACCAGCACCAAAGCGAACATCAGGCAAACGACAGTAGTGCGCGACATGGCCCTAGCTTGCGCGAAGGCTTACGACGAAACCATGACACGCCGGATTCAATTTGCGGTAGTACCGCTGGGGGAGGGAATAGTACGGCGGTCGATTGGGGTAGTGGCCGCTTTGGCTTTGGTGGAGATGTAAGGCGGGCAAGGCAAAAGGCAAAAGGCAAAACCGAAGCGGAGGGGCGCTCCTTGGTGCGGTGCCTTAGCCTTCCCACCAAGCCGGCAAATCGGCGATCGAATCTAGCGTGGCGTCGGGGCGAATCTCGTCTTCGAGATCTTGCGCGCGGAACTTGCCAGTCTTGACCAGCATGCCTTTCAGTCCCGCTTTCTGCGCTCCTCCGATATCGGCCGCGATGTCGTCGCCGATCATTATCACCGCGGCGGGCGGCAGGCCGATCTGGTCGGCGGCGGCCCGAAAGAACGGCTTTGCCGGTTTGCCAAGAACGACCGCTTGGCGGCCGGTGGCGTGTTCGAGCGCCGTCACAAATGGAGCGACGTCGAGCGAGATACCGTCGGGAGCTTGCCAGAACCGCGTCATACCCAGCGCCAGCAGCACCGCTTTGGGATTGTGATGAAGCAACCGGAATGCGCGATTCAGCGCGGCGTAGGTCCAGTCGCGCCCGAGGTCTCCGATGACGACGTAGTCGGCTCCGGTCTCGGCTTCCGCTCCAACTTGCGGCAGCGCTTCGAAGTCGCCGCGGGCTTGCGGTTTCACGAACAAGGCGAGCTTCCCCTCGGGTTGCGAGCGCAGCCACATAACCGCCGCGGACGCCGGGGTGAGGATGCGGTCCTCTACGGTTTCGATACCAAAGCGCGTCAGCTTCTCAACCAGCGCCGAGCGAGGCAGCGACGTTGTGTTGGTCACGAACAGATGAGGAATGGAGCGGCGGCGGACCCAAGAAAGCGTCTCGGCGGCGCCCGCGATCGGCTCGCCGGCGTTATACAGTACGCCGTCGAGGTCGAAAAGGATTCCCCGAAGCCCTGACCGCATGTTCCCTATGCTGGCACGAAAGGCTAATCTGAGCGGGCGGGTTCGAGTGGTGGCTGCGCAACCCCCTCGGCACAAAAGGCCCCAGGCGGCGCTAAATCCCCCGGGTTGAGGCGGCGCGCTACCGGCGTACGCCGCCAGCCGACAGTGATTCTCTCTTGTGATTCGCCTTGGAATCGTCTGAAAGTGCTCCATTTACGGCTGCCGCGGACTCGCTGACCCGTCAGGGAAGGAAGTTTGGCATCCCCCTTGCATCACTTCAGGCAACAACTCTGCCTCACCCTCAAGCCGTGTGGACGCCCGTTTAAGGGCGTCCATGCGGCGCTTTGTTGTCCCAAAGCAAGATGGCACGATCAGCCTACGGCCTCCGCCACGCTTCACGGCGTGGAGCGGACCTCGGCTCGGCCGAGAGCGGGAACGACTGTACTAAGATAGTCGATACCGGGCAACCGGTAGCGGCGTGTATCGTTGCCCATAAGCGGAAAAAGGCTCTCTGAAGAAGAGGCAATCGGCAATCCCGCGCCAGCGGGAGTCCCCGCTTGGTCTCCAACTCTTGCTTGTTCTGATCATTCGGCACGTCAAACATTGCTGACCGCAACGGACTAGTGTTTGTTCGCTGAGGTTTCTCGATGCGGACTCCGAGGTTCGATTCCGAGCTTCTTTCCGGTTCACCAATCGCGGAGGGAGTGTCGTTTTCGTCTCACTAGGAGACTGTTCGCAGGGTTGAATGGACGACCTTTCTCTCATTCGCAGTCTCGGCATCATGATCGTTGCCGCCGCCGCGGTGGTGTTGCTACTGCGGCGAATTTACACGCCGACGATCGTCTCCTATATCGTGGTTGGCCTGATCCTCGGGCCGCTGACTAATCTTCTCGCTGTCTTCGAAGGGCAGCAGGGAGAGGCCGAGAGTCTCGAGATCATCTCCGAGATCGGCATCGCCCTGCTGTTGTTTTTGGTTGGCCTCGAATTGAGCCTGGAAAGAATCCGGGACGTCGGCCGCGTCTCTCTCTACGCCGGTATAGGCCAAGTTGTGTTTACGGCGGCGGGCGGTTTCGCGCTAGCGATGGTGCTGCATTTTAACGTGACGGAGTCGATTTTTCTTGCGACTGCGTTGACATTCAGCAGCACGGTCGTTGTGGTCAAGCTGCTGGACCAGAAACGCGAGATCCACTCGCTTTATGGCCGGATCGCGGTAGGTATTTTCCTGGTGCAGGATTTGGTCGTTATCGTGGCGCTGACCTTCCTCGCGGGTTTGAGCTCGCCGCAGCAGCTTGAGCCGAACGCGGTCGCCGCCAGCCTCGGAAAGGCCTTTTTGGGGATGGCCGGGCTTCTGGCGGCGGCCATGGCGGCGTCACGCTATATACTGCCGCGGCCGTTTGCGTGGGCGGCGCGATCGCCTCAAACGCTGTTTGTATGGAGCTTGTGCTGGTGTTTCCTGCTCGTCGTGGCCGCCGAGAGGATGGAGCTTTCCAAGGAAATCGGCGCATTCCTGGCCGGGGTTAGCCTGGCGCAACTTGGCTGCAGTGGGGATCTGCGGCGTCGCGTTCATCCATTGATGAATTTTTTCATCGCCGTCTTCTTCATCTCGCTGGGCGCTCAAATGGAATTGGCGTCGGCAGGCGAGCATTGGCAGGCGGGTTTGGTGCTGTCGCTGTTCGTGATCATCGGCAATCCCATCATCTTCATGTGGATTATCGTCAAGAACGGGTACAACGAGAAAGTTTCCTTTCTCACCAGCGTGACAGTGGCCCAGATCAGCGAATTTTCCTTCATCTTTGCGGCCATGGGCCGCGAGACCGGGCTGATTGACGCTTCAATCGTTTCATTGACGACGGTTGTCGGCCTGGTGACCATCGCGGTGTCAGCCTATATGATTCTCTACAACCACGAGCTCTATGAATGGTTCCGGGGTGGCCGGATACTGCGAGTGTTCGGCGCCGATACCTCCGACGTGGAAGAACCTCAGGAACCGGCGTTGCGGGACCACATCGTTGTGGTGGGTATGAACTCGCTTGGACGGCAGTTGGTGAGCGAGCTAAGTAAGCGCGGCGAGACAGTCCTGGCGATCGACACGGACTCACGCAAGCTTCAAGGCCTGCCCGTGTTGACGATCAACGGCAATGTGGACCACATGGAGGTGATTGAACAGAGTGGCATGGCGCACGCCAAGCTTGTCGTCTCGGCCCTGCAGATCGAAGACGCCAACCTGTTGCTGGCTTACCGTTGCAAGCAGCTCGGCGTACCGGTGGCCGTGCATGGGTTTGACCGCTCCGTGATCGATAACCTGCGGCGCGAGGGCGTCGATTATGTGATCGACTCGCGGGCCCGTGGAATCGGCGCCATCATGCAAGAGCTGGCGCAAACCGGGGCGATCGGCCAATGACAACGATCACCTGGATTCTGGCGGCTGCCGCCGCGGCGTTCGGCTCGGCGTTCGGTTTCCGTTTGCCGGCTGTCCCTTTGCTGATCCTCGCCGGCATCGCGCTCGGCGCCGCGGGC
>JBBDWJ010000228.1:0-19376 GCA_040902925.1 Bryobacterales bacterium | reverse complement strand
GATGGGGCTCGGATCGCCTGCGGCGATTGGATTGGCCCAGCGCCACGCCCTCAACCGAAACCAACGCAAGATCAGGACAGTACCCCGGTGGACGGCCCATCTAGACGGCGCGTGAGGAATGCTTCGAGAAAATCTCTCCCGCCCGGGCGGGGACGCCACGCTCGATGAGCTCGATCCCTTCGAACCCCCAGTTGTCGCGATTGAAGATGAGCGGCGCCTCCAGGCGTCTCATTTCCACCGCCCAATCGAGAACCTGATGGTAGTCGATCCAGGGGATACCCTTGGCCGCGATACGTTCGAAAAGCCGCGCCTGCCCTTCGGGGGTGAATCCCGAGCCGGTGGCATGCTCGATGTGATAGACGCGCATCGGGTCGGGAAGAAATTCCTCCGGGGCTCCACCGTGATGCGCGCTGTAGCAGAAGACCGAATCGATATTCATCGAGAACATGTCGAATTCGGGATAGCCGCGCAAGTCAAACCAATGCTCACGCGCCAGCAGGGTGAAATCCCCACAGGCGTTGGTATGTAAAAACACAGGCCCGGCGGCGTCGGGCGAGGGGCGAACAGGAATCGCGGCTTCCAACGCGCCCTCGGACAATGCGGCCTCGCGCTTTTGGTCAGGGCCGACGCCCAGGGCCGGTTCCCCAGTGGCAACTCCCGCGGCGGTCTGCCGTTCGCTCCCGTTGCCGCCGTTGGGACGCGCCTCCTCCCAGGCCACGCCCACGAGTCGTAGCTGACGCAAGTTCGCTTTCGCGCAAGAACGGCTGGGCGGATCGATCGCAGTGAGCCGGAGCACCCCCGTCTGACCATCCGACAAGGTAGACGCGAGGCGAAGTTTCTGGGGCGGCTGAAGCGGATAGCTTGTCCCGGGTCCTGGGCCTTCCCGGACAAGAATTTGACCGCCTTCCTCGCCGGACGATTCGACATCCAAAACCAGCACATTGTTGTGCCCGTTGCGCTGCAGGATGATCTCGGCGTCGGGATCGCCGCGCCAGCTTGGAATCCCGGTTCCGGGGGGAAATTCCATCCGCCAACCGGCGCCCAGCAAAATCCCGGGTGAAGTGGAGATGGGCGTCCAGGGGTCCTGGTGCAAAGCGATCTCCGGCTGATCGGTGAGCGGAGCCGCCGAGCCTCGGGAGGTCGACCAAGCGCAAGCCAGGACCCGGAAGCACAGGCTCCTCGAATCATTCGAAAGCGTGCGGGGCGCGGAGTCGCCGCTGGACTGAAACGAGATCACCTGGGTTGTATTGGGGAGCCATGGCAGCGGCAGCTCGATCCATTGCCGGCGGTTCACCGTGGCTGTGGTGCATGTCTGCCCAGAGCCGTCACGCACCCGCAGATGGAACGGCGCGTAGCCCAACGCCGGCCCCGGCTCGACCAACATTCGCAGGTTGGCCGGCTCGCTTTGGGGCGTGTGCAGGATCACTTCCGCGCCGTTGCGAGCCCAGCGAAACCTCTCTCCCTTGAAGTCTTCCTGGGGATACCAGCCCCGGCCCCAGAGCAAATTGAGGCCTCTGGAGACAATATCCCCGGGCTTTGAGGGCTGCGCGGCGCGCCGCCATGGCCGGAACCAAGCCGGGTCAAGCGTAACGGAAAGGCTCTTGCCCTGCACGCGAAGACGCCAGCGCTCGACCAGAAACAGGGGCAGCGGCACCCCGATCTCGACGGGGCCCGCCGCGGATCGCAGCTTCGAGAACACGCCCCAGACTCCGCGTGGAATGCTCATGAGGCCCATTCGCGGGCGGGGCGGCGCGTTCTGGCCGAGCGGCTTGCGCAGTCCGGCTGTACCCGCGACCCGCTTGCCGGACGGCCGGGACTCGGAAGCCCCCAAGGGCGGGTCCCACTCGGCGGAGAACACCCGAAAATTGAGAATGCGCGGATCATCGGCGGTTTGCTGCCCTCCACCAAGCAGTTGCAGGCGGATCGATGAGGGCTCTCCCGATGGTGGCAGCTTGACGGAAATGCTTTGCCGGCGCATCACGACCGCATCGCTGAGCACGCTGCCATTGCCGCCGGTAATTCGCAGGCCAAACGGCAGGAATCCAACGCCCGGGCCCGGTTCCAGTTCGAGGATAAGATTTCGGGAGGTCCTCAGCGGCCCGAAATGCATCTCGGCTTCGTTGAGCACCCAGCGAAACCGCTCGCTGGCCGCCCCCTCCAGCGGATACCATCCCGCTCCAAAAGAAATACCGCTCTCCGGAGGGACAATGTCGTCCGGCTCGAGCAGACGCTGGCCGGCCGGAGTCACCGGGAACGTACCCTGGCGGGTATTGATGCGAATCAGGTTCTGCTCGCAATAACGCAACTGCTCATCGATCGAGCCGTCGACCGGCACCTCTTCCATGGCGTCGTAGCGGTCGACGCGGTACATGCGGCCGGGCCGCAGACGCCGCTGCGCGAAGAACTGGAAAAGCGCGTGCGAAAACACCACATCGATGTTCGTCACCAGGATGAATTGCCCGCGCGCCCGGCGGATGCCGACGTTCTTGGCGATCATTTGGTACAGGGGCAGCGCCTCGGCGTGGCGGTACGCCGCGTGCAGCTCCGAAGGAACGTCGATGAAGCGGATCTCGACCGGACCACGGTCGGCCGGCCATTGCAGGGCGTCAATGAGCGGCGGTTTTCCGGGCGGCGGGTTCCAGTCCACTACCAGCAGCTCGATCGGCACTTCATGCCGCTTTGCCTGCGCCAGCAGCGCGTTGACAAAGGTCTGCATGCGGCGCAGAAGGTTACCCCCATGGTCGTCGTTGCGCGCCGTGACGACTACCGAGAGGTAGGGCCGGGAATCGTTGTTGCTGGACGCTGTCTCCACCCCTGTTGTTCGTTCGCACCCGCGAGGCTTAGGCCGGGGCCTGCGCGGTCAGACAAAGATGCCAGCCCAAGCGTCGTTCGAGCCATCGAAATACGCGCTGCGGCAACCACCGGAAATACCAGACTTTACGGTAGCGATACTCGACATATTCCGAAATCACATACGGGAAAATGTGGTCGGCTCGCACATCCGTCACGGTAAAGCCGTGCCGTTCAAGCCATTGCCGTCCACCACGCCGCGAATACGTATAGGTGACCGGGCAGCCGGTCTGTGCTTCCGAATGCGCCGCCACGAGCGACGACAATTTCCAGAACTGGCCGTATCCGTAGGTCAGCACCACCCACAACACCTTCCAGGACCAACGGTGATAGACCATCACCTTCAGCGTTCCGCCCGGCTTGACGTATTTGCGAATCTGCTCCAGCACGCGGTCGGGATGCGGCGTATGGTGGATCACGCCGAAGGAATACACCAGGTCGTAAGTCTCCTCGGGAAGCGTCTCCGCAAGCTGCTCGGCGTTGGCTTGGAAAAAACGCACACGGTCTTCCAGGCCGAACACCTGGGCGCGCTGCGAGGCGACCTCGATCGACTTGGCCGACAGGTCAACGGCGGTCACCTCGGCGCCGTAGCGCGCGAAGTTGATCGTATCCGTGCCGATGCCGCAGCCGATCTCGAGGACCTTCTTGCCGCGCCAGCTCGCGAAATCGGCGAATTCCGGGATGTGCGGCTCCACGCGGTATTTGCGAAATTCGACCTCGTGGAAATATTCCTCGCTGCCGACGGGTTTTTGGGAGTGCCGGATGTTGCAAGGACGCGCGTCCCAGTATCCCTGCACTTTCTCGATCGGCACCTTCTCGAAGGGGACGGAGGGGGAAGTACTCATACTATCTAGCGATTCTAGCCCAATTGGGCTGAAAAAGCGCGTGGAATCTGCGCGGCGCGCGCGGCGGGAGGTGCGGGCGGGCGGGGACGGTGCGGGCGGGTGTGCGGGAGGGGACAGTCACCCGAATGCTGTTGCAGGTAAAACCACACATCGATTGGCGGGTGACTGTCCCCCTCCACCCACATCGCGTGGCGGTGGATGATCCTCCAGCGTTCTTCCTTCCACGTTCCCGTCACACCCGCTGCGCCGCTCCTTGCGTGGCCGCGGCTTGTTGGCGATACCAGTCGTAGGTGGCGCCGATTCCTTCGCGCAGGCCGATGCGGGGCCGCCAGCCCAGCGCATCGAGCCGCGAAACCTCCAGCAGCTTTCGCGGCGTGCCGTCAGGGCGTGACGTGTCGAAGACGATTTTTCCTTCGTAGCCGACGACCTCGCGAATCAGCTCGCTCAGCTCGGCAATGGAGATATCCTTGCCGGCACCGACGTTGATGATTTCCTCGGCATCGTATTTCTCCATCAGGAAAATGGCGGCCGCAGCCAGGTCGTCGACGTGCAGAAATTCCCGCCGCGGCTGGCCGCTGCCCCACACGGTCACGGCGGGCGCGCCGCTCTGTTTCGCTTCGTGGAATCTGCGCAGCAGCGCCGACAGCACGTGCGAATTCTCGGCGTCGAAATTGTCGCCGAGGCCGTAAAGGTTCGTCGGCATCAGGCAAATAGTCCGAAAATCATACTGCCGGCGGTAGGCTTTGCACATCCCGATGCCGGCGATTTTGGCGACAGCGTAGGCCTCATTGGTCGGATCGAGCGGCGCGGCGAGCAGTTGGTCTTCGGTGATCGGCTGGCGCGCGAACTTTGGATACACGCACGAAGAACCCAGAAACTCGAGCTTGCGCACGCCGTGCCGCCACGCCGCGTCGATGACGTTGGTTTGGATCAGCAGGTTTTCGCGGATGAACTCGGCCGGGTAGGTCGAGTTGGCAAGAATACCGCCGACCTTCGCGGCGGCAAGAAACACGTAGCCGGGCCGTTCGGATTCAAAGAACCGCTCCACCGCCGCCTGGCTCGTCAGGTCCAGCTCGGCGCGGGTTCGGGTCACGACGTTGTGGTGACCGCTCGCAGCCAGTTGGCGCGCAATTGCCGATCCCACCAACCCGCGGTGGCCCGCCACGAAGATTTTGGCGTTGCTATCCACGGCCGGTTCCCGGCGCAACCGAGTGCCCGGCCTGACGCAGCGCCTGCTCTCCGCGCGCCAGATCGAGATCGTGCTCCACCATCATGGCAACGAGTTGCGAAAAGCCCACGGCCGGCTGCCATGCCAGCTTTTCACGGGCCTTGGAAGCGTCGCCGCGCAGCGAATGGACTTCCGCCGGCCGCAAGTAGCGCGGGTCGATCTCGACGTGCTTTTTCCAGTCGAGGCCGAGGGCGCGCGACGCTTCGTCGAGAAAATCGCGGACCGTATGCGACTCGCCGGTGGCGATGACGTAATCATCGGCCTCGGGCTGCTGCAACATCCGCCACATCGCATCGACGTAATCGCCGGCGTAGCCCCAGTCGCGCTGCGCGTCGAGATTCCCCAGAAACAAAGTCTGCTGCAAGCCGGCGTGGATGCGCGCCAGCCCGCGAGTGATTTTGCGCGTCACAAAGGTCTCGCCCCGCTGCGGCGATTCGTGATTGAACAAGATGCCGTTGACCACGAACAGCCCGTAGGCTTCGCGATAGTTCACCGCGTACCAGTGCGCGGCCACCTTGCTTGCGGCGTAAGGGCTGCGCGGATGAAACGGCGTGTTCTCGTTCTGCGGCGGCTCGGCCGCGCCATACATCTCCGACGAGCCGGCCTGGTAGAAACGGACGGCCTTGCCGGTGCGCTCGATGTGATTGCGAACCGCTTCGAGCAGGCGCAGCGTCCCGAGCGCGACGACGTCGCCAGTGTATTCGGGCTGCTGGAACGAGACCATGACGTGCGATTGCGCCGCCAGGTGGTAGATCTCGCCGGGGTCGATTTGCGTCAGCAGGTTCGGCAGCGAGGTGCCTTCGGTGAGATCGCCGTAGTGCAGAAACAGGCGCGGCTTTTGTTCGTGCGGGTCCTGGTAAATATCATCGATGCGATGCGTGTTGAACGAGCTGGCGCGGCGGATGATGCCGTGGACTTCGTATCCCTTGGCGAGCAGCAGGCGCGTGAGATAGGAGCCGTCCTGGCCGGTAATGCCGGTGATCAGAGCGCGTTTCATGAAGAGGGAAACTGTTGATCCGTTGATCGGTTCATCGGTTGATCGGTTGATCCGCAGGGCAAGTCCGGCGCCGGCGCCTGCAGCGCAGCCTTATTCCGGCTGCGTCACCGGCGGCTATGCATAGCGAGAACACGCTGACATTATACTGCCGGCGATCTGTCAGCCGAACATTTGCGGCGGAATGCAGACGAAGCTGCGGGTCGGCGTGGCCAGCCGTACTTCATCGAGTTGATAGCAGAGGCGGCGCCCGCGGCCGCGCGGGCTTTGGCGGCGGTCGATGACCTTCGAGGCGCGCAATTCCACGCCCAGCATCTCCGCGCCGTTGCGCTGCTCCGGCAGCGGCTCGGATAGCTGAAATCGGCCGGCGCTCACAACTCTGCGTCCGATCACCTTCCCGTTCACGGCCACTTCGAGGCTTTGCTCGGCGGCGAACGACTCCGGGAGCGAGCCTTCGACTTCCAGGCGCGCTTCGCCTTCGCATCGCGGAAATGCAAGATGCACCGTCGGCGCGGCCCAGCCGTCTTCGAACCAGCCCTGCGAGTCGTGCAGGTAGGGCCACAAAAAGTGTGACGCAATGCCGTGCCCGAACAGGAGCCCGCGGCTCAGCAGCCCCTTGGCTCCGCCCGACGACGGCGAGCCGAACCGCGCCGAGACCATCTTGTAGTACGTATCGAGAAAAAAGATCAGGCACGCCGGAGTGATGCGCCGTCCCGCGTGCCGGCACGAGATATTCGACAGCTCGCGCCAGCGCCGAAAACCGCCCGTGGCGGCCTTGGTGTCGGAGTAGTCGCGAATAGCGCCCATCTCCGCGTCCAGCCGCTCGACCGGAAAGCTCTTCGCGAGGCGGATGAACAAATCCCAGTCCATGCCCCAGTGCAGCGATTCATCGACCCAGCCGATCGCCTCGAGCGCCGACTTGCGCATGTAGACGGACTGCTGCAGGATCGAATCCCAGTAGTAAACCAGCCGCCAGAGGTCGAACGGCTCGCTGTACGGAAAGGGGCAGCGCACCGCGCCGTCTTCTTCGAGGATGAAGCCCTCGCCGTAGACCATGCCCAGCTCCGGATCTCTCACGAAGGCTTCCGCGGCCTTGCGAACCGCGCCCGGCAGCAGCACGTCGTCGGAGTTGATATAGGCGACGATATCGCCCTTAGCCGCCTTGAAACCCTTGTTGATGGCGTGGGACTGGCCGCGGTCGGGCTCGGAAATCCAGCGCACCCGGTCGCCGTAGGATTTCAGCACATCCAGCGTACTGTCGGTCGAGCCGCCGTCCATGACAACGTATTCGATGTGCGGATAGTCCTGACTAAGGACGCTTTCGATCGTCGGCCGGATGAAGGGGCCCTGATTCAGGGACGGAGTGACGATGGTGACGAGTGGACTGGAATTCATGCCGCCTTTGTCTACTATAGGCGAATCGCGGGCAGCGCTCGCCGCATCTCGGGCAACGCTCGGCGCATCGCAAGGATCTCGCGGACGGCGCGACACTATCTCTCGGGCGGCAGGGCCGGGCTGGCACTCAAGCCGCCGGGGCGCGCAAAAAACTTCGTCCCAGGGCCCGCCAGACACGGGGCGAGCCGCACAGCAGGGGCCACAACCCGATCGCACGCAGCAAGATTTTCGAGGCCGGGCGGTCGAGGGTTCGCTCGGCGAGCTCTTCCTCGGCCAGGGTCAACAGATGGCCGCCGATCTGGCGGTGCGCTTCGATGCCGAGCCCAAAACGCTGCTTCCAGGGGACCAGGTGGGTGAACTCGCGGCTCACCAGATACGCCTCGAGCGTCATGGCGTAGCGCTGGCGGCGCGTTTTGGTGTCGGGCGTAACGCGAAAACCCGCCAAAGTCTTCGAGACGACGGTGAACTCGGTGCAGGCGGCGAGCCGCAGCCACATCTCGTAGTCCATCGCCAGATGCAGCGGCTCGCGGAAGCCGCCGACGCGGTCGAACAACTCGCGCCGCACGAAAACGGACGGCTGCGGAAGACAGAACCCGGCGCCCCATTCCCAGTAGCGCAGCAGGTCTTCACGGCGGTCCAGGCGCGCCCGGAACAGGCCTTCGACACGCGACTTCGCGTCAATGATTTCGCAGTCGCCCACCACCACGCCGCTTTGCGGATGAGCGGCGAACGCGTCGGAGACAGCCTGCAGCGCCCCCGGGCGATACACGTCGTCGGAGTTCAGATAGGCCACCACGTCGCCTTCGCTCATGTCGATGCCCTTGTTGATGGCATCGCTTTGACCGCGGTCGGCTTCGGAGATCCAACGCAAGTGCGGGTAGCGCTCCAGAATCTCGAGCGTGCCATCGGTCGATCCGCCATCGACGACGATGTGCTCAAACGACGGATAGTCCTGCGCGGCGACCGACTGGATCGTTTCTTCGATGGTGCCCGCCTGGTTCAAGGTGGGAGTGATCACCGAAATCATCGGGGCTTCGAAAACCGGGTCAGCAGGACCAGGAAAGGAAGCCGCTGTTTCGTTGGGGGAACCAGACACGGGAGCAGCCCTTACGTATCTACTGTACCCCACGAACGTTACCCAGGGCCGCCATCGCGGCAGCGCTTGACGTCGATCCGGCCCGTTCTCAGCCCCGCTCGAGGCGGCACGACCGTAGCCCGGTATCCTCAGCGGGACGTGTCGGGAGATTTCTTGTAGGCGGTCTTGGCGAATTCGTTGCGGCCTTCGGTGAGGACGTACTTGTGGTTTGCGTCCAACCCTTCCCAGGTCTGCACGCTGCCCGCCGGCCAGCGCACTTCCAGCTTGTCGACGGCCTTCGTTTCGCCCAGTCCGAAATGGAGCGCCGGCTCGTTCTGCGAAAAATACCCGCCGCCGCCGAGGACTTCCTGCATCTGCCGCCGCCCGCCTGCTTCGAGGGTCACACGGGCTCCGATCGCGCTGCGATTGGATTTTACGCCTTCGAGGCGCACCCAAACCGAGTTGCCGCGCGCGCCTTCGTTTCTGAGAAGCGTGGGAGGCAGATTCATATTGACGATGACCACTTCCGGGCTGCCATCGCCGTCAAGGTCTCCCGAGGCCATGCCCCGCGAAGGCCGCGCAACCTGCAACGCCGGCCCCGCCTGCGCGGTGATGTCGCGAAACCGCCCGTCGCCGAGGTTGCGGTAGAGCAGCGTTTTCTGCCGATACACCTCGCCGATTTCGGCTTTGTCCACTTCCGGATAGACGTGCCCGTGGGCCATCAGAATGTCGGGGCGACCGTCTTCGTCGGCGTCGAGAAACAGAACGCCCCAGCCGAGCAACTGGTTGGCTCCCAGGCCGGCGGGCTGCGAGACGTCCTCGAAGAATACGCCGTCTTCGTTGTTATAAAGCGAAGGCAGGTCGCCGGAAAAGTTCGTCTTGACGATGTCAAGAAAACCGTTGCCGTCGTAGTCGGTGACGGCGACACCCATGCCGGCCTGGAGTTGGCCGTCTACGTTGTAGGCAACACCGGCCGCCGCGCCGGCGTCCTCGAACGTGCCATCGCCGCGGTTGCGATAGAGCAGGCTGGCCGTCATGTCGCATGCCACGTAGATGTCTGGCCACGAATCGTTGTCGAAGTCGGCGGCCACGACACCGAGCCCGTAGCGGCCTCCCGGCGCGAGAATTCCAGCCTTCTGGGAAACATCTTCGAAGGCGCCGTCGCCGCGGTTGCGGTAGAGCGCGTTCTGCGCCAGCGGCAGCCCTCGCGGGCCGCACATCACGGGAACGCCCTTCCACATGCAGTTGGGGTCCTGGCCGGGCTTGGGTGTTTTTTCGAGGTCGAGGTCGACGTAATTGGCCACGAAAAAGTCCAAAAAGCCGTCTTTGTCGTAGTCGACGAACGAGCAGCCCGAGCCCCAGCGCGTTCCCGTGGTGGGCAGCGCCGCCTTGACCGTGGCGTCTTCAAACGTGCCATCGCCTCGATTTCGATACAGCCGGTTCACACCGTAGTAGGTCACCAGCAGGTCGGTGCGGCCATCGTTGTCGTAGTCTCCGGTGCAAACGCCCTGGGCCCAGCCGGTTCGCGCAAGTCCCGCAGATTCAGCAATATCGGCGAACTTACCGGCTCCGTCGTTGCGGTAGAGTTGGGGCGGAGAATCTGTTTTGGCGGCGCCCAGCCGGGTTCCGCTCGCGATAAAAACGTCGTTATCGCCGTCGGCGTCGAAATCGAAGATCGCCACGCCGTTTCCGGTTGTCTCGAGGATGTACTCGTTGCGGCCGGTATTGCCGTAGACGTTGGCGCGAGTCAGCCCGGCGGCGGCGGCAACATCCACGTAGCGCACGGTTTCGGCCGCGGAGAGTGCCGCGCCCCAAAGCGCCAACACGATCCAAGCGAATGAATTCTTCCGGACTCGGCGCAGCACCATTTCACTGTACTTGCATTTCAGTGCACTTGGCGGAGTCGATTCCTGTACAGACAGACCGTCAACTCTGGGCAACACCCGCAACTGAACCATCGGATTCAGCGCCCAATGGCGGCGCCGAAACCGAGTCGCCGAGTGTATCTTCCACGTAGAGCATCTTGACGAGCACAATCCCCAGCGCGCCTAGCGGCTCTGCCAGTAGTAATCCGAACGAACCGAAGAAGGCTGCCATGAAAAGCTGCGTGGACATCAGCAGCGCGGGAGGCAACGAAGCCGTGCGGCGCTGGATCATCGGCGTGATCACCACGCCCTCGACGTTTTGCAGGCCGATGTAAAAAATCAGTACGTACAGCGCTTTCCAGGGGTCGTCGGCCCACGCCAGCAGCACTGGGGGAATCACCGATAGGATCGCGCCGAGGTTCGGGATGAACGCCAAAAGAGCCGTCAGCACCGCCATCGTCAGGGCGAGGCGAACGTCCAGGATCACCAAGCCAATGAAACTCAAAACACCGGAAACCGTCATCGACAACACTTTGCCCAGCAGCCAGCCTCGCAGCGCCGCGCCGGAAGCATCCAGCACTTCGGCCGCGCGCTCGCGCTTTGCCGGCGGAGCCATGCGCAACAGGCCGCGCTGATACATGCGGGCTTCCGCCGCGAGGTAGAGGCCAATGATCAGAACGAGGGCGAAATTGACGATCGCCGCAATCGAAGAGGAGAATATTCCCCCAACCAGGCCGACGCCAGACGACAGCACTCCGGTGTCGCCGTTTGCGCCATCCGAGGCGCGGTCCAACAACCAGGCTCCCCATTCGTATTGCCGCAGCACGGCCGTAAAGCGGTCCAAGGTTTGCGGAAAAACCTCGACAAGCTGATCGACTTGCCGGGCAACCTGTGGAGCCAGCAACCACGTCAGGCCGGCACAAACAGCCGTCAAGAAAACCACCACCGCGGCAAGCGACCAGTTTTCCGAGATGTGCAACCTACGGCTCGTCCAATCGCTGAGGCCGCGCAGAAAAACCGCGAATAGGACGGCCCCGAACAACATCAGAACGACTTGTGAGGCCAGCCAGAAAACGACGCCGATCAGCACAGCGGCGGCCAGCCACAGCGCCCAGCGGGACGCTTCGGGAGATTCTTCGACTGCAATGGACGGCCAGCGCATTCCTAAGTCGGCTCTGTCTTTCGGGAATCATTCTCCCAAGTGGTTCGTTTTATCTGATCCAAACAAGACTTCCGCGGGCTAGGTGTCTGTTACAGAGGTTGGCGCAAGAAAAATGGGCCGGGCGGGCTATAAGCAGCATTGGGGACTTTTGAAACAGTCCGCGGCCAGGAACGTCTAACTAGCAGAAGCCAGAGCGCTGGACGCCGATCGCGTTTGCCGTTACCCGTTTGTTCCGGTTCACCGCCATGGGCGAAAGAGCGGGCCGTCCGGCGGCGACTGGAAGCGGGTTGAGAACCGATGAGAGGAGTTACGGAAATGAAATTCGCAAAAGTTCTTGTTTCAAGTCTTTTGTTCCTGGGGTTGCCTCTGATGATGACGGCAGCTCCTGCAGAAAAGGACAAATCAGACATGTCGCGCGTGGAGCGGCAGGTGCGCCACGAATTGGTCATGCTGCCCTTCTATGGCGTGTTCGACAATCTGTCGTTCAAAGTGGATGGTTCCACGGTCACCCTGATGGGTCAGGTGGCGCGGCCGTCGCTGAAGAATTCGGCCGAGCGAGTGGCGAAGAACGTGGAAGGCGTGGAGCGCGTCGTCAACGAGATCGAAGTATTGCCGAACTCAGGGCATGACGACGATATCCGAATCGCCACCTATCGCGCTATTTACTCTCAACCCACCCTGCAACGGTATCAGTTGCGGGCGGTGCCTCCCATCCACATCATCGTCAACAAGGGAAACGTAACTTTGGAAGGTGTTGTCGCCACGGAGGCCGATAAGAATGTCGCCGGCATTCAAGCCAACGGCGTCTCCGGGGTTTTCAAGGTCACCAATAACTTGCGCGTGGAAGCCGGGCAGGAAAAGGAGTAAGCGCATTGTGCCGCTCCCTCTAACGGCGGCTCGGAGGCGGATCTCCTCCGGGTCGCCGATACTAAGAGCGGTAGGTCTCCAGCCGCCTTGCGCTGTTCCGGCCGAAAATCGCTGTGCTGCTTCAGGTCTTCACTAACGTAGGCCCCAAGGATATTCTCGACATTGCCCTGGTGGCTTTGCTCGCTTACGGAGTCATTCTGTGGATGAAGCGGGCAAACGCCGGTTTGGCGCTGGCCGGCATCCTCATTCTTGGCGGCATCTACCTCGCTACACGCGAATTCGAGCTCCAGTTGACCGCCTGGATTCTGCAAGGTTTTTTTGCCGTGTTTCTGATCATGCTGGTGGTGCTGTTCCAGCGGGACCTGCGGCAGCTTTTCGAGCGCATCGCGGTTTGGAGCCTGCAACGAAACGCCGGCGCCCCCACCTCCAACGAGACCGTCCTCAGCATTGTCGAAGCGCTCACCACGCTGGCGCGCCACAAGCACGGCGCCCTGGTGGTTCTGCCAGGCAAGGACCCATTGGACAGGCATCTCGAAGGAGGCGTTGAACTCGACGGCCGCCTCAGCTCTCCTTTGCTGCTGAGCCTGTTTGACCCCACCTCGGCGGGCCATGACGGGGCGCTGATCGTGGAAGGAGACACCATTCCGCGGTTCTCGGTGCATCTGCCCCTCTCGCGGGACTTCGAGCAGCTCGGGCAACGTGGAACTCGCCATAGCGCGGCGCTCGGGCTGGCGGAGCGAACCGACGCGGTGTGCCTGGTGGTGTCCGAGGAGCGCGGCGAGATTTCGATCGCCCGCGATGGGAACTTGCGCTCCGTGGAAAGCCCCGAAGATTTGGAGGCTGAACTCGAGCGATTTCTCAAAGCGAAGCGAACGCCGCGCGCCGAGCGGCGGGCCCTGCGAGTTTTCCTGACCACACACTGGATCGAGAAAGCCGCGGCTGTCGCCGTCGCGTTGGGCCTTTGGGTGATCTTCATCTCCGGGGGACAAGGCGTCCGGCAAGTGCGATCGGCCGCGGTTCTGGTTGATAACGTCCCGGCCGGTTTTGAAGTCACCACCATCGAGCCGAATGAAGTGGAAGTCACGCTGTCGGGGCCGAGGCGAGATTTCTACATGCTGGACCAGGCCGCGGTCGAAGTGCGCGTCGACGGTTTTCTGGTGGGGCTGGGACGAAAGAGTTTTCGGCTGCGGCAAGACGACGTACGCCATCCTGAAACCTTGACCGTGCTGGCGTTGCACCCTGAAGTGGTCGAGTTGACGGTCAACCGGGTGAAGGTCGAACCCCAGGAACCCGCCACGAAGCCTTCGCCCTGAAGCCGCCAAAACATCTGAGAAGCTGTCAAGCTATCCGATTCAAGACCCGAGCCCCGCGAGGGCGAATTCTCTCTTTCCTCCCCCAAATTCCGCCAGACGGCGGTAACCTTTAGGATCATCTCGCCATCCAATTGTCTCGGCTTATTCGGGAGGAAGCTATGTCATCGCGCGAACGAGACCGTATCCGCCTGGCGCTGGAAGCAGAACGAGACTTATTGCGCCACGGAGTTCCAACCGGTGAGCGTTTCGAAGGCGAACAAGCCGCGGACCCCGTCGATCAGGCCCAATCTCTGACCGCCGCCGAGGTAACGGTGTCCGTTCTGAATAACGAGCACAGGAAAAAGCTCGCTATAGAAAACGCGCTGGAGAGCATCGACCGGGGCGAGTATGGGACCTGTCAGGACTGCGGCGAAGAGATCAGCCCAAAGCGGCTGTTGGCCGTACCCTGGGCTGCGCGCTGCGTGACGTGTCAAAACGAGAGCGACCTGGATGCGCAAGGGGATGGATCGCCGGCATATCCGCTCGCCAGCTAAAGTGTTCGCCCAAGCGGGCCAGTGAGGGTTGGCCAATGAGGCCGCGGCCCGTGCTAGAGCCATCGGGAACCCGTGAGCATGCGGTATCAGTTTCCGGTAGTGACTCCAACGGGGTCAATGACGAGGTGTGACTGCCGGCTTCCGGAAACTTCCCGGGTTGGCGTCAGGCCCGAGTTCGCCGCTGATCGAAGGGCGCCATCCAAGATCCGTCTCACCTCTAGGGGATCGTACGGCTCGACGAGGACGTCGTAAACTCCGCGCCACAACACCTCAGACCAGAGACGCTCATCGGCAACCGGGGAACTGACGACGACACGAGCCTCGACCCCGCGGCTCACGACGCAGCCAAGTACGTCACACCAGTTGCCATCCCTCAAGCTGACTTCGGTGATCACGATGTCGACACGCGGGTCGTCCTTGAGCCGCTCGCGGACTTCGCGGAACGTGCCGACCGCGGCGGTCGTCAGGTTGAGCGATTCCAGATGCCTAAGCAATGTATTCCGGCGTTCGTCTTGCGGCAGGACTAACAGGACGACTGGGGAATGGGGCTTTTCTCGCATGTCATTTGTAGATGCTTCCCGGCCGCATCCCGCTACAGCAGGCGCGCAAAAAGAACTTTCACGCAGGGATGCTTTCGTACGGTTTGCGGCCCATGGCATGGGACCCGACACTCTTTTGCGGGTAACACTCGTGTATCTGAATTGCACCCAGTTGGATCCAGTACAAGACAGCTGTTGTTTTTCCAGGTCGTCACGCCGGGTGACGATTCATCCGCGACCATCGTGCGCCCGCGCTATCCGGCTGATTGTATGATCGAGCTAGACCATTCCCAGTGGACTTGTCTTGAGTAACACCAGCCGAGCGGTGCTGATAGTGATATCGATGGCCTTGATATTCGCCGTCGATCTGCGCCTGCCCACGGGAGTCGCTGCCGGGATCCCCTACGTAGCGCCAGTCCTGCTGACTCTCTGGTTCCAGCGGGCCCGCGCACCCTTGCTGGCCGCCGCCGCGGCTACGATTCTTACCTTGATCGGCTTCGTGGTCGCGGAGCAGGAAGTGCGGGCAATTCCCTACGTGCTCACGAACCGGTTGCTCGCCGTCGGGGCAATCTGGGCCACCGCGGCTCTGGTGGCCCTCTATGTTCGCGCCGACCTGGCGCGGCGTCGCAGCGAAGCGACCGCCCGCGAACGATGGGAGCAGTTGGAGCAAATTTACCGGACCGCTCCGGTAGGCTTGTGCCTGGTGGATCGTGACCTCCGTTATCGCTTTATCAACGAGCGCTTGGCGGCCATCAATGGCCTCCCCGTGGCGGACCATCTGGGGCGAACGGTCGGCGAGGTCATACCGGAGGTCGCACCCGCGATCGTTCCGGTGTACCGGCGGGTGCTCGAAACCGCGGAGCCCGCCCTGGCGGTCGAAGTGACCGGCAAAACACCGGCCGACTCGCTCACCGAGCGATCCTGGATCGTGAGTTACTACCCCGTGAAGTCCGAGGACGGCGAGGTTGTCGCGGTCAACACGGTTGTTCAGGACATCACCGGCCGCAAGCAAATGGAGCAGGCCTTGCGCGAGAGTGAAGCGACGGCCCGCGCCTATCTGGAATCGGCGGCCCAAGCCGTGCTCGGAATCGACGGGAATGGCAGGATTGTCCTCGCCAATGCCATGGCGGAGGAAACCTTTGGCTACAGCCGCGAGGAACTGCTGGGGAAAGCCGTAGAAACGATGCTGCCCGAAGGTTTTCGCGGCCAGCACGTGGCCCACCGCGGCGGCTATTTTGCCGAGCCTCGCCGGCGGACGATGGGAGCGGGGCTCGAACTCTTCGCTCGACGCAAAGACGGTTCTTCGTTTCCCGTCGACGTGAGCCTGAGCCACATCGACACGCCCAACGGCCGCGTGGCGCTGGCATTCGTCTCGGATATTTCCGAGCGCGTCCGGGCGCTGGAAAATCTCCGCGAGACAGAAAGCGTCCGCGCCCTGACGGCCGGTCTGCTGCGCGGGCAGGAGCAGGAGCGCCGGCGCATCTCGCGCGAGCTCCATGACGGCCTCAATCAGCGGCTGGCGGCTCTGTCCATGGATCTCAGCGCCTTGGATGGCCGGATCTCCGACGCCGGCGCCGTCCGCGAGCGGCTGCATTCCATCGAAGAACGCGTGGTGGCGATTTCCGACGAGGTTCGCCGTATTTCCCACCAGTTGCACCCCTCGATTCTCGAACATGCCGGGTTCGTGGCGGCGCTGCGGTCCCACTGCCGCGAATTCAGCAAACAGACCGCGATCCAAGCTTCCGTCGCGACGGAGAACGTGCCGGAACAGGTCGATCCCACCGTTGGCACTTCACTATTTCGCCTGTCGCAGGAGGCGCTCCAGAACGTAGCCAAGTATTCCGGGGCAACGGAGGTTCGCCTCAGCGTATCGGGGACGGACCAAGGCATCCGGCTCACGATCGCCGACAACGGAAAGGGCTTCAATATTGCTCTTGCGCGAACGCGGGACGGGCTGGGCCTGGTCAGCATGAACGAGCGGGCCCGGTCGCTCGGAGGCCGCTTCTCGATTGAGTCGCCGGCGCAAGGAGGAGTGACGATCGCGGTTTGGGTCCCGCTGACCCAGCATCCGCCGGTCCCGTGAATCCCAATCTGCTGGCGCGTTGCCCTAGGTGAAATTTGCGGACTAGAACCGGCAGAAGGCCGCGCCTGTTATTCTTCATTCTTCATACTTCATTCTTCGCGCGCACGGCGCGGGGGCAATCAAAAGATCTAGGCAGCCGTCGGAGAGCGAGAAAGGCTTATGCGCGATCTGATCGACTTTCTTTTCGCCACCGGGCAGTTCATATCGCACGGACATTGCTACCTCTGGAATCCGGCTTTGGTGCGGCTGCACTTGTTTTCCGATCTCTCGATCGGTCTGGCGTATGTGGCGTTTCGTTGACCTTGCTGCACCTGGTCTATCGCGCCCGGCGGGACGTTCCGTTTCACTGGATGCTGTTGGCCTTCGGCGCCTTCATCATTGCGTGCGGCGGCACGCACCTGATGGAAGTCTGGACGATCTGGAGGCCGGTTTACTGGGCCTCGGGCGGCGTAAAGGTAATCACCGCCCTGGCCTCGGTGGCGACAGCCATCGTGCTGCCGCCGCTGGTTCCCAAAGCGCTGCAACTGATCGAGAATGCAAAACTTGCCGGCGAGAGCAAACACAAACTCGAAGCCGCTCATAGCGAGCTCGAGAGGCTGTACGAGGAGGTAAAACGGGCGGACCAGCTCAAGACGCAATTCTTCGCCAATGTCAGCCACGAACTCCGGACGCCGGTCGCGCTCATTTTGGGCCCGGTCGAGAAGCTGATCGAATCCGGCGAGGTCTCACCACGGCAGATCCGCGAACTGCAGTTGGTCGAGCGCAACGCGCGCACGCTGCTCACGCATATCAACGGGCTGCTCGACTTATCGAAGCTGGAGTCGGGGCGTGACCATCTGCGCGAAGGCCCGGTCGACCTGGCGGCAGCCTTGCGCCTGAACGCGGCTAACTTCGAGGGCCTCGCCGCCGAGCACCAGATCTCTTTGACGGTCGAAGCGCCCGAGAGTCTGACCACTCTGGCGGACCCGGAAAAAATGCAGCGCGTGTTCGTCAACCTGCTGGCGAACGCCTTCAAGTTTGCGCCCGTTGGAGGGGTCATCCAGTGCCGCGCATGGATAGATGGCGGCCGTGTGTTCGTGACCGTCAGCGACGATGGCCCAGGCGTGCCCGCAAACTTGCGTAGCGAGATCTTCGAGCGGTTCCGCCAGGGCGACGACACCTCCACCGGGATTTTCGGAGGCACCGGACTAGGGCTGGCGATCGCCAAGGAGTTCGTTGAGCTGCACGGCGGGTCTATCTCCGTGAGCGACTCACCCGCGGGAGGGGCGCTATTCACCGTCGAATTGCCCCTCAAACCGCCGGCAGCCGGGCAACGCCTGATCGAGCCCCCGGAAGGAACCGTGGAGTTGGCGCGCAACATGGCCGACGCCCTGCGGGTTCAAAAAACAGCGGAAGCAGTCGAACTGCCGGCCTCTACTGCAACAACTCCGGGTGCGCCGCAAGATGGCAGGCCGCTCGTCCTGGTCGTCGAAGACAACCAGGAGATGAGCCGCTTTGTCGCCGACACGCTGACGGACGAATACCGGATTGCGTTTGCGCGCGACGGGCAGGCGGGCCTGGAGAAAGCGTCGCTGCGCAGGCCGAACCTCATCCTCTGCGACGTTATGATGCCGAAAATGAGCGGGGACGCTTTGGTTCGTGAGCTCCGCTCGCGGCAGGAATTCGACAGCACGCCCATCGTCATGTTGACCGCCAAGGCCGACGACGCGCTACGGCTGGAGCTGCTCGAAGGTCTAGTCCAGGACTTCATCACGAAGCCCGTGGGCGGCGCAGAATTGCGGGCGAGAATCAGGAACCTCATCGCGATCCAGAAAAACGAGGCGGCCCTGCGCCACAGCCAGAAAACGCTGCGGGCTCTGACGACGCGGCTCGTGTCGGCCCAGGAGCAAGAGCGATCCCGGCTGGCTCGCGAGCTCCATGACGGCCTCAATCAGTGGCTGGTCGCGTTGAGTCTCGAAATCGGCGCGTTGCAGGACCGCCTTACTGAGTCCCCGGATGGGATCCGCTCGAAGCTCGCCACGCTCGAGGCGAGAGCGGTCGATATTTCCGAGGAGGTGCGCCGCATGTCTCATAGCCTCCATCCGGCCGCGCTGGAGCATGTCGGGCTGGTGACCGCATTGCGTTCCTACTGCGCCGAGTTCTCCCAGCAGGCCGGCGTCAAGACCGAATTCAGCGCCGAAGATCCGCCCGAGCCGCTCTCCCAGGAGGCCACGACGTGTCTGTTTCGAATCGCGCAGGAAGCTCTTTCCAACGTGGCGAAGCATTCCCAGGCCGCGGAAGCGCGCGTCACCCTGCGGCGAAGTGATGACGAAATACAGCTCTTGATCGTGGACGCCGGCGTTGGCTTCCAAGTCGATCCGGAACAAGCTAAAGGGGGCTTGGGATTGGTCAGCATGGATGAGCGTTGCCGCGCGTTGGGGGGCACGCTGTCCGTCACATCGATCCCCCAGCAGGGGACCACCGTCGAGGCGCGGATTCCTCTGCCTCATTGACGTATCGCTTCGAAAGTACTGAACCGGTTGACAGGTTTGGTCTCATCCTTAAACGAAAACCGCTTTCTACTCTCGCCAGTACCCTAGCAGCCCGTGGCAGAATTGGTCATTTTCAGATGGCGGCTAAAACCGATG
>JBBDWJ010000227.1:0-19603 GCA_040902925.1 Bryobacterales bacterium | reverse complement strand
CTGAAAGCTGACCGCCTGAAAGGCGGTGGGTTTAGACCTGGTGATTGAACTAAAATCTGAGAGTGGCCGGTTTGCTGAATTGCTAAGACCTTTCGATGTCCAGCAGGGTTGAGTTCAAGTTCAAGCTTGGGTGGAGATTGCCGAAGCGCCTCTATGTCTCTCGGGTAAGCGTGGATGCTGGACGCGCCTACTGTGAGTGACACAGCCACGTTCGAGGGTAGAGTTGATGGGCGATCTGTGGTAATCGAAACTTCATAGTTGAATCGCGCATCGCATTCTTTAAGCCGCTCGATCAACTGTTCAGCATTCTCAGTAGCTAGAGCAGCTAATTGCTCGGCACTGTGATTGGCTATTCCTGTCACGAGTGAGCGTAATTCGGACACTTCCAACGCAGCACCGGGGAAAAACAGATTACGGATTGATTTGCGATGTGCGAGTTCATTTATGATGTGACTCGCGTCCCAAAGTCCTATCTCAACCTTGTCTGCATAGGACCTCACTAGCCTTTGAAACCAACGGTGCACCCGAATATCCATGTCGATGTTCAGACAAAGTATCCACCTGCGAGGTGCGAGATTTCGGACCGCGTGCTTGAGAGATTGCCGAATCTGGCCCTTCTGGGAATCCTTGAACCCGTTCGAGAAAGCCTTGACTTGCCAGATTGTGGGGCCGTTCTCCAGATCACCGAGAAAAAGGTCAGCGCCCTCGTCCCCGCTCGCACCCTCAACCGCTCTGATCTTCGCAGCCGGATGACGTTCCTTGAGCAATTGGAAACAGAGCTTCTCGAATGTCACAGGATTCAACTCTTTCAGGCGCTGATACAAAGAGTCCACTGTTCGTTTATTCCCCTCGTAAAGTCTAAAAGTCGGGACATCCTCGACTCAACCATTCAATCGTAACCTAAATCACAGTTTAGGCAAGTGCGATGCCGCCTACCCGGCTGCCACAGCGCGAGCCTTGGGCAGTTCGGTGACAGGCGCCGATCTCCAAAGAGGCGGCGGGGACAGCCTCTTAATACAACCTTAACAACCAGCGGTTGGCGAATGCCGACAGAATGGCTGCCCTGGGCGATATCGGCCCGCCGCTGCGGCGATCCCAAACTTCGATCTGCAACTCCCCGCACGTCCGCCCAAGACGCGAAGCGTCGTCGGACAATAGCCCAGGGTGGAGCCTCTGGCGGAACCCTGGGTTACGGATTCCACGAAACGTCGCAGCCCTGAAGGGGCGGCGGAAATCAGCCCGGCAGATAACGCTCGTCGTATTCCATCTGGTGGCGTACAGCAGGGACACAAGCTCGTCTTCGAAACGAATACGAGAGACCGGTGACTGCGATCAGAATCGCTGGGCGGCTCGGAGGAGTATGGCCCTGCTCTACTTCCGGTACCATGGGCAGGCGGGTTGCAATGCTGCGCGCGCCGATGGCCCAAGCGAAAAAATACGAGTTCTCGAAGCATGCGGAACAGGAGGTCCAACGGCGCGCCATCCCGCGCGCGTGGGTCGAGGCCGTGCTCGCCGCTCCCGAACAACGGTTTGCCCAATCGGATCACGCCGACATTCTGCAATCCCGCTTCGTGGCCGAGAGTGAGAAAATGTGCTTTGGGCGATGAGCGGGTGTTCGGTGGTAGGCGTTGCTGGTTCGAGCAAGGCCGAGGACCGACGGATTTGGAATCGCGATTCCCGTCACGAGATCGCAGAGGGAGCTTCGTCATGGGAATCAGCGATGCCGATGGTCAAACAACCCAGTTTCCCTGCCCTTTTCGGCTCGCGAATGCGCTACCGGCGAAACACTACATCATCAAACTGCTGCCGGGTTTCCCAGCCGTTCGTCTCCAGAAGGGGCCTCTCCGTGTATTCCTCGGGCCAACCCAGGCAAAGATAGGCCACGAACGTCCATTCCCGCGGCACGGCGAGCGTGGTCGCTACCAGCTTGGGGTCGAGAATCGAAACCCAACCGACACCGAGCCCCTCGGCGGCCGCCGCGAGCCACAGCGCGTAAATCGCCATCACGACGGACCACAGCAGCGTCCCAGGCATGGTTTGCCGTCCCAGGCCGTGCCCGGTTACAGCGACGCCATCGGCGAACACAGCCACGTGAACCGGGGCCTCGTTCAATCCGGCCAGCTTGAGCCGCTGGTATTGGCGGGATTGCTCCCCGTCGTAGAGACTGCCTGCCTTGTCTTTCGCCAGATCATGGTTGGCCGCGATCGCCGATCGGATCTCCGGGTTCTCGACCAGCACCCATCTCCACGGCTGCGAAAACCCGACAGAAGGCGCGAGCATGGCTTTTTGTAACAGGCGCTCGACCAAGGCGGGGTCCACGGGGTCGGTTCGAAAGTGGCGCACATCGCGGCGCGAACGCAATAGAAGGTCGAACTGCTCACGGAAGGCAGCGTCGAACCGGCCGTTTTGAACTTGCTGGAGTTCCGGATTCATTTCCTCTATCTTAGAACTTCATTTTGGGGAGATCCCGGACAGGGATGCTTGGGACCGGCGGGGATCAGCGACAGGCGCTGAACCGGAGATTGAGCGCCGGGAAGATTGGCCATCCCAGGCCAGAACAAGCGCCACAAGTTACTAACTCGTAACAACTTAGGGCTACACGACGTTTTCCGCGCACCCGGCCGGCCCAGATAAAAAACTTGCGACTTCCTCCCCGTCACTGCATCTAATCAGCAGGAGCTTACAATGCCGGGCGACGCGGACTGCGTCAAGCCGGTGTGTCCCATGGGACAGATCGCTCCAAAACAAAATGCTATACTGTTGTTTTACAGTACCCCGGCCCAGTCGCCCTTCCTTAGCACGTCCTGTTGTGTTCCGTGCAACAGAGTAACCACTAAAAATCTGCGTTTCGAACCCCAAGTTTCGTGAACTTCGTTTCGCGAAGCAGACGGGATTTCTCTCTACTCAACAAGAGGATTGGCTCCCTGAATACGGGGCCTCCCGGAACCGGACTTTTTTGCTTTTGGCTCTCTGAAAGGAGACATATCGGTAATGCTGGAAATAACCAAAACGGAAAAACACTACTTACTGGCCAGTGATTTTGACCACACGCTGAGCTTTAATGACTCGGGAATCATGCTGAGTGAAATGCTGGGCAAGAGCGGGTTTGAAGAAAAAGTGGCCGGCCTGGCGCGCACGCATCTGGTGCAGCAGGGCGGCGAGCTCACCTACCTGATTCTGCACGATCCGGATTTCCGGAGCGTTCGCCGCGAGCATCTTATCGAAGTCGGCAAGCGCATTCGACTGAAGCAGAACATCAAGCTGCTGATCGAGCTTCTGGAAACCGGGATCGAGGCGCACCGCTTTTCCTTCCACGTGATCTCGGCGGCGCCCGAGGAAGTGATCCAGTCCGCTCTCGAGGGCATCGTGCCCGCGGAGCGCATCTTCGGCGCGCGTTTTCAATATGACCCCGCGTCGGGCGAAGTACGCTCGATCGAGCGTCTTCCCGCGGGCTACGGCAAAGTCGCCGTGCTCGACGAGTTGCAATCGAGGCTCAACGTGCGTCCCGACCGCGTGGTTTACGTCGGCGACGGCAGCTCGGACATTCACGTCATGCTGCACGTCAACCGGCGCGAAGGGTTCACGATCGCCGTGTCGGAAAACAAATACATCGCGCCGATCGTCAAGCGCTCGATTTTGAGCGACGACGCGCTCTGCGTGCTGGTCCCGATTCTCGAGGACGTCGCGGGCTGGCGGGACTCGGCGCGCATTCGCGCGTTCTTCGAAACCCACGGCTTGGAAATTCAGGAATGGGACAAGGTGCGCACCGACCACCTCACGATCCGGCAAGGTAGACCGGTGCGCGTGGCGAATCTCGCCCAGGAGGCCGCCCGTGTTTGAGTGGGTTGGATGGACAGCGACCGCGGCCTTCAGCGCGTCGTATTTTTGCCGAAAGCCACAGACCTTGCGGCGCGTGCAGGCCGTGGCCGCCTTGCTTTGGCTCAGCTACGGTGTGCTGATCAACTCGGCTCCGGTAATCGTTGCCAACGTCATCGTGGCTGCCCTGGCGACTTTCTCCTCGTTCCGCCGCCAGCCGGAGAGCCTGCCCGAGAGCGTCGCGGAGACGACGGGTTCGTAGAAGACTGCGCTCCGCTAACCGCCGAGCAAGCGATTTACGTTCTTCACGAGGAAGCCGCGATGCTTCCTGCTTCTCTCCTCCTATGGCCTATCGCGCAACACGCCGCTGGCCAATCGCGGCGCGCTGCCATAGTACACTGTAGGAATGCTGGGCGTAGGGAAACGCTTCAACCACGCTATTCTTCGCAAATTCGGCGTATTCATCCAACCGCTGGCGCTGAGCCGCTCCGAATGCGAGCAACTTTGCGCGGAGGCGCAGGCGGCACAGCTCGATCGCGCCACGGTCGGTTCTGCTTCGAGCGGCGATTCGACAACTCAGATTTACGAGAACGTGCGCCGAACGAAATATGTGCGCGTATCGCCCGAAACCCTGGCGTCACTCGAGAAACGATTCCTGACGCTGCGCCCCGGGCTCGACGCATTTTTTGTCGAGAAGCTCGATCGTTGCGCCGGCACGCAATTGCTCGCTTACCAGCCGGGGGATTTCTTTCGCGCTCACCAGGACACGCCCGAGGCGGATCAGCCTTGCCCGGCCGAGATTCGACGCCGCAAAGTGTCAGCGATCCTGTTTCTGAATGATCAGTCGAAAACCCCTGGGCCAGGCGAATACAGCGACGGCTCGCTCATCTTCCACGGCTTGCTCGACGGCAAGGGAGCGCAAGGAACTGGCATTGCGGTGGTTCCGGAACGCGGCATGCTGGTAGCCTTCCGCTCGACGGTTTGGCATCGCGTCAACGAGGTCACGGCGGGAACGCGCTATACCTTGGTGACGTGGTTTGAGTCCGAAGCCGCGCAGGCTTCTGCGGCCGGAGCCTGAACACGCTCGCTGCGCCAATATCAAATATTCAAGTTCGCGCACCGGGCGCCGCTGCATTCACTCCGTATCGCGATGGTCAGTCCGGCAAAGCGAAGGCGACGATGCTGCCGCCAGCGGGCCGTCCTGATTTCCCACCGCCCGCCGAGATGACAACGTACTGCTTGCCGCCCACGGTGTACGTGCTGGGCGTGGCGTTGCCGCTGAACGGCAGCTTCGCCTGCCACAATATCCGGCCGCTCTCTTTGTCAAAAGCGCGGAACGTTTCGTCGGCCGTGGCGCCGATAAAGATGAGCCCGCCGGCGGTGACCACCGGGCCGCCGTAGCTCTCGGTGCCGGTTGGCGGTATTCCCCGCGCCGTTAGCTCAGGATATTCACCGAGCGTCGCTTTCCACTTGATCTGCCCCGTATTCAGATCGACCGCATTCAGCGTGCCCCAAGGCGGCTTGATCGCCGGATAACCCTCGTCGTCGAACCAGCGCCGGAATCCCGCGAAGATATAGGGCGGATCGTCACGGCGCTCGCCGCCCGAGCCGCGGCCGTCCCGCTCCAGGTAGGCCGATGCAGGCTTTTCGTCGCCGAGCAGGAAATCGACCAGCGCGCGGCGCTGCCCTTCGCGCAGATGCCCGAAGGCCGGCATGCGGCCAGCGCCTTGCTCGACAACCTGGGTCACCTCGGCGTGCGTGCTTCGCTTCGTCAGGTCGAGCAGCGAAGAGAATCCGGCCGCTTCGTCTCCCTCGCGGTCGAGCCCGTGGCAATAAGCGCAATGAATCTTGTAGCCGCGCTCCCCCATCGACACCGGAGTGCCGTCGGCATTTCGCGTCGCTACCATCTGATAAATCCAGGGAATTTCATTGACGTTGGCGTAATAAATACCGTCGGGATCAGCCGCCGCGCCGCCCCATTCCATGCCGCCGTCAAATCCGGGAAAGATAATCGTCTCTTGCAGGCTCGGAGCCGGAAACGCTCCGGAGGAGCCGACCTGTTTGAAGCGCAGCGAGGTCATCTCCTGGGCTTCCGGCGAGATATTCGAGACGTCCCCGGCGGTGTAGGTTTGCCTCGTCAGCGGCGGAGGGCTCGTTGGGAACGGCTGTGTAGGCCAGGTCTGTTCGCCAGGCAAGTCGGTCTGCGGCACGGGGCGCTCGTGAATCGGCCACAGCGGCTCGCCGGTCACCCTATCAAAGACAAACAGCAGCCCATTCTTCGAGCCCTGCGCGACGGCATCGATGGTGATGCCATTGCGCTTGACCGTCAGCAGCACCGGCGGGGTCGGCAGATCTTTGTCGAGCAAATCGTGATGGACGAGCTGATAGTGCCACAGCCTCTTGCCGGTGTTGGCGTCGAGGGCCAGCAGCGTGTTCGCAAAAAGATTCGCGCCGTGACGATCGCCTCCCCAGAAATCAGGCTCGGCCGTCTCGGTGGGCGCGTAAACGATGCCGCGCGCTTCGTCGAGCGCCAACCCCGACCAGTTCGAGGCCCCGCCCGTGGTTTTGTAAGCATCGGGCGGCCACGAATGGTAGCCGTACTCGCCGGGCCGCGGAATCGTGTAGAAGATCCATTTCATCTCGCCGCTTCGCACATCATACGCGCGAATGGTTCCGGGCCCGCTGGTGAGGCCGCCGACGATATACATGTCCTTGTAGATCACGCCTGGCGTGTTGACGACGACGCTGAGTGGACCGCTCTTACCGTAGGTGTCGACGCGGGCGCCGAGATGGATCGAGCCGTTCTCTCCAAAACCCGGAATCAACTTGCCTGTCGCCGCGTTCAACGCATAGAGATAAGGGCCGGCGCCGGTAAAAATGCGGCGGTCGTTGCCGCTCGCCCAATAGGTCACGCCGCGCTGGCGCCGGCCTTGGTTGCCTGAGCGCACCGACGCCGGGTCGAATGTCCAGATCTCCGCGCCGGTCGCCGCATTCAACGCAATGATCTTGCGGCTCGGCGACGCGGTATAAAGCACGCCGTCGATGACGAGGCCATTGGACTGGAATTCGCCCTCGTCGCCGGTGTCATAGGTCCAGGCGACTTTGAGCCGCGAGACATTCTGTTTGTTGATCTGGTCGAGAGCGGAGTACTGCGTGGAGGCCTTGTCGCCCAGGTAGGCGGGCCAATCCTGGGCGGCCGTCTTGTGCGCGGAATCGGCGGGCTGTTGACCCTGGAGTTGGACAGTAATGACGGACACCGCAGCTAGAAGGATCCCAGCGCTCGCGACTAAAACTCGATGAGAAAAAACGTGTTTCATGTTGCTATTGCGTGAAAACCTTGGGACCGCGGAGTGTTGACTCGGAAAACGGCCCCCTAGGCGGCCAAGGCATCCGCCCGGCATTCGAAGATTGTTGCACACGTTGGGATCAAGCCGGAACCAACGCCGCGAGTACGCCGGCAACTATCCGAAGGGCGCGACCTGACTCGAAGCTTGATGATCGCACAAAGTTGTGCGAACATAAAACATGACCGGCCGCGAGTTCCTGAGACGCGTTGGGCGCCTCGGACGAGACGCCGGTGTTCGTGTCGTTTTCGATCCGACTCGCGGCAAAGGCAGCCACGGAACACTGTTCTACGGCCAACGATTCACGATCTTGAAGACCGCGCGAAGGAAATCAGCAAAGGTCTGCTCAAGGGGATGTGTTCGGATCTTGGGATTGACCCGCGAGATGTCCGTTGAAGGGGAGGCTATGTTTTCACTACGCTATCCGGCCGTGATCCGTCAGGAACGCGGCGGCGGGCGTCTCGTTCACTTTCCGGATCTCAATGGCGCGCGCACCAGCGGTGATGATCTCGCTGACGCTCTGGTCCAGGCCGCGGACTGTCTGGCGGAAGCGGTCGCGTCCAGAATCAAGTACAAGCTCGACATTCCAGCCCCTACCGAGCCGAAGCGCGGAATGCGGATGATCGACGTACCCCTGGAACTGGCCGAAAAGGCCGCGGTGTACCTGGCAATGCGGGCGGCCGGCGTAAACAACAGCGAGCTCGCGCGGCTCATGGGCGTGCGGGAAACGATTGTGCGGCGCATTCTTGATCCTAAAAACGCGACGCGGCCGGAAACAATCCGCAAAGCGCTGGCCTGCCTTGGAAAGACAGTAACGCTGACCTTGAACGCGGCCTAGAACCCCGAAACGGCAGACGAGTGTGATACGCCGATTCCCGGGTACTCCGCAATCCTCGCGTCGCTGATCCCCGCTAAGTTGCGAGGATAACAATGACGGCGGTGGCCAGCGCGATAACGATATAGGTGAGGTGTTCGTTGCTGAGAGCGCCGGCCTTCAGATCGTTGTCGATGCCGCGAGTACGATCGGCAAGCCGGACCAGTTCGCCGTCGTCCAGCATCGAAACAGCGTCATGAATTTGCTTGGCGTCGAGACCCGCGGACCGCAAACCTTCCTGGACGGCACCGGCGGAGAAGAATTTCCGGACATCGCGGACCTGATCCTGGCGGGTCTGTTGCGTCGTGAGAATCTGTTGCTGAAGCTCGACGCGCGGCACTACGTGCTCTTCGGCGGCCAGTCGCGAGGGCGCGGCGGCCAATGCCGCCAGCGACAGGGACACGAGAATCGCGACCTTGGGCGTCGCGAAGCTTCGGAGACGAGGTTTGGTATTTCGGTTGTCGATCATCGGAAACAAAGCCTTCTTCCATACGATCATACAGGTTGGGCCGGTGCTTGGGAAACCGCCGTTCGCTAGAGACGGATGACACGGCAATCTGGAGAAAGGTAACAAAACTTTGTAACGGTAAACCCCGTCGTCGCATCTCCCCAAAAGAAAAGAAGCGAAAGAATGGATTCGGGTAACGAGCCGTTTCATCTCGGACCGTACGTTCGAATCCACGAAGGCGAATCCACGAAGGCACGAGGTGGAAACCCGTGCGATCTATCGGGAAGCTTTAGTATTGCGAGGTTTGAACTTGTCAAAATTTTATATCTCCCTTTCCAAACTCAACGTGCGGCAGCTACTCGCCGCCGTCACGATGCTTACGGTTTTGTCGTATACGGCCGCGCCGCAGCCTCTTCGTGCGGCCGAAACGCATGTGATCGACCTGTCCGAGCTGCAACACGATCTAAAAAGCTCGCAGCAAGCCCGCGTCAACAATCTTGCGGATATTGAGCGTGTTCTCTCGCTGCCCGCGACGCAGGACGCGCTCGCGAAAGCTCACTTGACGGCGGAGCGGGCGACAACCGCGATCGCCGAGCTCGATGACACGGAACTGTCGCGCCTTGCCGATCGCGCCCGCGAGGCGGAGCAAGATGTGGAAGGCGGCTTCATTGTCGGGCTGCTCGCACTGATCGGATTGGTCGTGGTGATTCTGATCGTCCTTGCCGTTGTGAACGACGACGAGTAACCGCCGGCAAGAAGACACCGCAGGTTGCCGGCGTGGCAGCCGCGCGGGAGTCCGCTTTCGCCGGCGCATGGTCCTCCGCGGGGCGCTCCGTGCCACGAGGGATTGCGCGATGCCGCATCATCGCCAATCCCCGGCGCGGCCCCTTCAATACGCAACGCTGGTGTAGAACACTCCGCTGCCGCCGCGCAAGTCCCGTCCGTAAGTCGCGGACCAGCTTAGTCCGCCGGCGACCACAATTTTTGCCGCGATACCGGTATCGAGCAGCCAGCCGCTCGATCCGAAGCCGGATGGTCCACTGATGCGGCCGGTGTCGAAGAAGGGTCCGGCCCTGACTTCCAAAAACCGGAAGCGGGCGACCGTACGATCGAAGCCGGTCTGCAGCAGGGCGTAGTCGTCTCCGAGTGGAGCGCTCCCTTTCTTTCCGTCGCGCGTGCCGGTGTGCCCGCGGAGCCAAAGGTCGTTGTCGCGCTCCATGCCGAGCTGGAAGAGTTCGTCGAATGGGATCTCGCCAAACGTCTGTCCGGCGCGGAGCCGCGCGTGAGCTTCCCAGGCGTCGTTTTGGGCGCGTGGATTCCAGCGTCCCGACAAGTCCCCTTCCACAATGCCGAAGCGCGAAGTCGCACCCGTAAAGACGCGGCCGGTTCTCAGCCGCGCGATGGAATCAACGCGAATCCGCCGCTCGGGTATATCGAGCAACCGGTAGGACAACTGGTTGCGCTGCTCGAACGACCAGCTATCGCTGAAGAGCGCGGTGTCAGCGGCGTTTCGAAATCCCCGCGTGGTGAGTTGCACACCCGTCGTCCACTCGAGCTTCCCGGTGAGCGCGAACAGAAAGTCGCCGCCGACCGAGACCTTCTTGAGTTTGAAGTCTCTCTCGGTCCCGTCCGCATCTTCGCTGGTTTCGGCCAGGCTCCAGTTTTCATCGCGCGCGTCGACGCCGAACTGGTAGCGGAAGCGCGGGTTCATGCGGATGGGGCCGGCAAGTTCCAAATCGATGCGCCGCTTGTTCGCGTCCCAGCGCCATAGCGAGCCGAAGTTGATCGCGCGGCTCGCGATGTTCGTGCGGTCGAAATGGATGGCCTGATAGGGAAGGCCGCGCGCAACCGGCAGCAAGCGCCCGAGCCAGCCCCGCAGCGGCGATCCGGCAGGCAGCAAACGTACCGTGACGTTGAAACGATCGCCAGGGCCGGGCGTCAGTTCGATACGCCGTCGCGCGAAGATATCGAGCCGGTCGAGGTTCGCTTCGGTGGAGCGCAGCCGCGCGAGCGTAAAAATCTGGCCTCCGGAAATCGTGATGGCGCGCTCTCGCAAAACCAGGCGAATCGGCGGCGGCGGCGTTACCTCGACGTCTTGGATCAGCGGCTTGCCGATTCGATTCCAATACTTGAGCGCCGCGGCGAGGTCGCCCTCCACAACGTAGAGCGAGCCGAGGAATTCATTGCCATATTCATCCGCCGGATCGAGATGCAGTGCCCGGCGCAAAAACCATCGCGCTCTGGCGAGCTGCTGCTTGCGGTAGGCGACTCCGGCGAGCTCCAGCGGAAAGCGTTTGTCGCGCGGATAGCGGTTGCGGCCCGCTTCGAAGACCGCCTGAGCCTCGTCGTAGCGCTCCAGCCGCGCCAACGCGAGACCGTGATAGAACACGGTTTCCGCCTGTGGATTCACGGCCGCCTCGGCTTCGGCGGCGGCCTTGGTGTATTCGCCGGCTTCGTAGAGAGACTGCACGGGCTCGGTGGCGCCGCCGGCGGCCGGCGAGGGGAACGCAACCAGCAGCAATAGCCCCGCGAGACGGGGCAAGCCACTCACTGAGGCTGGCGGGGAACGGCGAGCAAGGCCCAATTTCCGGTTGCCTTCCACTGTTCGAGGAACGCTTCCCTGCCCTCGCGGATGAGCTTTCCCCGCGCCGAGTCGTTAAAAAGGATTTCGCTTGTCCCAGCGCCTACTACTACAACATAGTGCAACGGCCCATCGGAGCCTTTGGGCGCCAGGCAGACGACCAGGGGCCGCCCTTTCGCCAAGTGATGATCGAGGTCCTTGGGTTCTCCGTTGAATACAAAAGCAGAGAAACCGTGGGTTTCGAGATACGCCTTGAGGTCGTTGCCAAAGGTCCCGCGAGCGGATGCCGGCAAGGCCTCGTTGATGCGCTCCACCTCGGCGGCGACGGCGTCGAGGCCCGGCTCGTGCCGCACCCAATACTGCATCACCATGGCGATCGCCGCCGGGCCGCAACCGGCGCGAACCTGGCGGACAAACGGCACGTCGATCCACGGCAGCTCGGCGGCGAGGCCGCTGACGACGGTCAACACAACCAACGCCGTGCCAAGGCGAGCGATCCGCGAGGCGAGCGCCGCGCAAGCTTGCCGGACATTCGCCGGAAATATGCCGGCAGGGAGCTGTTTACTCATCTTTTCGCAGTGTAGCGGATCGGCAGGGTTTGCCGCCAAGCCGCCGGCCAAGGGAACCAGCGGGCAAGCATGCGCCGATCCTGAGCGGGCTTGGCGCTTGCGCGACTGAGTGTAACCTGGCGCTCGGCGCTATTCGCGAACCGGCAGCACACGATCTACCTCGACGTTCGCCAGACGAGTAACCTTCCCCGATGGCCACTCGACGATCAGCTCGTCGATCGCTTGTGCGCCGCCGACGCCGAAGTGCGCTCGCGGATCGTTCGACGAAGCGTAGCTGCCCCCGGCTTTCACTTCGCGCACTTGCGTGCGGCCGTCGGCCTTGACCGTTACGCGCGCTCCCACACCGAAGCGATTACTTGTGGAGCCGCTGAGCGCCACCAGAATCCAATGGTTCCCGCGGACGCCTTGATTCATTAGCAGCGTCGGAGTTTCATCGAGCGCGGCGAGAGCGATGTCGATCTGCCCGTCGTTGTTGAAGTCGGCGAACGCCGCCCCGCGATAGGATTTAGCGGCTCGCAAACCCGGCCCGGCCTTCGCGCTTGCGTTCACCAGGCGGCCGCCACCGCTGTTCAGATACAGCTTGTTCGGCTGGCGGTAGGAAATATTGAGCGGCGCGTTGTCGACCTGCGGATAGATGTGGCCGTTGGCGACGAAGACGTCTTTCCAGCCGTCGTTGTTGAAATCGAAAAAACCCACGCCCCAACTCAGGTCGCGCCAGGAATCGCCCACCAGGCCGGCGCGATTCGAATCATCGCGGAAGAACCCCTCGCCAGTGTTGTGGTAGAGCGTATTCGATTCGCCGGAAAAATTCGTGACCATGATGTCGAGCCGGCCGTCGTTGTCGAGATCTTCGAACTCGACGCCCATGCACGACTGCTCGCGGCCGTCTTCGCTAAAGGCCACGCCCGCCTCGATCGCCGTATCGGTGAACGTGCCGTCGCCGTTGTTGCGGTAGAGGTAGTTCGGCGTGTTGTCGTTGGCGACGAACAGGTCGAGCCGGCCGTCGCCGTCGTAATCTCCCCAGGCCGCGCCCAGCCCGTAATAGCCCTCGGCGTCGGCAACTCCGGCGCGCGCCGACACATCGCTGAAAGTGCCGTCGCCGTTGTTGCGATAGAGTGAATCTCCCGCCCCTTGCAAACCACGTGGTCCGCAAGCGACCGGCAGATTCTGGTAGGAACAGAATTTCCCCTCGGTCGGCAGGTTGTTGAGGTCGTAGTCGAGATAGTTCGCCACGAACAGATCCAGATCGCCGTCGTTGTCATAATCGGCGGCGGCGGCGGCCGAAGACCAGCGTGGGTCGCCCACGCCGGCCTCGGCTGTGACGTCGCGAAACGTACCGTCGCCGTTGTTCAGGTAAAGCACGTTCGGCCCGTAGTTGAGAACGTAAAGATCCTGGAAGCCGTCGCCGTTGAAGTCCGCGGCTACGGCTCCCTTGCCCCATTGGAGATTTGGCACGCCCGCGGCGGCGGTAACGTCGGTAAAGACGCCGGCGCCGTCGTTGCGGTAAAGAGCGCTGCGATGTTTGTATTTCCCCGCGCGGGCATCCTCGATCGTCGAGCCGTTGACGATGTAGAGATCCATGAGGCCGTCGTTGTTGAAGTCGATTACGGCCAGCCCGCCGCCGACCGATTCGATCAGATAGCGCTTTTCTTTTGGATCGCCGCTGACAACACGCAGCGACAAATTCGCCTCGGCGGCGCGGTCAACAAACGAAGGAACACGCGGCGAGGATGCCGGCTCAGCGCCGGGCAGCCATGGCGCGCCGGCAAGCAGCAAGGCGTGCGCCAGCGCGGCGGGCCGCCGCATCCAGAACCACGCGCCGCATTTCATGGCTTGGCCTGCGTTGAGCCTTCAAAACGAATTTCGCCCGGATCGGCGCTGCGGCGCTCGCGCGCCAGGGCCGCAGCCTTCACAGCCAGCGGGCGGGCTTCCTCGGCCCGGCCGAGGCGCATCAGAACAGCCACCAGCGCATTGAGCGGAGCCGGCTCGGTTGGGTCGAGCTCCATCGCCGTGCGCAAGCTCTTTTCCGCTTCGGGCAGCCGCTCCAACTGCACCAGCGCTCGCGCGCGCCCGTGCCAGGCCTGAGCGTTTCGCGGCATCCGCGCGGTGGCGGTTTCAAGGTCCCCCAGCGCTGGCTCCCACCGCGCGACCGCCAACTGCGCCAGTCCGCGCACCAGATACGCCGGCGGATAGTCGGGCGCCGCGGCAATGGCCTGGTCGAGGTCTTCGATCGCGCGTTCGAATTCCCCGAGAGAGTGATACGTCATGCCGCGGTGGAAGAAAGCCAGCGGCGTGGCGGGCTGCAACTCGATCACGCGGTCGAACGCGGCCAAGGCTTCAGTGTTCCGCAACAGGTTATGGAAGGCGCGTCCCAGGTTGAGGTGGGCCTCGACATCAGCGGGAGCCATCTCGGTGGCCCGGCGGAGGTGTTTCGCCGCCGCTTCACTGTCGGAGGCGTCGAGCAGTTCCGTGCCGCGCGCGAAATGCGAACTGGCCAGCAGCGAGCGAATCTGCGCATCCTCGGGCCAGCGGCGCAAGCCCTCTTCGAAGGCGTCGATCGCGGCCTGGTAACGTTTCTCCCGCGCGTCGTGCGTGCCGACGGTGAGATAGAAGCGGCGCTCTTGCGGAAATTTTTCTAGTCCAAGGCGGGCGGTCTGGTAGAGTGCCGTCGAATCCTGCCTTGCTTGATGCAAAGCGCAAAGCCACAGGTAAGGCTCGACCGTGGCAGGCCGGGCGTCGAGGCATTTCTGCAAATGGATTCTGGCGCTGTCGAGGTCGCGGCCTTCGAGGGCTTGAACCCCCAACTCGCAGGGATCGGCTGCCGATGACGCAGCGGCGGCGAGGAGGAAAAGGCCGGCGGCTGCGATCGGTCTCGTCACTCGTCTTATTGTCCCCTAATCGCTGGAGTGATCCGATGTCCCTCAATCGCCGCGGGCGCTCCTATGTTCCCCAATCGCCGCAGGCGATCCGAGCCCTCAACGCGCCGGCCTGGGCTTGCCGCTCAATTCCTTGAACTTCTTGACCGCTACATCCGCTTCCTCTGTCTTCCCCACTTTCCGGTAGAGCTGAAACAACCAGTAGTAGGCTTCCTGATAGTTCGTGTCGATCTCCGACGCTTGCTTCAACCAGCGGATCGCGAGGTCGTTTTTCTCCAGCCGCGCCAGCGCCTTGCCCGTCAAAAAGAAATTGCGCGCCGCGTTGGGATTGCGCTCTGACGCTTCGGCGGCCAGTTGAAACGCCTTTTCGAACTCGCCGCGGTCCAGAAAAAATTCCGCCGCGTTGGCGTACGCAGCGTCGTATTCGCGATGATCCTGGTGAACCAGGTCCAGCGCCCTGAGAAAATGCCGCAGCGCGTCACTATCCTTCTGCTGCGCCGCGTAGCACACGGCCAGGTTGTCGTGCGCCCGGTAGTGTTTGGGATTTTGCTGAACCAGTTGCTGAAAAGCCGCTACCGCTTCGCCCAACCGTTTCTGCTGGTAGTAGATGCGCCCCAGGGCGTAGCGCGCGTCCTGGTGGCGGGGATCATGCCGCAGCACCGTCTGAAGGGCCATTTCGGCTTCGCTCTCGCGGCCCAGCAGGTAAAGAACATCGCCCTGCAGCTTCAGGACATCCAGGTTGCCCGGATCGGCCTGTAGCGCCTCGTTGAGCGTGCGCAGGCTGTCCTCGAGCCGCAGAGCCATCAATTCGGCCCGCGCCAGCGGCAACAGCAGGCGCTCCGGTTGCGGGCATTCCTGCCGCGCCTGCCGGAACGACTCGATCGCCGCCACAAAGTCACGCCCCTCGTAAGCCTTGCGGGCGCGCTCCAAAGAAACGGGGCACTCTGCGTTTGCGGCGCAGAGTGCCCCGGTCAGAACAGTCAACGACAGTAGATTGAACTTCAGCAATCCATCATGCGGCTAGAACGTAATCCTCGCCGCCAGTTCGATGTTTCTGCCCCCGAATCGCGAGCCGGTGATCTGGCCGAAGTTCGGGTCGGTGATGTTGGTGATCGGGTTGCCGCGGCCCACCCGGTTGAACGGGTTGAGGAAGGTCCCCCGGATTTCGACCGAGCGCTGCTCGGCGAACCGGAAGGTCTTCTGCAAACCCAGGTCTTCAATGTAGTAAGACGGACCGCGCACGTTCGGCAGCAGGGGCCCAAGCGTGCCCGGCCGGACGATGACGTTGTTGCCGCCGTCGTGAACCGGCGGATTCGCGAACGCATCGCGGTTCAGGTAGGTGACGCCGCCCGCGATTCCACGGAAGTTCTTGGGCGCATCATCGTTGATCACAATCGGAACGCCAGCAACCAGGTCGGGCCGCACGCTCCCGATGGGAGAGTTGAACCCGCTGGTGCTGATCCCAAGGGTGTCACCGCTGCGAGCCTGGTGGTTGCCCGTAAGCTGCCAGCCGCCGAGGATTGCGTTGGCCACGCCGTTCAATCGAATCGGCTTGCCCGCCCCGATCGGCAGTTCGTAAATCCACGTCAGCTTGAAGAAGTGCGGCACGTTGAAATCCATGATCGTGCGGTCAAGCCCCCGCTCGAAGGTGTTGGCGGCAGGCTCGTTGTCAATGCCGCTACTGGCCAAGCCGATGGCTTTGGACCATGTGTACGCCGCCAGGAAGGCCAAGCCTTCGCGGAAGTGGCGCGTCACCTGAACTTGCGCGGCGTGATAGCTGGACGTGCCGAAGTAGGGATAGGGTTGGCTGATCCCCGTGAACTGCGGGAACGGCCGCAATGCCTGACCAATGTTGCCACTGAAGGTGGGGAACGGTCGGGGAATGCCCGATTCCGGCGTCCAGGGATCCTGCAAATCGTCGCCCCGGGCCAACACGCTGGCGGGCAGGGCGTTGAGGTTGTCGAAGCCTCCGGCCCTCAGCCGCGTGCCTTTGTTGCCGATGTAGTTGATCTCGACACTTGTTTGGCTCGGCAACTCATACTGAAAACCGAGATTCCAGTTCTGCACGTACGGCAAACGGTTGTGGTCGCTCCCCACGAAGGTCGTACCCTGCCCGTTGGCAATCGAGGGGTCTTGGTTCGGCAGCGTCGAGCCGAAGCTGGGATAGGGGTCGTGCAGGTAGTGAACCGGCTCCTGCGCAAAACGCAACTGGACGTTGTTGGAGTTCAAATTGATCGAGCCGTTGTAGCCGATCGTGCTCGGCCCGCCGAAGCCATTGTTGATCGGAGGCATGTTGTTGATGCCGTAGCCGCCCCGCACAACCAGTTTTTCGGAAACGGCGTAGGCGAAGCCAAATTTCGGCGAGAGCTGCATCCAGTTGGTGTCCATGAAGCTCGTAACGCCCAAGCCGTCGGCGAACACCAGCGCGCCGGGCCTGCCGCCGGCTGCCGGATTCGGCAACGTGGGGTCGAACTGCGCCATGCGGCCGGCGACCTCGGTCAGCCCGCCGATGACTTCCCAGCGGAACCCGAGATTTAACGTCAGCTTGCGGGTGGCCTTCCAGTCATCCATGAAGTACATGCCCATATTGCGCCAGCGGAGCCCAAAGAACGACGCCACAACGTTGCGGTTGGTGCTGGCAACGGCGCCGGTCAGGAAGCTGGCGAACGAATGGCCGGTCTGGTTGAGGAAGCCCGGAAGCGCCGTCTGGTTGGGCGAGAAGTTGAACGTGCCGGATTCATTGCCCCGGCCGCGCGAGTTCTGGTAGTAGCGGCGGTGTTCAACGCCAACCTTGAAGTTGTGAGACCCACGCACGATGGTCAGGTCATCAGCAAAAATGGTGCTGCCGTTGAAGGACCCTCCGGCATTGGTCGAGCCCAGACGGCCGCCGGCGCCGATGCCGCCGCCCTGGTGGGCCTGCCCGGCGAAAACGAGCGCCGGAAAGTGCGTGCCGGGAACATTGTCGACCCCGATCTTTTGCGGCCAGTCTTCATCGAGAAACACGGTCTGGTTGAGATTGCCGAAGCGGTTGTAGCCGGCCGCGAAGTGGTTGATGACGGTCGGCGAGATCATCCAGTCGTACGAAAGGCGCACCAACAGTCCGGGCGTGTTCTGCAACTGGTAAACGCTGGTCGGGGTGCCTGGGGGGATACCCCAGCGTCCGCCCGGCGAATTATTGCGCTCGCGGAAGTTACGGTTGAAGGTGCCCGAGAGGCGCTGGTTGTCGTTGATGACGTGATCGCCCTTAAAGGTCAGCATCGTCTCGTCAAAGACGGGGCAGCAGGCGCCCAGGTTCGGGATATTCCGCAGCATCGTGCTAAACAGCGGATCGGTAATCGGCGCCTGGCTGAGGACGTTGCTGGCGACCGGGCTGAAGGCGCTTTGTGGAATGATGTTGTTCGCATAGGGGCTACGCACCCAGCCGTCACCGGCCTGCTGCGCGCTCAACGGGTCGTAGATGGCGCCGAAGACGATGGGATTACCCGCCGCGTCCGCGCCCAATGACGTGCCCGAGCTCGAGTTGCCCGTGAAGCCCGAGTTCAAAAGCTGCGTGAAGTCCCCTTGCTTGAATGCGGGAACCGGTAGCGTACTAAAGGCCGTGGAGGTGAAATTGCGGACGCGCGTCTGCTCCAGGTTATGGAACCAGAACGTCTTATTGCGCCCGTCGTACACCTTGGGAATGACAACCGGGCCGCCAGCGGCGTAGCCCCAGTTGGTCTGCTTGAACGGCTGCCGCGCCACGCCGGCGGCGTTGTTGCCCCAGCCATTGGCGCGCAAGGCGTCATTCTGCATGAACAGATAGAGGCTGCCGTGCAGCTCGTTCGTGCCGCTCTTGGTCGCGAAGTTGGCGACCGCGGGGCCGCCAGAGTCCGCAGCACCAGCATGGTCTTCTCGACCAACTCGATATAGTTTCGCGCCGCCATGGGCGTGTGAAGCCCCCTCGGGGGAGATCCTGATTCTACTACGTAGAACAGCTTATGCTTAGAGAGACCCTACCAACTGTCCGATCCGACGGTGGCTCCCTCGCCAGCGCCGTCGCAGTGCGCTCGCAGATTGGACGGTACGATCAAGCAATGCGTTGGCCCAATTTACATTGGCCGATTGCCCCTATTAGAAGGCCGCAGCCCGAAGCCATGAGATCATTCGCGTTCCCCATCCTCTACCTGATCGCTTGCGTCGTCTGCGCAAACGGCCAAACGCAGCGCCTGCTGATCCAAAACACCACCATCATCGATGGCACGGGCCACGCAGCCCAACCCGGTATGCAATTGCTCGTCTCGGGCAACCGCATCGAGAGAATCGGCCCCGCGGGAAGCTTCTCCGCCCCGGCCGGGACGCTAACTATCGACGCCACCGGTAAGACCGTGGTTCCGGGCTTTTTCGACGCCCACTTTCACATCGCCGACGACGTAACCCTTGTGCCCGCGTTCGTTGCGCGCGGCATCACGTCGGCGCGCGACCCCGGCGCCTGGATGGAACTGTTCGAGCCGGTCAAGAAATGGCAGCGCGAGCACAACGTGCCGGCGCCGCGGCTTTTTCTGTGTGGGCCGCACCTCGATGGACCCGGCCCGGCCTATCCCACCGATTCGGTAGTCATTCTGAGCCCGCCCGAAGCGCGCCGCGTCGTTCAGAAGCAAGTCGAGCAGGGGGCGACGGCGATCAAGGTTTACTTCCGCCTCCCGGTCGAGTCGATCCACGCAGCTACCTACGAAGCGCACCGGCTCGGAGTTCCCGTGACGGCGCATCTGGAAATCATCGATCCGCGGGACGCCGTCGAAGCGGGCATCGACGGCATCGAGCACATCACATCACTGGGCATCGCGCTGATTCCGCCGATGGAAGCCGAACGCTACCGGCAGGCGATTCTCAAGGACAACAATGCGCGCCGCGACGGGCGCTACCAGATGTGGGCCGGCATCGATCCCGAATCGCCGCAAGCGCTCGAGCTGGCGCGCTTCCTCGCCAAGCACGGCACCTACGTCGACCCGAACCTTGCCGTGTTCGAGCGCCAGCCCGGAGACAAAGAAGAGAATATCGAGGTCCAGGCGAAGGGATTTCGCAACATGCTGGCCTACGTGGGAGTGTTGCACCGCGA
>JBBDWJ010000226.1:13167-19695 GCA_040902925.1 Bryobacterales bacterium | reverse complement strand
CTTAGCTCCCCGAGCACCCCGAAATCCTTCGCGACGCCCGCTAGAATAGAACCAGAAAACCACCGGACCAGAACGTTGCTCCACCCCGCGGCCCGGTTCCCCAAAAACCACCGTGCACCAGCGAGCCTACCCAACGGAATCTGGGCCGGGCCCGGCCGCCGTCCCATCCAAGACTGGCCGCGGGGGCGGCAAATCCGCACCCAGCCCAGCCCAGCAGGGAACGGGGAGTTGGCAAGAAATCGCCTAAAGCAAATCCTTGCCATCTGTTGCCAAATCTTGCCAAATTTCGCCAAATCTTGCCGCCGCCTTGCCAGACGGCGCCCTCAAAACTCCAGGCAATGGCAGGTCGGGCATGGGCAATGGCAGGCCGGGTCTGGCAATGACAGCGGGTAGAGTTGATTCCGTGTGGGGAGAATACACCTCCCGGCGATTCGGAAGGCGGCAAACCTGACAGCTTGCGACAATCTTCCACTCTTCTGTCACAATTCACCCACGGCCGTCGTTGATTCAATGTGAACGCTGGAACGGAAGCAACCGCGGATCTGCGAGTCGAGGCACAGTCCTTCGATTTCGAAGCCGTTTTTCAAGCTCATTACGAGCGCATAGCCCGCGTCATTGTCCGCGTCGTCAAAGACCCGGCCCGCGCGGAGGAGCTCGCCGTCGAGGTGTTCTGGAAGCTGTGGCGAAACCCCGCCGCGCAAGGCCCCAAGGCGCGCGGGTGGCTCTATCGCGCGGCGGTGCGTGTCGCGCTTGACGAGTTGCGCAAGCAATCGCGGCGCGAAAAGTACGAGCGCCTGTTCGGCTTGTACCGCCGCGTCGAAACCCCCGAACAGATACACGTGGCCTCGCAGCAACAGCGCCAGGTCCGCGGCGTGCTTACCGCTCTCGCCGCCCGCCAGGCCGAGCTGCTGTTGTTGCGCGGCGACGGCCTCAGCTATCAGGACATCGCCGAAACTCTCGAACTGAATCCTGCATCCGTGGGAACACTGCTCAGCCGCGCCCAACAGGCGTTCCGAAAGGAGTATGTGAAACGCTATGGAAAACAACGCATCCCTGAACACGGATAAATGGGTCGAGGAACAGATCGGCGGACTCGAGCCCGCCGCCAACTGGCAGCCGAACGCAGCGAACGCACGGGCACGACTGCGGCAACGCCAACAGCACGGCGGCGTTCCGCGGAGCGTGATGAAATGGGGCGCCGCGGCGGCCTGCGCCGCTTCGCTTGCCCTGCTGACTTTTCCCACCACGCGGGCGGCTACGTATCGTCTCTGCCTCGACGCGTGCGCGGTCGTTTGGCCGGCGCTCGCTGTCGCATCCGAAGGCGCAATCGTGGCCAGCAATTCTGAGCAACCCCCCCCGAAATCCCCTTCCGTGCCCATGCCTGGGCAAGGATTTCAACACCGGCCGGATGGACTCGCACCGGAGTTTTCGCTACCTGACGCGGACGGCCAGACGATCCGGCTGTCGGATTTTCGCGGCCAGGTCGTGCTGCTGAATTTCTGGGCCACATGGTGCGGCCCTTGCAAAATCGAGATGCCGTGGTTCGTCGAGTTTCAACGCAAGTATCACGACCGCGGATTCACTGTGGTCGCGGTCTCGTTCGATGAAGAAGGATGGCAGGCCGTCAAGCCGTTCGTCGAAGACCTGAAGCCGAACTTCCCGGTCGTGGTCGGCAACGACGAGCTGGCGAAGAACTTCGGCGGTATAGCAGCGCTGCCGACGACGTTCCTCATCGACCGGGAAGGCAAGATCCGCCGCCAGCACACCGGCCTGGTCGGGGCAGACGAGGTCGAGGAGGAAATCAAGGAGTTGCTGGAGCTTCGTTGATCGAACTACGAACGGCAAAAGGCGGCCCTGCCGGCCGCCTTTGGCAATCCGCGAACAACGCCGCGCGCTTCAGGTTCGCTCGATGAGCCACGCATGGGCCACACGCGCACGCGGGCACGCAAGAGCATAACGGTCACTCGACTTGAATCGTCACACCCGTTTGGGTCGCAAGCATCTCGGTACGAACGACAACTGCATGTTCGCCCGGAGGCAGATCGGGAACCGTGATGTTGAACTGATACAGCCCGGCATAGCCAGGCGCCGCGCCCGCATAAGCAATGTCGGCCATCAGCCCGCCTATTTCGAACGCCGTTGGCTGCAGCAATAACGGGGCCGGGTCGGTTGCCAATTGGCCCGCTTCAAACGACGGGTCGGTGGCGCCAAAACCGTTGCCGTAAATCAGAATCACTTCATTCGGCGCGGCCGGGAAAGATCCGGGGTAGGCGTCGGTGGCCGCTACGATGCGGCCATCGGCGTGAACAGCCGCGACGTCGCCCTGTCCCGAGCTATCGAGCGTGAACAGTGCCGGCGAGATCCGTCGCACGGGAAACTCGAGGACAGTGCTGCGGATTTCGTTCTCCCCACGGTCGGGATTGATGAGCACTTCGACACGAACCATCTCGTCAACGCCCGCGCCCGCTGGAATCTCGAAATCCGGCGCCTGTAGATTCACCTGGTCGGGTTGGACGTAGATGATGCGCCCGCGTTCGGGTATCGGGTCGCTGGTCGTAGTGAACTCGACGGCCAAGCGGTTGAGCTCGACCGGCAACCGGCTTTGGGCGTCGAAATCGCTTTGCATTACGTTGCGAGTCACGTCGGGCGCCGCCAGATTTTCTCCGAAGATGGTGATCAACGAGCCGGGCGCGATACCGGCGCCCGCTGCATCGTACGCCGCGGCGCTAACCACGGCGCTGATGGTGGGCGTATTTGACGGCGCATAAAGCGAAGCAGCGGTTGCCGACGCCACGCGGTCACCGTTGGTGCCCATGTCGCCGTCGGCGCCGAGAGCGGCAACGGTAAAGACCACGTCGCCGACGTCTTCAGCAGGCGCGGTCCAGTTCAAGGTGTAGCGGGGTCCGCTCGCCGTGCCCGACGAAGTATGCGTCGCATATTGCATCTCGGCGGCGTCGCAAGGCGGCGCTTCACCGTCGGCGCAGCGAACGCGCGTGAAGTTGTTGATCGCTTCGAACGTTCCGGCCGGCAGACTCAGGTTGTCGGCGCGTCGCGCGGCCAACTGAAATCCCCAGCGAGTCGCCGCCGGGTCGTCAATCGTGACGATGACGGGCTGCGCTTCCGCGCCGGGAACATAAGGGCCGACTTCGACAAAAACCGAAGCTTCTCCGCCGAGAGTATTGCGGTGGCACCCGGCTTCGCTGCACGTGGGCTCGCCATTGAATCCGGTGTGCGCCACCGGCAAGCCCTCCTGCCCGCCGATCGCGGCTCGAGGCATGAGCGGCCCCAACGCAATCAGCAAGGCTGCCGCGGACAGCGCCGCGCCGAAACATCTGGCAACTCCGATCGCGTTTCCTCGTGTGTTCCTTCCCATGGGCCTCTCCTTGTTCCACTAAGAACCCATTGGATTGTTACGAGGGGTTTTCTGTTACATATAGACGGCAATTTACGGAGCAATATGACGAAGGTGATACGGGAAGAGTAGAAGGACGAAGCCCGCGCGGGCCGCGAAATGAATCCGCTACTCGCCGATATCTTCGTTCCATAGCTCGGGGCGCGCGGCGATGAATTGCTCCATGAGCCGGCGGCACTCCTCGTTATCGACCACCACGACATCGACGCCGCGCGAGCGCACGTAGTCCTCGGGACCGCGGAAAGTGCGATTCTCTCCGACAACGACCTTAGGGATTCCGTAGAGCAACACGCTGCCGCTACACATGTCGCAGGGAGACAACGTGGAATAAAGCGTGGCGCGGCGATAGTCGGCGGCTTTCAAGCGGCCGGCGTTCTCGAGGCAATCCATCTCGGCGTGCAGCACGGCGCTGCCTTTTTGCACCCGCTGGTTGTGCCCGCGGCCCACAACTCGGCCGTCAATCACCAGCACGGAGCCGATCGGTATGCCTCCCTCGGCGAGTCCCTTTTTCGCTTCGGCGATGGCCGCTGCTAGATATTCATCCATGAGCCTGGTTGTGCCTGGGTCTGGTTGTGCCTGCGTTTGGTTGGGTGTGGGGCAATGCGGTTTGTTTTTAGCCTGCAACGCCTCGCGGGGGCGTTCCCGGCGCGGCCTCGCCGGAGCCAAGCGGCCGCTCGAGCGAAGCGCGGTCCCATGTCCCCAACTCCGCCGCGGCTTCATAGGTCGATTGCAGAAATTCCAGCAATGTGTCGTCGGGTGATTTCGACTGCCGCACGGCATCATAGGGAAGAATGAACTCGCCAAAATCTTTGCTGTAGAACGCCGCATCCGGCTTGACCGCCGCTTCGGCGAATCCTGGCGGCGCCGGATAGCTGTAGGAATAAAACGCGGGATACGCGATCGGCCCGCCGCCGGCGAAGAACCCGGCGCTGCTCACCTCATGCGAGTAGGCCTCGCGCGTCACTGTGTCAGGCAGGTTCGGGATACCGCCGGGATGCTCAGGAGCGCGACGTCCCGAGAATCGGGTGACGGCCAGATCGGGCGCGCCCCAGAACAGATGCACCGGGCTGCATTTTCCGATGAAGCGCGCGCGAAACTGTTGAAAGACTCGCTCGGTCTGCACGAGGATGCGCCAGAACCGGTTGGCGTATTCGCGATCATACGCGCTGTGCGTTTCATCCTGGGCGAACGGCGTGGGGTCGGCGACCTCGTTTGGAACTCCATGGATTTCCACCGGTAGTTCGAGTCTCTTGAGTTCCGCCATCAGGCGGGCATAGAAGGTAGCGACCGACTGCGGCTCCAACGCGAAACCGCCGCTGCCGCCGTTGCTGGATTGCACGCGAAGCTGATGGTCCACGAAGTCGAAATCGATCTGGAAGGTTCGCACGCCATGCGCGATTGGAGACGTGGTGAGTCCCCGCGCCGTCACATACAGGGTGACGTGCCAGGAATGATTCACCCAATGACACTGCGCCAGCCGCACCTTGCCGACGATTTGCGTCCAAAGATGCAGCGTCGCCAGCGTGTCGCTCCAGGCCTCGAGCGGCAGGCTGGGCCAGGTTTCTTGATGGGACGCGGGGGCTGTGGTAGTCATTTTTTCTCTTGGGTCAGAGTTGCGGCTGCGGCAGTGCGGGACAGTCAGCCGCGTACGATCGAACTGTTCGCGTACGGGGACAGTCACCCGAGCATGATCTAACCGTTGACCGCAATATTCGATCGGGTGACTGTCCCCACCCCGCACCCGATCCGGTTACAGCCCCCATCGTAGCCGATTGCGAATGCCCTACGGCGAAGCGATCGAGCCGTCTTCGTGCACCGGCAAGATCACAAACGGTTTCGTCCCCGCGAACGGATATTTTTTGAGCAGCTCCTCGTTGATCTCGATGCCGAGGCCAGGCTTCTTCGAAAGCGGATAGTAGCCGTTGACCATCCGCATTGCCGGGAACCCGAGCCACTCTTCCCAGAGCTTTTCTTTTTCGGCCGGCTCGACGCCGCTACAGATCTCCTGCACCAGGAAATTCGGCATCGCCGCATCAACGTTCATCGACGCGATCGCCCCGACCGGGCCCTCGCAGGCGTGCGGCGCCATGCGAATCCCGGAGGCTTCCGCCATCGCGCCAACCTTCCACAGCGCGCTGATGCCGCCCACGTGGTTCACGTCGGGCTGCAGGATGTCGACTACCTTCTGCTCGATGATTTCGCGGCAACCATAGTGCGTGATCAGCCGCTCGCCGGTGGCGATCGGTACTGTGGTGCGGTCGGAGATCCTTTTCATCGCCATGATGTTTTCCGGCGGGCAGGGCTCTTCGACAAACATCAGGTTCAGCGACTCGACTTCTTTACAGATGATCGCCGCCACGGTCGGGCCCGACTTGGCGTGAAAGTCGACGCCGATATCGATCTTGTCGCCCATCACTTCGCGCAGCAGGTGCAGGTGGTCGATCGCTTCCTTGATGCGCTGGTGCGTGTCCAGCCATTCGTAGTAACCCGGAATGCCGGTCTTGAACGCAGTGACGCCGTATTTTTCGGCGCGTTCGCGGATGAGGCCCAGCCGCTCACGCATCGGCGCGTTCGGCGGCAGCCAGTTCATCGGGCCGGAAAGCAGGTGATAGTAGCCGCGAACGCCGCGCTCATCGAGAGGCCCACCGAGCAGTTCATACACCGGCTTGCCGAGCACCTTGCCGCGAATGTCCCACAGCGCCTGGTCGATGCCCGAAATCGCCGAGCCCAGCACCGGCCCTGCGCGATAGAAGCCGTGGATGTACATCGACTGCCAATGATGCTCGACCTGCATCGGGTCCTGGCCGATGATGGCGTAGCTCAAATCTTCGACGGCTTGAATCGCCGCGCCGGCTTTGCCTTCGAGCGTCGCCTCGCCCCAGCCGATGACGCCGGCGTCGGTTTCGAGCTTCACAAAGATGTGCGGGCGGTCCGAAGGCACGGCGTCGGTCGTCACGCCGATGACCTTCATGCCCGTAACCTTGAGGCGCGGAGATGACGGAAGAGCCATGGCCATCGCCGCGGCCGGAGCGCATCCGCACCCGCCGGGCAAGCCGCGGTCCGCTGCCGCCGCAAATGCCGGGGCCGCCGCTCCGAGCGATGCTTTGAGTAGTTGT
>JBBDWJ010000226.1:0-13157 GCA_040902925.1 Bryobacterales bacterium | reverse complement strand
CCCGCGCTCTATCCACTGACGGAGTATTGAGCCAGCGCGTCATCGTTGACCGCGAGACCCAACCCAGGCCCTTCGAGCAGCTTGAAAAATCCCTCTTCGGGCGCCTCGTCCCAGCCGCCCGCGATTTCGCGGCGCATCCGGCGATCGGCTCCGTTCATCGAAAACGGCGTTTCCTGAATAAACGAATTCGGAAGCGAAGCGGCGATGTGAATCCCGGCGGCAGTGGCGATCGGCCCTCCACGGTTGAAGGGCGCAACAGCGATGTAGTAGGTCTCGGCGATCGCCGCGGCTTTGCGGATCGCCGTCACGCCGTTGAGCGTGATATCGGGGCGCAAAACATCAATGCCGCTCTCGCGGAGCAGGTCTTGGAAGTGCGAGTTTTGGGTGAACGTGCGGCCAAAGCCAACAGGCGTCACGGTGTGCTGCGAAATCGAGGCGCGCGCCGAAACGCTCAGTTCACCGCATGGCTCATCGAGCCAAAGCAGATGGAAATCTTCCAAACGGTCGGCGATCGAGACGGCCTCACCGGGGATCGTGCGTCCACCGCAATCGAGCACGAAGTCGCATTCTTCGCCGGCGGCGGCGCGCAGCGTGTCCATCCTCTCGCGGACGTTGTTGTAAAACTCGCGGCCTCGCTCCATGCCCGCGGGCACGCTCAGCCGCACGGAAAAAGCGCGGTGGCCGGCCTGCTTGGCGCGCAGCACCGCGGCCTTGATCTCCTCGGTCGTGTCGCCTTCAACGACCGCCATGGCACGAGCTTTGTTGCGGGTGGGTCCGCCAAGCACTTCGTAGAGCGGGGCTTTGCTCGACTTCCCGAGAATATCCATTAGTGCGATATTCGCCGCGGCCCGCGCCGCCGCGGAGGCGCCCGTGCTGCGAAGTTGTTCGTCGAGGATCAGCGTGCGCGCAGGGTTTTTACCATTCAGCGATTGCAACTCGCGCTTCAAGCGATCGACGGCGGTTTGAGGATCAGGCGTTGCCGGCGCTTCGCCATAGCCGGCGTAGCCCTCGTCGGTCGAGATCTTGACGACGACATAGCGCCGCCCGCCCGGCTCGGCTACGGCCCTTGGCGCAACTTCGGTGATCTTCAAGGCAGCAGTCCTCCTCTCGTTCGAGAGTCACATGGAAACCGAAATGCTCCTGAAACCCGCCGCTGCGCTACTTATTTCGTGGCGCAAGCGCCGGTTACATACAAGCAAGCGCCGGCAGGATGATGCTCACTGCCGCAAAGCCACGCATATCTTACTACAGGAACAAAATCGAAAACACGGGATCGTATTTCCGGGCAGTTTCCCAATTTTGTGAACGGCGGCCCTTTGCGTTTTCCCTCCCCGTGCGCGACACTGTATGCTCGCCAAGACGCTACGCACTCATCCGGGGAGATGTCATGAAGAAAGCTTGTATTTGCCTGCTTCTGTTGCTTGCCGCCATCCCGCTCGCCGCCCAACCCAACACGCTTACACCGCAAGAGGCTGAAGAAGGTTGGCTGCTGCTATGGGACGGCAGTTCTTTCTTCGGCTGGGAGTTTCACGGCGACACGAATTGGGGCGCGCGCGATGGCGTGCTGCGGGCGGCCTCAGGCGGCGCCGGTTGGCTCGGCACAACCGCCACGTTCGGCGATTTCCACCTTAAGCTCGAATTCCGCACCGCCGCCGACGGCAACAGCGGCGTGTTCCTGCGCTCGGACCGCAGCGGCCAGCCGCATCGCACCGGTTACGAGTTGCAGATCTATGACAACCAGCCGCAGGGGTTCAATACCGGCAGTCTGGTTTTCTACGAGAAAGCGCAGCCGGCAAAGCTCATTCCCGATGAGTGGAACCAATATGACATCCGCGTCGAAGGCAGCCACTTCGTCGTCAACCTGAACGGTAAGGTCATCCTTGACGGTCACAACCCGACGCACGCCGCCGGCGTCATCGGACTGCAATTCAACCCGGATAAGCCCATCGAGTTCCGCAGCATTAAGCTTCGGCCACTCGGCCTCGAGCCGCTATTCAACGGCACCGACCTGCGGGGCTGGACCAAGGTCGACCGCCCGCAGCGCCCCGCCGAGCATAACTGGTCGGCGGTAGACGGCATGCTGCATGTCGAAAAAGGAGCCGGCCAGTTGGAGACCGAAAAAGAGTTTACGAACTTCGTACTGCAACTTGGCGTGCGCACCAATCCGCCGAATGCCGAGCTGCATCCTAACAGCGGCGTGTTCTTCCGGGGCGACAAAGGCGCTTTTTGGTCTGGGTACGAGTCGCAAATCCGCAACGAATATCAGTACGACGACCCTAAAATCCCCCGCGACTACGGAACCGGCGCGATCTATCTGCGCGGACCGGCGCGCGAGATCGTCGCCAAAGACGGCGAGTTCTTTTACAAGACGATCGTGGCTTACGGCCGGCACATGTCGGTGTGGGTCAATGGCATTCAAGTCACCGACTTCGAGGACTCGCGCCCCGAGGGCAACAGCGCCCGCAACCAGGCGCGGCTGACCGGCGGCGTGCTTAGCCTGCAGGCCCACGACCCGACCACCAACATCGATTTCAAGGATATCCGCGCCGCCGAATTGCCGGGCAGGTCGATTCCCTGACTCCAGTCAATCGGCGCATAGCGCATCGGACAAAGCCCGCCGAGGCGCCCCGAAAGAGTGCACCCCGGCAGGCGCGACGTAGCGTCGCTGCCGTTCCGACAAGCTCTGTATTGCGCTCGCGGCTCAGGGCAGCGAGGCGATGATCTTGCGATACTCGCTCTCGGTAAACGCGCGCATGGTTTCGCTGCGGACCCCTCCGGCCGATCCGATAGCCAGCATGATCGTCGCAAGTGTCTCTTCGTCCGGCGCTTCCGTGATAACGACCATGTCGTACTGGCCCATCGTCATCAGAAACGTCGTCATCTTGCCTCCAGCCTTCTTGATGGCCTTCTTCGCCTGATCGAGTCGTGCCGGGCTGTCTTTTATGTCTTCAATTCCCTTCTGCGACCAACGCAGCAGGGAGATGTAAGTAGGCATGTGTCTCTCCTCGGGGCCGATTATATCGCCTCAACTCGATGTCGGATTGCCAAGACCACAAATTTTCTTTCTTGTTGGCAATCTTCCGATCCGCCGGGACGGATCAGCGCTCGTTGATCGGACAGAGCCGCGCTCGAAGGAACTTTCGGCAATGGAAGGAGCGTCCCCAGGCAATCATCCCGGGGAAAGCGAAGCAGGACGGATCACGGTTTGTGATGACCGAACGAGATCCAGGACTGTCGGCACCAAACGGTCAGGCAGTAGGAAATTTTCGCGAGTCCATGCTAGCCGCCATCATCGCCAACTCCAGCCGGTCTCGTGCATCCAGCTTGGCGGAGACCTGGTGCAGCAGCGACTGAACCGCCGGCAGGGAAAGCGAAAGGGTTGCGGCTATCTCGCTGTCGCGATCGCCACGCCGCACAAGGCTCAGGATCTGGGATTCCTGGGTGTTGAGATACGGTACATCAAAGCTGTTCATTATTAATTCCGCGCTAACCGATTCACTACAAGGACTCAATGCCATATTTGCGGAACAGGGCCATCTTTGCGGAACAGGCAGATCGACCCACGGCGCCGTCCAAGCGCTCAAGGCCGCGCTGCCTGTGACGCAAGGTGATTGCCAAACCACTCCGGGAGGGACCCGCGGCCCTCCCATGGTCATAAGTCTCTCGTTTCCATTGCAATAGGGAGCAGCAGGTAAAATTTCGCGGCGGTGCCGCAAGGAGTCCGCGAGGGGTGATCCCTGACCAATACGGCAGGAAAGTCTGACGTTTGCGTCAGTGTTGGACCTGCTTTACCTGGAACTACGCAGGGGACCTCTTTCACGCGCTTCTATCGCAATCCTCACCATCCGACCCTCCTCCGCCCGGTCAGAGTCTTTTTTGGTGGAGTCTGGTATCCTTCGTTCGATCGAAGCGAGGAGCTCAGCCATGAAACGAACGCCACTGCTGCCTTTGCCGCTGAAAAAACTTCCGGCGATCGCCAGTCTCATATTGCTCGCCGGCTTGGCTTATGCCGGGTCGCTTACGTCCGCGGAACCATCCTCGGTCGGCCTCTCCAGCGACCGGCTGTCCCGGATTACGGCCGCCATGGAGTCCGACGTGGCCGACGGGCGCATCGCGGGCGCGGTGGGCCTGATCGCTCGCAACGGCCAGGTGGCGTATTTCGAGGCACGGGGAAAAGCCGACCGCGAGCGCGGCATCGCCATGCGGCCCGATACCGTTTTCCGCATCTATTCGATGTCCAAGCCGATTACCAGCGCCGCGTTGATGATGCTTTACGAAGAGGGCCGGTTCCGGTTGAGCGACCCCGTGGCGAAATACCTGCCCGAGCTCGAAAAAGTTATGGTCCTGGTGGACAAGAAAGCCGCAGAGCGGGGCGGAGGCTCGGGCGTCGGCACGCTGCTCGGCCAGCGCGAAGAACCCGAAATCTCGCCGGACGAATACGAACTGGTGAAGCCCAGCCGCGCCATGACCGTGCAGGATCTCATGCGGCACACTTCCGGCCTGACATATGGCTTCTCCCAAAACGACCTCGTCGATCGCATGTTCCGCAAGGCAAGGCTGTTGAACTTTGACAAGACGCTTGCCGAGGCGGTTGTCAAACTCGGCGCCCTCCCGCTCAAGCATCAGCCCGGCACGCGGTTCGAATACAGCGTCTCCGTAGACGTGCAGGGGCGTCTCATCGAGGTCCTATCCGGCATGGCCCTCGACGAGTTCCTCAAGCAACGGGTCTTCGATCCGCTCCAGATGACCGACACGGGCTTCTACGTTCCCGAGCCAAACTGGGACCGCCTCGCGCAGATCTACCAACCCCTGGACGGCGGCGCGAAAATCAAAGCCCGCGATGGAGAACTCGGCGGCAGATACACGAAAAAACCAGCGCTACTCTCCGGCGGAGGTGGGTTGGTCTCCACCGCCTCCGACTATCTGCGCTTCTGCCAAATGATGCTCAACGGTGGCGAACTCGACGGAGTGCGCCTGCTGAGCCGCAAGACCGTCGAGCTGATGACCATCGATCATCTCGCCGCGGCCGGGGTTAAGCGAGACGGCGGTTACGGATTTGGCCTGGGGGTCGCGGTCGCCACCGACCTCGCGCGCAGCGGTCTCAACGGCTCTCTCGGCGAATACAACTGCGGCGCCGCCGGGACCAGATTCTGGATCGACCCCCAAGAGAAAATGATCGGAATCTACATGGTGCAAATCCTGCCGCACGATGCCCCGTTGTATGGCGACACTTTCAAGCGTCTCGCTTATCAAGCCATCGCCGACTAGGGACCGATTGACGTCTCGCGTGGCCGAGCCAATCGAATTCGCCAAACAATCTTGTCGCGTCTGTTTTTGGTCAAAACCGAAACGCTGGTAACTCGTCTAAGATCGTGGAACTATAGCGGGCCTGGCACGTATAATCGTCAAAGACTTCCCGACCCTGTTCGGCGCCCCACCCTTTCCTCGTTCGATCGCGCGAGGGCGAGCATTCGGGCCGTGCTATTCCACCAACTGGAGATCCCTAATGGCTGCTGACCTTCGACCGAGCTTTTTCCGGGCTTTTGACCGCGGCGGGTTCCGGGCGCCGGCGGCCCTGGCCGCCTGCTTGGTAATCTGTAGTGTAATGAGCATTCTCGCCCCCCCGCCGCTCGCGGCGCAGGAACAAGCAATCGATATCCCCTACCAGAAATTCGTGCTCGACAACGGTTTGACGTTGATCGTGCACGAGGACCACAAGGCGCCGATTGTGGCCGTCAATATCTGGTACCACGTCGGCTCGAAGAACGAGAACCAGGGCAAGACCGGCTTCGCCCACCTGTTCGAGCACCTGATGTTCAACGGCTCGGAGAACGCCAACTACGATTACTTCAAGCCGCTCGAAAAGGTCGGCGTCACCGACATCAACGGCACCACCAACGAAGACCGCACCAATTATTTCCAGAACGTGCCGGCGACGGCGGTCGACCTGGCGCTGTTCATGGAATCGGACCGCATGGGGCACCTGCTCGGCGCGATCGACCAGGCCAAGCTCGACGAGCAGCGCGGCGTGGTGCAGAACGAAAAGCGGCAGGGCGAAAACCAGCCCTACGGCAAGACCTACGAGATGATCACCGAGAACACGTTCCCCAAGGGGCATCCCTACTCGTGGACCGTGATCGGCTCGATGGCGGATCTCAACGCCGCCTCGCTTGACGACGTGCAGCAGTGGTTCCGCGACTACTACGGAGCGGCCAACGCTGTGGTCTGCATCGCCGGCGACATTGACGCCGAAACCGCCAAAGCGAAGGTCGAGAAGTATTTTGGCGATATCCCGTCGGGGCCGCCGGTAGCGCACCACCAGAGTTGGATCTCCAAACGCACGGGCGAGCATCGCCAGACGATGCAGGATCGCGTGCCGCAAGCGCGGACGTACATGGTCTGGAATGTCCCCGAGTATGGCTCGATGGGCATCGCTCACCTCGACCTGGCGACCGATGTGCTGTCGCAGGGAAAGAATTCGCGGCTCTACAAGCGTTTGGTCTACGAGGACCAGATCGCCACCGACGTTAGCGCGTATATCTATCCGCGCGAGATCGCGGGGCAGGTGCACATCCGCGCCACAGCGCATCCGGGCGGTGATCTGAAGCCGATCGAGGCCGCGATTCAGGAGGAGTTGGAGGCGTTCCTCAAGGATGGTCCCACGGCCGAGGAACTCGAACGCGCCAAAACGCAGCACCGCGCGCGCTTCCTGCGCGGCATTGAGCGGATCGGCGGCTTTGGCGGAAAATCCGACATTCTGATCCAGGGCGAAGTGTTCATGGGCCAGCCCGATTTCTACAAGACGAGCCTCGACCGCGTGGCTAGCGCGACCGCCAAAGATGTCCAGGGCGCTGCTCAAAAATGGCTCTCCGACGGCGTCTACATTCTCGAGGTGCAGCCGTTCCCGAGCTACACCAATCGCGACAAGGGCGTGGAGCGCGATCATCTTCCCGAGGTCAGCTCGTTTCCGGACCTGGATCTTCCCGATACGCAAAAAGCCACGCTGTCGAACGGCTTGAAGGTGGTTTTGTCCGAACGCCACGAGATCCCGCTGGTCGATTTCGGCTTGATCGTCGATTCGGGCTACGCCGCCGATCAGTTTGCCGCGCCCGGTACGGCAAGCCTGGCGATGGAAATGGTCGACGAGGGCACCAAGACCCGCTCGTCGCTGGAAATCAGCGAGGCGCTCGACAAGCTCGGAGCGAATCTTTCGACCGGTTCGAGCCTCGACACTTCCGGCGTCAGTCTTTCGGCCCTCAAGGAGAACCTGGACGAGTCGATCGAGATTTTCGCCGACGTGATTCAGAATCCAACCTTCCCCAAGGCGGATTTCGAGCGCCAGCAGAAGCAGCGGATGGCCCGTATCGGCCAGGAGAAAGCGCAGCCTATTGGGCTCGCGCTGCGTTTGCTGCCGGCGCTGGTGTTCGGCGACAAACACGCTTACGGCAACCCGCTGACCGGCAGCGGCACCGAAGACGCCGTTTCGAAGATGACGCGCGAGGACCTCGCGAAATTCCACAGCACCTGGTTCCAGCCGTCCAACTCCACGCTCGTCGTCGTCGGCGATACGACGCTCGCCGAGATCGTTCCCAAACTCGAAAAACATCTGGGAAGCTGGAAGGATACGGGCAAGCCGCCGACGAAGAACCTCGCCGCGGTGCCGATGCCCGAAAAGCGCACCGTGTTTCTGGTGGATAAGCCCGACGCCCAGCAGTCGATCATTATCGCCGGGCTGCCCGCGCCGCCGACCAACAATCCCGACGAGATTGCGATCGAGACGATGAACACCATTCTCGGCGGGGCGTTCACGTCGCGCATCAACATGAATCTGCGTGAGGACAAGCATTGGTCCTACGGCGCGCGCAGCATGCTCATGGACGCGAAGGGGCAGCGGATCTTCTTCGCCTACGCTCCGGTGCAGAGCGACAAGACCAAAGAGTCCATGGTTGAGATGGAGAAGGAGATGCGCGGCATTCTCAAAGACAATCCGCCCACGGCGGAGGAGCTCGATAAGGCTCAGAAGAGCCAGACGCTACGACTGCCCGGGCGGTTCGAAACCAAGCGGGCCGTGGCGAGCGCGCTCCAGGAGATCACCGTCTTCGGTCTGCCCGAGGACCACTACGAGACTTACGCGGATCGGGTCAACGCGCTTGACCTCGCTAAGATTGCCGAAGCCGCGAAGAAAATCGTGCAGCCCGACCACATGGTATGGATCGTGGTCGGTGATCAGGCCAAAATTCAGAAGGGGATCGATGAGCTGGGCTTAGGAGAGATCCACCGGCTTAGCCCCGATGGCAAGATTCTGAACTGATTGAGATGGGGGCCGGCGTCGCCGCGCCGGCCCTTCCACCCAAGGGGCTTGCGTAACAAACGAAATCCTGCCGCCCTTCCCCGGCCGGCGCGGCTATTTTCCTGTTAGCGCCTCTTCTAGCACGCGGCCGCTCACATTGCTCATCTCCAACCCCAGCAAGCGCGCAACCGTGGGCGCGATATCCTCCTGCTTCACGTGGCCGATGATCTCGCCCTTCTTGATTCCGCTACCAGCGAGCACCAGTGACGGATACATGCGCGGGTGCTGCGGCAGATAGCCGTGGCCGTGGGACGGCGTTTCACGGAGCTTGCGCTCCATCGAAGGGTCTTTGGCGTCGGCGACCAAAAAGGTGTCGATATCGGGAAGGATCATGTAGTGGCCAAACGAGTACGGGCTTTCCTCGAACCGCGGCTGGCCTAGCGAATGAAACTCGTCGGGTGAAACGATGCGCGCAATGTTCGGCATGGCCCGCAGCTCCGTGAAAACTTTCTCGAGTTTCGGCAGGTCCGCCTTGCGGTCGAAGTTGTCTTTCAGGATGACTCTCATCGTCCAGCCGCCGCCGCGCAGCTCGATACGGTCGAGCAATCCCGCCTTCTCGAACGCGGGCCTGATGTTGAGCTGATGATAGACGCTGTGGAAGCCGTGATCGGCGGTCACGATGAATGTGGTCTCGGCGGCGATGCCGGCTTGCTCGACGGCCTCGCGCAGCAACCCCACGCAATAGTCGGCTTGGGTTAGCGCCGCTTGCGCGATGTAGTGATGCGGGCCGTGCTCGTGCTGCGCCTCGTCGGTGACCAGGATATGAATCCCGAGCAGCCCCGGCTTGTAAGTGCGGATCGCATAGCCCGCCGCCTCAGCCAGGATGGCGTCGCCAGCGGCTTGGCGCGGGCTGCCATACCAGCGGAAATAGAGGTCGATCGGAACGCCGGCCTTCTGCAACTCGGCGATGATTTTCGGATCGACGGCGCTGATGTCGCCCTTGCGCTCCGGCGTGAACACTTCCGGAATGTTGAAGTCCACCGCGGGGTCGTCTTTGGTCTCGGGCCAAAAGAACGCCGCCGTGGCGAGGCCCTTCTTCTTCGCGGCGTCGAACAGAGTCGGAACCTTGACGATGTCCATTCGCGATTTGTTGGTGGGGTGGAAGCGCTCCCCCGTCTCGCGATTGAACAGACCGTTGCTCAACACGCCGTGGATGCGCGGCGGTACGCCGGTGACGATCGTCGTGTGCGACGGATGCGTCACGCTCGGGAAGACGGTCTCGCTGCTGGCCGCCCAGACGCCCTCGTTGATCAGCCGCCGGATGTTGGGCAGCTCGAGTTCCTGGTTATAGAGGTGGTAGGCGGCAAAGCCGTCGATCGACACCAGAATGACGTGCTTGGCGGCTTTGCTTTGGACCGGCCAGATCGAGATGAAAAGGGCCAGCAGCGCGCCCGGAACGACTGAACGAAAACGGTTCTGGAGAGGCATAGCCTCTGAGGATACTCGATTTGAGCTACAGCCCGGTTGCGTTGAATCAGCGGCGGCATCCAGACTCGGGCGATACGCCACGGCTCAGCGAGGACCAACGCTTAGAGGAGCCACGCGGGGTTTTGACATCAAGACATCAAATATATTATGTTTTGATGTATGCGGACTACGCTCACGTTAGACGACGATGTTGCAGCCCAAATTCGCCGGCTGCGCGAGTCGCGCAAGACCGCCCTCAAAGAGTTGATTAACGAGGCCCTTCGGGCCGGCCTTGCGGTCATGCAAAGCGGCCCCAAGGAAACAAAGAGACGCTTTCAAACGAAACCCGTCTCCTTAGGCCGGTGCTTCGTGAACAACCTCGACAACACTGCCGAAGTCTTGGCCGTTGTAGAGGGTGAGAGCTACAAGTGATCCTGGTAGACGCGAACCTATTGGTTTACGCCAAGGTTTCGGAACTGCCGCAGCATCGCGAGGCTCGTCGCTGGCTCGACTCGCAGCTCAATAGCAGCGTGGCGATCGGAATGCCTTGGCCGAGCCTGCTCGGCTTTTTGCGCGTGGTGACCAACCCGCGGATCTTCGCGCGGCCGCTTTCTCTTACCGCGGCCTGGGGGACGATCGAGGAATGGCTCGATTTGCCGCCAGTTTGGATCCCAGCACCTGGCTCAAGTCACCGCGAGATCCTGGGGAAGCTGCTGCTCAAGGCGCACGCCCACGGTAATCTTGTCCCCGATGCCCACCTGGCTGCGCTCGCCATAGAACACGGATTGATGCTGTACTCAACGGACGGCGACTTTGCTCGCTTCGACGAACTGAAGTGGCGCAACCCTTTGGCGGATTAGCAGGCGATTCAGACGTTCCTTCGTCCTGAGGGGTTGCTTCGTTGGCACGGCGGCTAGCTGCCGGCGTCCGCGTGGTGATTCACCGGTCCGCATCCGCGCCCCAGGCCGGGAGCGCTGGCGATCGCGTTCGTGATGTAGCGCTTGGCGCTCGCTACCGCCTCAATCAACCCATACCCCTTCGCGAGTTGAGCCGTAATCGCCGCCGAGTAGGTACAGCCGGTGCCGTGAGTGTGGCGTGTTTCCAGACGGCGCGCCGGGAAATGCTCGCTACGGCCTTCGTAATGGAGAATGTCGGTCGCGTCGGCGGTGAGGTGGCCTCCCTTGACCAACACGGCTTTCGCTCCAAGGCCCGCGATTCGTTTCGCCGCCTCTTCCATGGACCGGATGCCGCTGACCTCGATTCCGGCTAGCGCCGCCGCCTCATGAAGATTAGGCGTGACCAGGAACGCTACGGGCAGTAGCTTTTGCACCAGCGTCAGGCGAGCCTCGTCCGCAATGAGGGCGGCGCCGTGCTTGCTGATCATCACCGGATCGACGACCAGTGGAAACGCGAAGCGGGCGGCGCGGCGCGCGACGACTTCGATGATCCCGGAATTTCCCAACGCGCCAGTTTTCGCGGCTAACGGCGGAATGTCTTCGAGCACGGCATCGAGTTGCTGCTCGACGTAAGCCGGATCGAGCGGGTCGACCGAGCTGACGCGCGTGGTGTTCTGCACCGTCAGCAGCGCGACGACGCTCATGCCGTAGACGCCGAATTGATGAAACGTCTTGAGGTCGGCCTGGATGCCGGCGCCGCCCGACGGATCGGAACCGGCAATCGTAAGGGCCGTGGGCGTCATCGTTTCATTATTGCGTGACACCGCTTCGCGGAGGAAACGCGGCAAGGACGCGGCGAAGACCTGCTACGCCGCGGCTGATGTACAACACCAGAATGCGTGTCTTGTAACAGGATGCTGAAAATGGCTGCCGCGGTAAGTTTTGGGGGCGGCAGCAGACTGCCAACCCCCAGGCAGGCCAGAGACCACACAACTGAAGTCTCGAGAGTGACCGCGGCGCCGCCGGCTAGTGGACAACAGCAGGCTGGGAACACATCGCGGCCAAACCGTCGAGCGCCTCGCGCAGCGCCTCGCACATCTCACGACACGCCTCGACGGCCCGCTCGCGATCCTGGCGGGGAAGCTGCTGCATGCGCTCGAGCAACAGCTTCGGTTCGGAATCGTCGTCGGCGTGAATGATGAAGTAGGCCTCGGCGGCCTCGGGGAGCTGGTAGTGCGCACGAAGCCCTTCGAGCTTCGACTTGGCCGCGGCCGGCTGCTGCGCTTCGAAAGCATACAACGCCCCCAGCGCGGACGCCTTTGCGGAAAACAACCGATCGGCTGTCTTGACCAACGTTTCCACAGCGGGCAGACGCGGCGCGCTGATGCCGGTGTCCAAAGCCGCCGCAAATCTCCGCCACAACGCGACGTGGGCGCGCTCTTCGTCGGCGATGACCGTATCGTTGTGGCTTTCCCAGCCCTTCGGCACGAGCGAGATGAACGCACCGTACTCACTGGCGTAAGTTCGCAGCGCCTCCAGCGGCAGCGTGCCCGCGCTCCAGGCTTGATAAAAAGGGCTCTCCAGCAGGTTCCAGCGATCGATCGCTTGCTGCAGACGGGACTCTAGATTCATTCAGACAACTCCTCGCAAAAGTCTGAAGCATAGCACCACAGAGACGCCGAAGAAAAGTAACTTCGCGCAAAAAAACTTGAACTGCGATTTGCGCGTTGCGGCGTTCACGGAGAGCGTGTGATTGGATGCGTTCGGCGGTTAAAAAAGTTGCGCCGCGGAGTTGACTATGCCGCATCTCTCGCGCTATTCGAGGACCACCGTGACCGGATTGCTCCTCTTCCCGCTCACCGAGATCACGATCTCAACCTCGCCGCGCCCAGCCAGCGCGCGTGGAAGTGGCCCCAGGTTGACCTGATCGAGCCCGGCAAACTCGCCCTGCGGGCCTGCGAACGAAACGGGCACTTCCTCGCCGCCTATGGTCGCGGTCACATTCGAAAGGCCGCCATGACCGCGCAGCCCCGTGCCGAACAGCCCGATATACACTTCGCCTGGCATGGCAAACGGGTCGAGCGGCAGGCTATCGCAGGTATCGACTCCGCCGCCGCAAAGAACAAATCCATCCGTTCGCGAGGAGCCGTCGATCACCGTAATCAGCACTCCTGGCGGAGGGCCTTCGCCGCTGAGGTCGGCTGCAAACAAAGCCGGAGCCACAGCTTCGAGTACAATCTCACCGCGCGAGATGTTTTGGCCATCGGTGATCACTACCTCGGCCGGCCCCAGCGCGGCCTCCGGCGGCACCACCAGGTTGACCTGGCCGAAGCTCACAAAGATCAGCGGCGCGAAATGATAGCGGCCGGCGCTGTCGATGATCCGCACCGTCACGTCGACAAGAATCGTCGGCAACGGCAGCGTCTGCGCGGAACCGAGTTCGGCGGCCCTCCGAACTCCGAACACGCTCGCGATGCTATCGGGCGTGAGAACCGTCTGGTAGC
>JBBDWJ010000225.1:9474-19793 GCA_040902925.1 Bryobacterales bacterium | reverse complement strand
AAGGGTCTCGAGATCAGCCCCCAGCTCGTCGAGTACGCCAAGCGCTACGGAAGCGAATACGGCGTCGACCCCGACATCGAGATCGGCAACGTGGAGGACGACCAACTGGGCCGCGATGTGTACGACGGAATTATCGTGTCGTTCGTGTTCGAGCATGTCGAGCGGTGGCAGGAGGGGCTCAAAAAGGTGTATGAGGCTCTCAAGCCCGGCGGCGTTATGTATTTCGAATCGACCAACAAATTCTGCCCCTGGTCGGGGGAGTACGGCATGCCCTTCTATAGCTGGCTGCCCAACTCGCTGCGGTACCGCCTGAGGAAGGCCGTTCACGGGCCCGATATCATGCATCTCGGCATCGACTTCAACGAGTTCACGTACCCGCAGTTGCGCCGCGAATTCGAGCGCCTGGGTTTCACAACAATTTGCGACCGGATTGAGTTGGCCGAGTCCTCGCACATCAGCACCGGCTTTCGCCGAAAGCTGGTGGCAAACGCCCGTAAAAACAGGGCGATCCGAAGCCTGGCGCTGACGTTCGCCGATTCTACCCGTTTCGTTTGTGTGAAATAGCGCCCCGGGCCGAGCCTGCTCCGCCGCCGCCCCGTCCCATCGGGAACCGCTCCGGCTGTATACCCGTTGTAAGGTCAATTCCAGCCATGGGTACAAGGTTTTCTGATTGCCCCTGGCAAACAGCCCGATACACTAGAAAAAGGGTACTTCCCTGGGAGTGGGTCCATGAAACACCTGACGGCATTGCTTGTTCTGAGTTTGACGGCAGCCACAGCGGCGGCGCAGAGCGCCGAATCCAAAAAGCAAGAGGGGGCCGAGCAGGCCGCGCCCGCCACCAAGGGCCCTTCCGTCGAGCGCTCGTCGAGCGGTGTCGTCATGATCCGAAGCTCCAGCGGGGCGACCCAGGCTGCGCGCGCCAAGGCGGCCGAGGACGCGAAGAAGGCAGCCGAACAGCCTCAGGCCGAAACCAAGGCGGAAGTACCCAAGACCCCGCAGAAGCCCAAGGCCCGCAACGTTGAGGCCTACACGTACGGCCCCAACGGCCAGCGGATGCGCGCGCCGGTAACCGGGTCGGAGACCAATAGCTCGGAGGAAGGGCAATCCGCACAGACGATTTTAGGAACGGACGGCAAGCCGGTCCCCTATATCTCGACCCACGAGAAGGTGGTCACCAAGACCGCGAACCATTCGGTTGTCGAGCGGCGCGTGCAGCGCTACAACACGCAGGGCCAGCAGTCCCGGGAGGCGCTGGTTCGCGAGGAAGAGCGCAAGCTGCCCGATGGCAGCGTGGAAAAGATCACGACGGTGTATGAGCAGGATCTGAACGGCACGATGAGACCTGCTGAGCGCACCGTCGCGCGCGAATCGAAATCCGGCAGCAAGACGCGTACCGTGGTGACCAATGAACGGCCGAGCGCGTCCGGAAGTTTCGAAGTCGTCGAACAGAGCGAATCGGTTGAAACCGTCCAGGGCGATAAGGCGGCGGTAGTCGAGACTGTCGTCAGCCGGCCGAATGTCAACGGGCGGCTCACCGAGTCGAAGCGCGAGCGCACGGTAAAGGAAAAATCCGGCAATACCGAAACGACCGAGACCGAAGTTTGGGAGCGCAGCACGGCGGACGGCCAGGTGAAGCTGTCCGAGCGGACGGTCGGAAAGGTTGTCGAGAACGCCGACGGCTCGGCGTCCGAGACCATTCAGGTATTCGGCAGTGGCCGATCGGGTGGCGGAGCGAGCGATACGAATGGCGGTTCGGGGTTGAGGCTGGAGCAATCGGTACAGCGCAACGTGGCCGTGCGGGCCAACGGTGAGAAAGTTGAGACCACAACGACCCAAACGCGCGGTATCGCCGATCCCAGCGAGCTCAGCCAGAGCGAGGTCGTCGAAAAAGTGACCCGGCCCTCGGGGGATGGCGAAACCGTGGAAACGAATGTCTACGAGCCAGGCGCGAACGGCAAGCTGCGGCCCACGCAGACAACCGTCGAAAAAGTCAAAAAGTAGCGCCTAGGCGCCTTCGGGTTTGTGGCAGCAGCGGCCCACCGCGAACGAAAGCCGGGGAGTCTTTCCCGGATACGAAGGCGGCCTGGCCCTGATCTCCCGCCCGTCGTCGGCAACCTTTGGTTACCGAGCCTCCCGCAGAAGGTGTTCGAACCGGAATCCAGCGCAGCCCTCAACCGATTTCGCCTCGCCGCTGCGGCCTTGTTGTCACCTTGTTCAGCCGTTTGGGAGAATGAGAGTCCGAGCGTCGAGGCGTTCGATCGCCGCCAAAGCAGGAAGAGACAGCAATGGACGGGTTGTTTTTGGAGCAAGTCAGCAAGCAGGCCGGAAATCCGCGCGAGGTGCTTCGGCTGACCGCCGAGCACTTGGGCGCGGAGACGGGCACCATTCACAGGCTTGGGCCGGATGGACTCTTGCATCTGGAAGCGCGGGTCGGGTATATCCCGCCTGAGCTGCTCCCGATGATCGAGAAGATTCCCGTGGGCAAGGGTATCGCGGGCCTGGCCGTTGCGCGCAAGGCCCCGGTGGATCTCTGCAACCTCCAGACCGATCAAAGCGGCGCCGCGCGGCCGGGCGCCCGGCAGACGGGCGTGAAGGGATCCATTTGTGTGCCGCTGCTGGCTGGTGAAACGGCCGTCGGGGCTCTCGGCATTGGAACGAGCCAGGAGAGGCAGTTCCGGGACGACGAAACCGAGTTGTTGCTCGCTGTAGGCCGGATTCTGGCCGAGCGAGCTTCCTGATCCCACCATAGGCCGGGGGTTTTCTTGAACCCTAACCGCAATCGCAACCGGCCTCAAGAAGAGTTTCCCATGTCAATCGTTTCTCTCGAACAGAGCGTCAGACCCGACAAGCCGTTTATCCGGCTCAACCCGAACGACAATGTGGTCGTGGCGCGCATCGCGCTAAGCGTCGGCGCCGTAGCCTCGTTTGAAGGCCGCGAAATTCGCGTGCGGCAGGCGATCGGCGCGGGGCATAAGGTCGCCGTCCGCGAGATCGGCGAGGGCGCCGTGGTCATCAAGTACGGAGAGGTGATCGGCACCGCCCGTGAACCCATCCAGGCAGGCGATCTGGTCCACGTTCATAACCTGCTCTTCGACATCGGCTCGCGGGAGTACGAATTCGCCACCGCGCTCAACGATCAGAGTCATATTCCGCTTCATGCGGCGCAAACATTTCTTGGCTACCCGAGGGCTGACGGCCGGGTCGGTACACGCAACTATGTCGCAGTAATAGGTGCGAGTAACTGCGCTGCCTACGCCACTCAGAAAGTCGAGGCGGCGTTTCGCAACGAGTCGTTTGAGGGCTCGGGGATCGACGGCGTGGTGTGCTTTCCCCACGGCGACGGTTGCGGCCAGGCGGAGGGTCCCGATACGCAGTTGCTGCGCGAAACGCTAGAGGGGCTGGCGGACCATCCCAATGTCGCCGCGGCCGTCATGGTCGGGCTCGGCTGCGAGGTCAACCAAGTCAGCTACTACTTGCGCGAAGGGCCCAATGGAAACGGCGCGGCGCCCCGCCGGGGCTTTACCTTGCAGGAAAGCGGCGGGACCCGCCATGCCATAGCTGACAGCGTCAAAGCGGTTCGGGAGCTGATCGCGGAAGTGGGCAAGGCGGAGCGCGTTGCGTGCCCGGCCTCGGCGCTGACCGCCGCATTGGAGTGCGGAGGTTCCGATGCCTTTTCCGGCATCACGGCGAATCCCGCGGTAGGTTATTTTTCGGATTTGCTCGTCAAGCGTGGCGGTACCGTTTGTCTTGCCGAGACAACGGAGGTTTACGGCGCTGAGCACTTGCTGACGCGCCGGTCCGTGAGTCGGGAAGTGGGAGAGAAACTGCTGGGCAAGATCGAGTGGTACAAGCGTTACGTCGGCGGCTTCCAGGGCGCTCCGACTTTCGACAGCAATCCGTCGCCGGGCAATAAGGCTGGCGGGTTGACGAATATCGCGGAAAAGTCACTGGGGGCCGTGGCGAAGGGCGGAACGTCGAACCTAACAGGCGTGTACGAATTCGCCGAGCGGATCACGAGCAAGGGCTTTGTGTTCATGAACACGCCAGGGTACGATCCGACGTCGGTCACGGGCATGGCCGCGGGCGGCTGCAATGTCTGCTTGTTTACGACAGGGCGTGGTAGCTGCTTCGGATTTCCGACGATTCCTGTGATCAAAGTCGCTTCGAACTCGGACACAGCCCATCGCATGGAAGAGGACATGGACATCAACGCGGGCACGATCGCCGACGGGGACGAAGACATCGCGGCGGTCGGCACACGGATGTATGAGCTGGTCCTGGAAGTGGCGTCTGGCCGAAAGACTTTCAGCGAAGCGTTAGGCCACCGCGAGTTCATCCCCTGGCGGATTGGCCCCGTCCTGTAAAAACGAACGCAACAGGACTGCGGCGGCTGATTTCCGCGTGGAGCTACGGGACCCGTCCTAGTGCGGCGTTCCCCACGATTGAGATCGAGAGTCGATGGGTTTCCGAAGGGTTGCGGGAGTTCTTTGCTGCTAGTGCCTGTCCTGGCGGCTTTGAAAGCTACGCCAGCGAAACAGCCTTCCCCGAGCGCGCTGACTCATAGACGCCAAGCACAATCTGTAGCGCGCGAAACCCTTCTTCCCCGTCCAGCAGCGGCTTGGTCTTATTCTTGACGGCGTTGCCGAAATCGAGAAACTGCCGCTTGATGGGCTCGAGCGAAATTGCCATCGGGTCAGCCGCGCCAGAGTCCACGCTCGTGGCTAGCGGTGCGTCGTCGCCTGGGTCGCCTTGGACATCCCAGGCAGTGAGGCGGTCGCCGGTAATCGTCGCGGACCCTTTTGTGCCGTGGAACTCCAGTCGCTCCGGGTAACCCGGATGAATCGCGGTCGCTGCCTGGATGACTCCGGTTGCGCCGCTCTTGTAGCGCACCAGAGCATTCACGATGTCTTCGGACTCCATCGTGTGGGCTGCGGCGAGCTGCCAGTGCGCGCAGACTTCTCCCACGGGACCGGCAAGGTACTGCAGGACGTCTACCGTGTGGATGCCCTGGTTGATCAGCGCTCCACCGCCTTCGACAGCCCACGTGCCCTTGCCGGGGCGGTCATAGTAGGACTGCGGCCGGTGCCACTTCACGTATCCATCGGCCTGCAGAATCTTGCCGAGGCGCCCGCCGTCGATCGCCTTCTTGAGAAAGATGCTGGCATCGTCGAAGCGATGCTGGCTCACCACTCCGAGCTGCACGCCAGCGGCTTGGGTTAAGTCGATCATGGCCCTGGCGTCAGCGAGAGTGAGGGCGATCGGCTTCTGTACAAGGACAGGTTTCTTGTTGGCGGCGCAAGCTTTGACGAGGTCGAGGTGGGAGTCCGGGAAGGTACAGACGTCGATATAGTCGACGGCCGCGCGGGCGCAGACCTCCTGGTAGTCGGCAACGAACTCGGCGCCATACTTGCGGGCGAACTCGCGGCCTTTATCGACGCCGCGATTGGACACGGCGACCACGCGGTAGCCGATTTCTTTGTAGCTATCGGCGTGCTTGTGTGCGATGGCGCCCGTGCCAATTAATCCTACATTCATAGTAGCTATCTTCCTTGGTTACTAAGTGACCATGCTTTCCTACACTGCTGATTCAAAGGGCTTTCTTGCCAATATCCCGACGGTAGTGGCAGCCCTCGAAATGAATTTTCTCAGCCGCAGAGTAGGTGTTTTTGAGGGCATCGGCGAGCGTGTCCCCGGCGGCCGTCACGCCAAGAACCCTCCCACCGGCTGTGACGGGTCGCCCTTCGCGCAACAAGGTACCAGCGTGGAAGACGGTCGCTCCGGCCGCTTGTGCCTCATCGAGTCCGGTGATAGGAAGCCCTCTTTTGTACGGACCCGGATAGCCTCCAGAGGCCAAGACCACGCAGGCGGTCGATTGTTGTTTCCACGATAGTTGTGCTGAGCCTAAGCTCCCTTTGGCTGCAGCGAACAGGATCTCGGCAAAGTCATCGCTTTCGAGTGCGTAGAGCAGAGGCTGGGTTTCCGGGTCGCCCATCCTAACGTTGAACTCGAGAACCTTGGGCCCGTCGGCGGTTAGCATCAAGCCACAGTAGAGAAAGCCGCGGAAGGGATGACCGAGTTTGCGCGCCCCGGCCAGGGTCGGCTCGATGATTGTTTCAACGACAGTCTTATATTGCTCCGGCGAGAGAATGCCCGGTGCGCAAAAAGCGCCCATGCCACCCGTGTTGGGTCCCTGGTCGTCGTCAAACACCCGCTTATGATCCTGAGTCGCCGGAAACGGCAGATAAGCCGTGCCGTCGGTGAGGAGGATGAAGCTGGCTTCGGGTCCCTGAAGGAATTCTTCGACAACAACGCGGCGCCCGGCTTGACCGACGAACACGCCGCTCAACATGTCGGTGGTCGTTTTCGTCGCCTCGGATTCGTCCTGTGCGATCACTACGCCTTTGCCGGCTGCGAGCCCGTCAGCCTTGATGACCACAGGAAATCCAAAGCTTGCGAGGGCGGGCGAGATGTCCGCGGGTGTGTTAACCACGGCGTAGCGGGCGCTCGGTATGTTGTGGGTCTGCAGAAACTGTTTGGCAAAGAGCTTGCTGCCCTCGAGCTGCGCGGCGGCGCTGGTAGGCCCCAGGACCGTCCGTCCGCGGGCCTCGAATTCGTCGACCAAACCCGCGACGAGCGGGGCCTCCGGTCCAACCACCGTTAAATCGACAGCGAGAGTTTCCGCCAGGCAAGCCAGCTCCTTGGGGGAAAGGACATCCCCAGGGATGCAAGAGGCCTCCATCGCGATGCCGGCGTTTCCCGGCACGCAGTAAACCTGCTCAACGGCAGGCGATTGCCGGAGTTTCCAAACAAGAGCGTGCTCTCTGCCGCCACTACCTATTACTAATACTTTCATCGAGTCGGGCTACCGGCGGGGACAAAAGTGCCGCGGGTATCGGATATTCGGACGTAGGCGAACGAAGGGCCGCTTTTGCTCCCGCTGATACGAACGCATAGAATAACAGGAAAGTCGAAAGTGCTGGTGTGGAATGGCTGTAACCTTCAACGAGAAGTATGACGTGATCGTGGTCGGCGCGGGCCACGCGGGCTGTGAGGCCGCGATGGCTGCGGCGCGTCTGGGTATGCGCACGGCGCTGGTCACATTCAACCTCGATCTGATTGCACAGATGTCGTGTAACCCGGCCGTCGGTGGCATTGCCAAGGGCCACCTTGTACGGGAGATCGATGCGATGGGCGGCATCATGGGGGTCGTAACGGACGCGGTTGGGATTCAGTTCCGGCTGCTCAACACCAGCAGAGGCCCGGCAGTCTGGTCGCCGCGGGCGCAATGCGACAAGAAGCAATATCGCGTGAAGATGCGGCAGCTCCTGGAACAAGAGCCAAACGTCGTCATCAAGCAGGCTGAGGTGGTGGACCTCATCGTGGAGAACAGGGGCCAGACTGAGGAGGGCGACCAAGGCCGGCGAATCGTCGGCGTGGAGCTGCTAGACGGCAGAAGGATTAGTGCTCAGGCAGTAGTCGTTACAACAGGTACCTTTCTAAATGGGCTGGTTCATATCGGACAGCGGCGATATCCAGCGGGTCGGAGCGGCGAGCCGGCGTCGGTAATGCTGGGGGAGGCGCTGCGAAAGCTAGGGTTTCGATGCACGCGGTTAAAGACGGGCACACCTCCGCGACTCGATGGCAGAACGATTCAGTGGGATCGTTTTGAGCCGCAAGCAGGCGACCAGAATCCGACGCCGTTTTCGTTTTCGACGGAGAGGATCGACCGCGAGCAGATCCACTGTCATATCGCCTATACGACAGAAGGGACTTTGCGGGTTCTGCGCGAGAATCTGGATCGGTCGCCGCTTTACAGCGGCCAGATCGAGGGAATCGGCCCGCGGTACTGCCCCTCCATTGAGGACAAGGTGGTTAAATTCCGAGATAAGACGCGCCACCAGATTTTCCTCGAGCCCGAAGGGCTCGACACGAACGAGGTATACGTCAACGGCATGTCAACAAGCATGCCCATCGACGTTCAGGCGGCGATGGTGGCTTCGATTCCGGGGTTGGATCGGGCGGAAATGATTCGGCCGGGGTATGCGATCGAGTACGACGCCGTGGACGCCACCGAGCTGCGCCACACGCTAGAGGCGAAGCGAATGGATGGGTTGTACCTGGCGGGGCAGATCAACGGCACGACGGGCTACGAGGAAGCGGCTTGTCAGGGTCTGATGGCCGGAATCAACGCCGCCTGCCGGATTCAGGGGCGGGAACGGGTGGTGCTCGACCGGACCAGCGCGTATATCGGTATCCTTATCGATGACCTGATTACCAAGGGGACCGACGAGCCATACCGTATGTTCACGTCTCGGGCGGAGTTCCGGCTCCACTTGAGAATCGATAACGCAGATGAAAGGTTGACGCCCATTGCCCGCAGGGCTGGAATGATTCGGGAGCCGGAATGGACGAGGTTTCTGAACAGACAAGATCGAAAAGCCAAGGTCCGGGTATTCGTAAGAGAGTTTCGGCCCGAAGCAGGCGATCGTGAGCGCCTTGCCGCTGGCGGAATGCCTGTAAATGCTCCTGGACAGACGCTGGAGCAGCTTCTACGGCGGCCGGAGGTTGTAATGGCGCAGATGCAGGAACTGATCGTGCGCCGAACCGGAGTGAGTCAGACGGCGGCCGAGTGGAAGGCTGTTGAAACAGAGATCAAATACGAGGGATATTTGGCTCAACAGCGAAGGCAGGTAGAGCAGGCGCATAAACTCGACGGACGCAAGATTCCCGAAGGGGTTGAGTTCGGCGCCATCCCGGGGCTCTCTCGCGAGATTGTTGAGAAAATGGTTCGTATCCAGCCGGCAACGCTTGGTCAGGCTGGCCGTATCCCCGGAGTTACTCCGGCGGCTGTACAGATCCTCAACGTGTTCCTGTCGGCTGGCAGGTAGGACGTGTCCGAGGAGAGCGCGGACTTCGAGCAGGTCCTTTCGCGCGTCCTGATGGATTTGGGAATTACCCTGGATTCTGGGCAGCGCAGCGCCCTCTACGCGCACTATAGGCTCCTCAAAAGATGGAACGACCGGATGAACCTCACCACCGTGAGACGGTTGGCGGACGTCGTGACGCGGCATTTTGGAGAATCCCTTGCCCTTGCCAGTGTTCTAGGCCCGGGCGATGGTTCGGTTGTGGACATTGGATCGGGGGGCGGTTTCCCCGGGCTACCCGTGGCGGTCTACTGCCCTGAACGCCAGATAGTGCTCGTGGAGTCTGTTGGGAAGAAAGCCGTGTTTCTGAAGGAGGCGGCGCGCAATCTCGCCAATGCCAGGGTGGTTGCTGGGCGTTTCGAGGACCTTACGGAGTGTTTCGAGTGGGCGGTCATGCGAGCGGTGGCCAGCGAGGGTCTGTCGGAACCACTAGTGAGATCAGTGCGGAAAGTAGCCGTGCTCGTAAGCGCAAGCGGCTCCGAGGAAGTTGGTAGGATCCTCGGACTCTCTGAGATGGTGGAGCACCCACTCGTATGGGATAGCAGGACGGCTATCCTCACCGGGACTGTTCAGAACTAGGTTCCACGTGGAACCGGAACAGGCGGGGAGGGATTTGTTTCGGTAGGCGACAACAAAGACTGCTCGAATTGTTCCACGTGGAACATCATCCGACCGCCACCCTGCCTATCTGTGCTACATTTGTTCGGCGGCCATGGCAACGATACCCATGGGTAAAGTAATCGGCATAGCCAACCAAAAAGGCGGTGTGGGCAAAACCACCACTGCCATCAACCTGTCTGCCTCACTGGCGGCCGCGGATTGCAAAGTCCTGCTGATCGACTGTGATCCGCAGGCGAATTCTTCGAGCGGGCTTGGGTTTCCGCACGACCCGGCGCGGCCCAGCCTCTATAATTTGCTTACTGACCGGGTAGCGCTTTCCCAAGTCGTCACCCATACGGAAACGGCTGGCCTGGATTTGATTCCCTCAAGCCGGCACCTTGTGGGCGCCAATGTGGAGCTGGTCGATACCGCTGGTCGAGAGACCCGTTTGCGTGAGGCGATTGCGCCGACTCGCCACGAGTACAATTTTATCCTTTTAGACTGCCCCCCGGCCCTCGATCTGCTTACCTTGAACGCTTTGATCGCGGCTGACTCAGTGCTGATCCCGATACAGTGTGAGTACTTTGCACTCGAGGGAATTTCAGCGTTACTGGACACCATTGAGCGAGTGCGGCAGGGCCTTAACCCCGGCCTCGCTATCGAAGGTGTCCTGTTGACGATGTTCGACGATCGAACAACCTTGATGCGACAGGTAGCTGCGGATCTGCGGCAGTTTTTTGACACCGAGGTGTTTGAAACCGTTATTCCGCGCAATGTACGCCTCGCGGAAGCGCC
>JBBDWJ010000225.1:0-9464 GCA_040902925.1 Bryobacterales bacterium | reverse complement strand
CCTCGAAGGGCGCCCAAAGCTATCTGCAGCTAGCCCGCGAACTGCTCGCTCGTCACCAGCGTAGTGAGCAGGCAGCTACCAATTGACGTAGTACTATATTTGTAGTAGCAAAGATGCCTGCGAATCCTGACGAAAAAGGTCCGCGACGACAAGCCCTGGGGCGGGGCTTGAATGCACTGCTAACCAGCACGAAACCGGCGCCGGCCGCTGTTGAACCCGAGCCGTTCCCTCAGGATCGGATCAGACGTATCCCCCTCGACCGGATCGACCCGAACCCGGACCAGCCGCGACAGGTCTTTCGGGATGAGGCTCTCGAAGAACTTGCGCAGTCGCTTCGCGTCGACGGGCTGATCCAACCGATCGTCGTACAACCCCACGGAGAGCGCTTTCAGATCATTGTCGGAGAACGGCGTTGGCGGGCTTCAAAAATCGCCGGCATCGCCGAAATTCCTTGTATTGTCCAAGAGTTTGAAAAGGATCGCGCCCTCGAAATCGCGCTGGTCGAAAATATCCAGCGTGAAGATCTCAATCCGATCGAAATCGCCCTAGCGCTCAATCGCATGGTTCATGAGTTCGATTTGAGCCATGAACAGCTAGCGACTCGCACCGGGAAGGACCGCACCACAATAACCAATCTGCTGAGGCTGCTCAAACTGCCCAGGGATATTCAGCAGCTCGTCGCCGAGAAGCGAATCTCGATGGGCCATGCGCGCGCCTTATTGTCTATCGACGATCCGGCGGCGCAACTCGCGCTGGCTAAAAAGGCTGCCGACCACGGCATGTCCGTGCGTCAGGTGGAACGGCTGGTCCGCGATCAACAGCGCCCTCCCGCAGAGCAACAAGAGAAGGTTGTCGATCCGAATATAGCCGCTGCGTTGGAAGAGATGGAACGAGCGCTGGGAACCCGCGTGCGGTTCGTTCAACGGGGCGTGAACAGCGGCCGCATCGAAATCGAGTACCACTCGCAGGAAGATATCGATCGTATCTACTCGCGGATCGTGAAAGACTAGCGGCCGCGTTCCTGAGGAGTAGTGTCTCCGCTGATCCGCTCGATCAACGCAGCAGCGCGCGCGCGTGCCATGTGCATGAACTTTGTGTCTTCGGCGATGGTCCCGAGGATCCCCAGAAACTGCTTTGCCCCCACCACCCGGCCCTTGTCGAACGAACTTTGAAACAACAGCAGCGCCTTGTTGACTCCCAGGCGATCAAACCGCACTACCCGATCGAGCTCCAGGAAATGCCGCTCGGTTTCGCCGGCGCTCTCGAACCAAGCCACGATCTCCTGGGCGTCAGGGTTGGTGCTGTAGGTAAACTTAGCTTCTGCTTCCTCACCCGCAGCCGTGCGATACCGGAGAGTTTTTGCTCCTGTGAAGGCTACCTTGCGGTCGCTCTGCAACGGAGCCTGGAACCGATTCATCCTTTGGGCGAGGTCGAAAACTTCCCGCACTTCCTGGTCGTTCAACTGGAACTCTATTGGGTCTTCGGCCGGATCCTCTCGATAGGAGGCCTTTCCCCACGAGTCGACGGTGACCTCAAAATACTCCGGCTTGCTTCCTGGGAACGACTTGGAAAAAAAGATCAGGTCGCCGCCCGGCTGCGGAGGGTTTGCCCGGGAGACGGCAGCCACGAAGCAACACAACGCCAGAAGCAGGGCGATTTCCCTGCCTCGAAGCCACACAACGCTAGCGAGCGCCCAGCGCCCGTGGTTGAATCCCACGCGCTCCTCCACGGCTGCGGTTCGCATGGCAGATTGCCACGGCTAAAGCGTCGGACGCGTCGAATGACCCGAGGGGTTCAGAAATCCCTAACAACGACTTGACCATCATCTGAACCTGGCCCTTATCCGCGCGTCCGTAACCGACGACTCCCATCTTGACCTCTAGGGGCGAATACTCGCCAAGCGGAAGACCCCGCTCCGCGGCCAGCAACAGCGCGACTCCCCGCACGTGAGCCAACTTTAGAGCCGATCGCACGTTGGGGCCGTGGAACACATCCTCCACCGCGACCTCGTCAGGCGGGTGCTTGTTGATGAGGCTCAGCAACTCGCAATGGATTCGCCAAAGTCTCTGGGGAAGCGGGTCCTTTGGAGATAGAGAGATGGTCCCGGCTGCCACCAGGCGATGGTCGCGGCCGTCGCTATCGATGACCCCAAAGCCGGTTCGGTTCGATCCGCAATCGATGCCCAGGATGATCACTCCGGATGGCTCGCTCCTACTCCAACGTAAACTACAGCCGTAGTTACTCAATCTCAGGCGGAAAGAGCTTCAAGTTCTTTATCTTCAATATCGAAGTTCGCATAGACGTTCTGGACGTCGTCCTGTTCCTCCAGAACTTCGATCATGCGCAACACCGCTGCCGCCTGCTTACCCTCTACCTTGACGCTATTTTGGGGCACCATTGTGATTTCGGCTGAGTTTGCTTCGAGCTTTTTGACTTCCAAGGCCGCCAATACATCGTGATGGGCGTCCGGCGGCGAAACGATGGCCCAGTTGTCGCCGTCGTCGCGCATATCCTCGGCGCCGGCGCCCAGGACGGCTTCCAGCAGCTCATCCTCGGTTACACCTTCCTTGGGCACGACTACGAAGCTTCTTTTGTCGAACATCCAGCCGACGCAACCGGTCTCGCCCATGTTGCCGCCGTTCTTCGAAAAGGCGTGGCGGATCTCGCTGACGGTGCGGTTTCGGTTGTCAGTAACAACGTCAACCATCACGGCAACGCCTCCGGGGGCATAACCCTCGAACGTAATCTCGTCGAGCGACTCACCCTCCAATTGGCCGCTGCCGCGCAGGATGGCGCGCTTGATGTTGTCGGCGGGCATGCTCTGCGCTTTAGCGGCCGCGACGGCTGTGCGTAGGCGCGGATTCGCGTCCGGGTCCGCTCCGCCGTGGCGCGAAGCCATCTGGATCTCGCGGATCAGGCGGGTGAATACCTTTCCCCGTTTCGCGTCCTGGGCAGCTTTCTTATGCTTAATCGTCGCCCACTTTGAATGGCCTGACATGGCGTCAAAACCCCCGTGAAATTCTGTTGGAGTCCGCTCCCTGATCCGGTGACCGGGCGATGGAAGACATCGCCGGACTACAGTGACTTGGCGATCGCGCCGGCCGCCCCTTGCAGGTAATAGGATGCGAACCGGTCAAGCGGACCTGCTTCTTATTGTCGAGGAGCTTGCTCAAGGATAGCAAACCGTCCCGCGGCGGGAAACGCCCGCAACGCGGCGCAAATGGCGATCGACAAACCGCATCCTCGGATGATCCATTGCGCATTAGGACTTAGAATAGAATCCATGGCCTTCCCGATTACCAGGCCCCGCCGGCTGCGGCGCAACGATCTGTTGCGCGCCGCGGTGCGCGAAACCCGCCTCGCCCCCACCCATTTTGTCTACCCGCTGTTTGTGTGCCCCGGAGAGGGCGTACGGCGCGAGGTCTCCGCGATGCCCGACAACTATCAGATGTCGGTCGATCAAATCGTCGCCGAATGCCGTGAAGTGGCTGCTTTAGGCATTCCCGCCGTGCTGCTGTTCGGATTGCCCGAGACCAAGGACCTCGCCGCTTCGGGCGCCTATGACGATAACGGCATTGTGCAGCGAGCGATCCGGGCGATCAAGCAAGAGGTCAAGAATCTGCTGGTCATCGCCGACTGTTGTTTGTGTGAATACACCAGTCACGGACACTGCGGGCACATCGTCGACGGGGATGTCGACAACGACAAAACTTTGGACCTTCTCAGCAAGGCGGCCCTCGCTCAGGCGCGGGCGGGCGCGGATATCATCGCTCCGTCAGATATGATGGACGGCCGCGTCGGCTCGATCCGGGCGGCTCTCGACCAGAACGGATTCGACCATATCCCGATCCTCTCCTACGCCGCGAAATACGCTTCCGCCTTCTATGGCCCGTTTCGGGAGGCCGCTGAGTCAGCACCGCAGTTCGGCGACCGCCGAAGCTACCAGATGGACCCGGCGAACCAGCGCGAGGCCATGCGCGAGATCGCTCTCGATATCGAAGAAGGCGCCGATATCATCATGGTCAAGCCGGCCATGCCCTATCTTGACGTCATCTATCGCGCCAAGACCGAGTTTTCTCTCCCGGTGGCGGCGTATCAAGTGAGCGGCGAGTATTCGATGATCCGGGCCGCGGCTCAGAACGGCTGGATCGACTTGAACCAGGCCATGGTCGAGTCGCTTACCTCGATCAAGCGCGCGGGCGCCGACTTGATTTTGACTTACTTTGCCAAGACGATGGCCCGAACTCTCTAGCTCTTTATTTTCATAGTGACCGTGCGGACAAAGCTTCACACACCAGCCCTCTTCGACACGCGATGGAACCACGTGGCGAAGGCCGTCGGCGTGGCCGTCGTCGCCGCAGTTTTGCTCTTGCACCCTGCCGCCCTTCTGGCCCAGGGAATTTCCCTTACCGCGGCGGTCGATGAACTACTCGACAGGCCCGTGGCGCGTCAGGCGCTGTGGGGCGTCTACGTTCGCGATCTCGATTCCGGCGAGACTCTCTATGAGCACAACGGCGACAAGCTGTTTCTCCCGGCCTCGAATGCCAAGCTTTTTTCGACGGCTCTCGGCTTGGCTCGCCTTGGGCCCGACTATCAATTCACTACTTCAGTAGTATCCGCCGCCGCGCCCTCCACCGACGGCGTCGTCGTTGGGGATCTCATATTGCTTGGGGGCGGAGATCCGAACCTGTCCTCGCGGTTGCTTCCCTACAATCCCCAAAAGTCGTTCGACCAGGATCCGATGCTGCCGCTCGCCGAAATCGCGCGGCAGGTCGCCGAGTCGGGCATCCGGCGCATCGAGGGGAACCTGGTCGGCGACGATACCCGCTATGTGCGGCAGTATTTTGCGGACGGCTGGTCCTGGCAGGATACGAACTGGGGCTACGGAGCGCCGGTCGGGGCGCTGTGTTTCAACGACAATCTTATCGAGATTCTTGTCCAGCCAGGAACGGCGGCTGGCCGTGAGGGGCGGCTGACGGTGCGCCCCACCCTGGAATACTACCGCCTCGACAACCGCATCCGGACGGCCGCCACGCGCACCGTCGCCCAGGCATTGGCCCTCGAACGCCAGCCGGGCACGCGTACGGTGTCGCTGTGGGGGGAGATCTCGATCCGCTCGCCCGGCCGCACCTTCTCGGTCGCCGTGGACGACCCCGCCCTGTTTGCCGCGTTCGCGCTGCGGAGCGAGCTCGAAAAACGCGGCGTCATCGTCACCGGCGACGTCGTGTCGCGACATTCCTGGCCCTGGGAGCACAACAGCCTGAAGCGGGCCTCGTTCCAACCGAAGCCGCCCGACGGGCTGCCTGTGGCCTCGATCCAATCGGCCCGGCTGGTTGAGGGTCTGCGCATCATCAACAAGGAGAGCCAGAATCTCCACGCCGAAATGCTGCTGCGCGAGGTGGGCTTCGCCGTGCGCAATGTGGGCAGCGTGGACGCGGGTCTCGAAGAGCTGGAAGACTTTCTGGTCGAAGCCGGCCTCAACAAGCGGGACTTCGAGTTCGCCGACGCGTCCGGGCTCTCGCGCAAGGATCTTGTTAGCCCGGCGGGAACGGTGCAACTGCTTACCCACATGTGGCGGTCGCCGCACCGCGATGACTACGTCGCCACGCTGCCGCTGTCGGGCGAAGACGGCACCTTGGACTGGCGCTTTTCGCGCACGCCCGCGCGGGGCCTCATTCGCGCCAAGACCGGCACTCTCTCTCACGTAACCGCACTTTCCGGTTATGCCACCACCGCGGACGGGCGCAGGCTGGCCTTTGCGATTTACGTGAACAATTTCAAGGCCGCGGGTTCCTATGTGCGCAACCTGGTCGACCGGATCGTGCTCGCCATGATTCAACCGCGGCTGATCGAAGGCCAGGAAACTCCATCCGCGGCGTCGTCGCTGACAGGCGCCGCGAAATAGTCGCTTGGCTCGATCCCGGAAGACCACCCGGAAGGATATTCTGGCCGCTTCCCGTCTTCCTGCCTGGGGAAACTTGGCTCGCCTACCGCTTGCGTTCGCGGCGCGGCTTGCGCGACTCCAGATGACGTGAAGTCGCGGCCGGGGCTATAGTAACTCACACATGCGATCCACAAGCGTACGGATTCTGGCCGCTCTTTCGCTCGCAGCGTTGATTCTCTCCCTCGCCGCTCAGCAGCAACGGGAGACGCCGGACTCAGCGCCGTGGGAGCGAATGCTTGCCGGGAAAAAGCAGGTCCGCGGCTTCCTCGAGGCCGAAGCGCGCCGCGTCACCGGCGCGTCCGCGCGAGAGATCGCATCCAAGGAAAGCTGGGAGGGTGTGCGCGAGCAACGCCGCCAGGAAATGCTCGACATGCTCGGGCTCAGTCCGCTTCCTGCGCGTACGCCGCTCAACGTGCAGATCACGGGCACGATAGAGCAGCCGGAATACACCATCGAAAAGATCGCTTTCGAGAGTCTCCCCAAGGTCTACGTCACGGCAAACCTGTACATCCCGAAGAAACGCGATGGACCGCTGCCCACTGTGATCTATGTTTGCGGACACGCTTATTCGCCTCATGGCAGCAAGACTGTCTACCAGCGGCATCCGATCACTCTAGCCAAGCATGGCTATGTGGCGATGATCATCGACCCGATTCAGATCGCCGAGACATTCGCATTGCACCACGGCGTCTACAACAACGAGATGTATGACTGGTATACCCGCGGCTATACGCCGGCGGGCGTCGAGGTTTGGAACGCGATGCGCGCGATGGACTATCTCGAAACGCGCCCTGAGGTGGATAAAGACCGCTTCGCGATCACGGGCCGTTCCGGCGGTGCCGCGATGAGCTGGTTCACGGCCGCGGTGGACGAGCGGGTTAAAGCCGCCGCGCCGGTCATGGGTATCAGCACCTACGCGGCGAACGTCGCCGACGATACGCAAAGCCGCCACTGCGACTGCATGTTCGTGATCAATACCTACATGCACGACATGCTGCATCAGGGCGCGCTGATCGCGCCGCGCCCGCTTTATATGATGCATGGGCGCAAGGACCTGCTGTTCCCCATCCCCGGCTACAAAGAATTCGAGAAGCGGGTCGGGGATCTCTATGCCTCCTACGGCGTGCCCGAGGCTTTCAAGAACATCGAAGTCGATACCGGGCACGAGGATTCCGATTTGCTGCGGTCCGAGGCCGTGAAATGGTTCGACAAATACCTGATGAAGATCCCCGCGCGCGAGATCGACGCCGCTTACGAGGATTTGCCGCAGGAGCAGCTAGCGGTGTTCGGTGGCAAGCCGCCGGCCGATGCCCAAAACTACCGCGTTCACGAGTTTTTTACCGCCGGGCCCGACATGCGCAGCTACGCGACCCTCGCGGCGTGGCAGCAGCGGCGTGAGCAGTTACTCACCACTTTGCGGCAGAAGGTGATGCGGCCTTACCAGCAGCAGACCACGCCGCCCCAGGCGCGCGCCGCCGCCGGTTCCGCGCCCGCCAATTCCGCGCCTGCCAATTCGGCGCCTGACGGATTCGAACGGCTGGAGTTCGATAGCGAGCAGGGCATTACCCTCGAGGCTCTTTACCGCAAGCCGCCCGACGGTGGCGGCCCGGCGCTGCTCTATATCGCTTCCGACGGCGAGGACTGGGGCGCCATCCGCGATGTCATCCGGCAGGTCGCCGCCTCGCGGACCAACCCGCTGATGGTGGTCTATCCGCGCGGCGTGGGCGAGGTGGGCTGGGAGAAGCGGTTTTGGAAAGCAACGTTGCGTAACTCGATGCACTTGGGGCGCACCGTCGATTCGATGCGCTTGTGGGATGTGTCGCAGGCCGCCAAGGTGCTGCATGAGCGCGCCGGCGAACAAAGCGGCAGTACCGAAGTCGTCACGGTCGGCATCGGAACGTCAGGGATTCTGGGCCTCTACGCGGCCTTGGAGGATGAGCACATCTCCCAGGTCATGCTGATCGACCCGCCCGCCTCCCATCGCGACGGGCCGGTGCTGCTCAATGCTCTACGGTACACGGAGCTACCGGAAATCGCCGCTCTGCTCGCGCCGCGGCGGTTGACGTTCTACGGCCGTGTTCCCGAGGCTTTCCAGAAAACGCGCGAAATCTTTTCGCTCTATGACCGGCCCGGCCACCAGTCGCTGACGATGAGCATCGAAGCGGCGCTCAACGGACGTCACGACCACGGCTTCGCCTCGGGGCTGTGACAATAACGGAAACAGATACCATCTCAACGCATGCCAATCACGGACCGAACCCTCATCTCGACCAAAAACATCGCTCCACGCGAGCGGCTCATTTTCGCTCTCGATGTGCCCAGCGCTGAGGAAGCCCGGGAAGTCGTCGGCCAACTAGGTGACAGCGTTGTCTTCTACAAGCTCGGCCTGGAGCTATTCATGGCCGGGGGCTACTTTGAGCTCGCCGATGAGTTGATCGCCCAGGGCAAAAAAATCTTCGTCGACCTGAAGTTTTTCGACGTGCCCCAGACCGTGGCATCGGCGGTGAAAAGGCTCAACGGACGCGGTATCAGCTTCACCACCGTGCACGGCAACGACGCGATTCTGCGCGCCGCCTGCGAGGCCAGGCAGGACGTGAAAGTTTTGGCCGTCACCGTGCTGACCAGCCTCGACGAAGGCGACCTGCGCGACCTGGGCTTTCAGTGCTCGCCGCGCGAGCTCGTGCTCTCCCGCGCCCGCCGCGCCTTGGAGATGGGCTGCGACGGCGTGATTTCTTCGGGCTTGGAAGCTCCGGACTTGCGGCGGGAGCTGGGGCCGCGCCTGCTCGTCGTCACCCCGGGAATTCGCCCGGTGGCGAACGTCGATGATCAAAAGCGCATCGTTAACGTCGAGCAGGCCTTCCTCAACGGAGCGGACTACATCGTCGTCGGCCGGCCGATCAAGAACGCTCCGGACCCACGCCAGGCGGCGGAAGATATCCAGACCACGATCGCCAGCGTTTTCGCGCCAGCGTAAAGCCCTGGTCTGGCCGTCTACTTGCGCGCGATCACCGTGATCTCGATGCGGGCCGTGCCGACGAGACTTGCCACGCCCACCGTCGTTCGCGCCGGCCTGTTCTCTTTGAAGTACTGCGTATACACGCCGTTCATCTTCTGGAACAAGTCGATGTCGGTGAGGTACACCTTCACGTCGACCGCGTCGCTGTAGTCGTAGCCCGCGGCTTTCATGATGATGCCGATGCGCTCGAAGGTTACCTTGACCTCTTGCTCGAAATCGGCGGGGTACTCGCCGGTCTTGAGGTCCGCGCCGGTCTGCCCGGCGCAGTAGAGTGTGTCGCCGACCTGTACCCCCGGGCTAAAGGGCATGTTCGGCCGGAACTCCGGCGGGTAGATGATCTTCTTTTGTGCGGCTGCGATGCCGGCCGTCATCAGCAAGGTAAACAGCAACAGGGTCAACTTCCGCATAGGTGTTTCCTTTCGGGTAGTCGGGTGCAACATCCTTCGATCTTCAGCCAGAAGGCCGCGTTGCTGGCGATGCCGCGGCGGATGCCGTCCGCGTTGG
>JBBDWJ010000224.1:0-19866 GCA_040902925.1 Bryobacterales bacterium | reverse complement strand
ATCAGCCGAGCACGCAGAGGGCTTGGCATGCTGATTCTGTGCATAAGTCAGGTACCACCAACGTTTTAACCATGCGGATGTCGCTGACCGATCCGCGTTTTTTGAAGTCCGAAAGCGTCGAGCAGTTGGTTCGCGAGGGCGTTGCGCGGCTGCGCGCTGTTCCGGGCGTTGAAGACGCCAGCGCCGCCTGCTGCCTGCCGCTTCAGGGCGGCTATGGCCTTGGTTTCATCGTTGTGGGGCGGCCCTTGGAAGGCCCCACGCACGGCGGAGGCGGCTGGCGGACCATTTCGCCGGGCTACTTCGACGTCTTCAAGATTCCCATCCAGCGCGGCCGGGACTTCAACGAACGCGACAACAGCCAGGGCCCGCCCGTCGTGCTCATCAATGAAGCGATGGCCAAGCAGTATTGGCCTGACAGCGATCCGCTCAACGACAGGCTGATCATCGGCCGCGGAGCGATGCGCGAATTTGCCGATGAGCCCGACCGCCAGATCGTCGGCATCGTGGGAGACGTCCGTGACGGCGGGCTGAACAACGACCCCGCGCCCTGCATGTATATTCCTCAGGCGCAACTTCCCGATGCGGCAAACGCCCTGAACCTGCGCCTGACGCCGATGACGTGGCTTGTGCGCACGCGGGTCGAGCCGATGTCGCTGAGCCAACCGATTCAAGAGCAACTGCGCCAGGCGAGCGGCCTGCCGGTGTCGAGCGTGCAGTCGATGAACGAGGTGGTCTCGCTGTCGACATCGCGGCAGCGCTTCAACATGTGGCTGATGACGGTTTTCGGAAGCGTGGCGCTGCTGCTGGCGGCGATCGGAATCTACGGCCTGATGGCCTATTCCGTCGAGCAGCGCACCCAGGAGATCGGCATCCGGCTCGCCCTCGGCGCGGAAGGCCGTCAGGTGAAAAACATGGTCGTATTGCAGGGCATGCGCCTGACGCTAGCGGGAGTTGTGATCGGGGTCGCGGCGGCGTTTGGGCTGACGCGCTTCATTGCCAGCTTCCTCTATGGCGTCGAAGCCTGGGATCCGCTGGTGTTCGTAAGCGTCCCGCTGGTGCTCAGCGCGGTCGCCCTGCTTGCCGTTTGGTTGCCGGCGCGGCGCGCCAGCCATGTCAACCCGCTCGACGCGCTGCGGTACGAGTAGCCTCCTTTTCCTCGCCGGACGCGACGGGATACGCTCGCCTTAGCTCGCCTAAGTAAGACCTCCGAAAGGAGTAGATATTTCACCCTAGAGGTAAGAAGTTCCCTGCTCTGGAGCCGATAAGACTAGTAGAATCATGGGTCTGCCGATGGCACGCCAACTGCATTGGGCAGGGTGGAGAGAACAGAGATGGAACTAGCTAGCGCCGTTGCGCTCCTCGGATTCGGATTGCTGCTGTCGTTCGGAATCGGCTTCCTGGCGGAGCGGTTCCTGCTATCGCAGATCCTTCGCACTCTCACGGTTCGGGGCGCGATGCCACCCATGAAAGCCCCTACCCCTTAGCGCACTTCCCAACCGTCTTACCCTTCTCGACCGTTACACTTCGACCCTGACGCTTGTCGACGCAGTCCAGCGTTTGCCGGTCGCCGCTTTAGAGCCATTCGCCCAGACAGCGGCGCCAGCCAACCAGGCGCTTGACTACGTGACGGCTCAGGGCTACCTGACGGCTCAGGCCTTTTGCGCGCCCGCCTTGGGAATCCGCAATTCATCGATTTTGGCCGCCAGAATGAAGTCGCTTTCGGTCAAGCCATCGATCTTGTGCGTGAAAATCTGAACGACGACCCGCCCCCACGACAGTTGCAGGTTCGGATGATGCCCTTCTTGTTCGGCGAGGTGGGCGATCATGTTTACGAACTCGAGGCCCTGCAGGAAATCGGGAAACGGGAATGTCTTGCTTAGATGATGCTCGTTCACCAATCGCCAACTGGGTACCTGGCGTGCCAAACCAGTGAGCTGATCGCCGCCCAGGGGCGCGACTCCTCCCTTGCAGGGCTCACAACTTTTCTTGGCTAGTTCACTCGACATCGTTTTCGACTGCCTCCTGTTCGACGTCCACCCAGATCATTCCTTCGCGTACGGCTACAGGGTACCCGTTGAGAGGGCGATCGTGCTCTGAGCATTCATCATGCCTGACCGGTACAAGTTCCATGGGCAGCAATATTCCCGCGCGGATCTCATATCGAAAAATGGCGCCACGGGCACTCTAGCAGATATTTGCGCGCACTAGCGCTCTCGGGAAGGCGCTGCTGGCGAGGGAATCTCGCCGGAGCAGCGAGCTATCCGTCCCCGGCGGCCGAAACTCACGCCGCGCCTAGCTTGCCGGGCTTCGCTTGACGGGCTTCGGCTGCGCCGGCTTGTTTCGCGGCGCGTGCGAGCGCCGAAACGCCATCGGCCGATTCGGCCAGGCAAATTTCTGACACGGGCGAACGGCGAGGAGTTACAGCAAGGCGCCGCTAACGCGCCTGCCGTGCACGGCGTAGCCGCGGCCGCGGGACCTTCATTGCGCCGGACCTTCGTGGTGGCCTTCCTCGCGGGCTCACTATGGTCGTTTCGCACGCGCAACGCAACGAGCGGTAACGCCGCCAGGGGTCGCGGCCCTGGCCCCCGGTGGTATGCCCTGGCTCGCTGTAGGATGGTAGCGTGCAGCACCGCTTTGACGCCGTCATTTTTGATTTCGACTATACGCTGGCCGACTCCTCGAGCGCTGTCGTGGAATGCGCCAACACGGCTCTGCGGGCTTTGGGGCTGCCCGAGGCCTCCGATTACGATATCTGCCGCACGATCGGGCTGGCGCTTCCCGAAACGCTGGCACGTCTGGCCGGCGAAGAAAACCGCCACCGCGCCGTCGAGTTTCGCCAGCACTGGTGGCAACGTTCGGACGAGATCATGGTTGCCTGGACGCGGGTTTTTCCGTATGTCCCCGCGGCGCTGGAGGGCTTGAAGCAGCGCCATCTCCCGCTCGGTATCGTTTCGACGAAGTACCGCTCACGGATCGAGGCGGTCCTGGGCCGGGAAATGCTGGCGCACTACTTCGACGCCATCGTCGGAGGAGAAGACGTAGAGGCGTTCAAGCCCGACCCCGAGGGTCTGCTCGTCTGCGTCGAGCGGCTGGGAGTTCCCCGCGCGAGGGCTCTCTATGTCGGGGACAGCCTGACTGACGCGGAGACCGCCCAAAGGGCAGGGTTGGCTTTTCTGGCGGTCCTGTCGGGCAAAACGGAGGAACAGGAGTTCTCCGCTTTTCCCGTGGAAGCGGTCCTCGATAGTGTTGCTGATCTACCGAGTGTGGTCGGCCGCTAGCCCGCCAGCCTACCGCCGAGGAGCGGGCTAGATTGCTCCAGGGAGCGGAGCTTTTTCCCCAAAGTACTCCTCAATCATCTCGACGACGAGCGGCAGATACGAGTCCAGCATGCAGCGGTCCGTGTCCCGAGGACCACAGTCGCCGTTAACATCGCGCAACACGCATTTTTCACAGACGGTCGTTCGCAGCGAATCGATGTAGGGCTCCAAATAGGGGCTGTTCACGCGGCTGACGGCTTCGACCGCCTCGGGAATCTTTTGCATCAAGGTGCAGGTTCCCTGCTTGTCGTAGTCGCAGGCGCCGTCAGGTTTTCGGTCGATGCAGACGGCACAGATTTTTTCCCTAAAACTGTCTTCGAGCTGCCGCAGGACTTCTGGGTCCAAATGGTAGGTTCTCATCCTCCACCTCCGCGGTAAGGGCCACTCGTTCTGTGGCACCGCACCGGCCAAACCGCCAAGGTGTTGAAAAATAGCCACATCACCGCAGGTTGAGCGGGCAATCCGGTAGGGAAATCGCGCTTTGTCTGGGGGAATGCGCTCAGGCGATGGGCGTTGACAGGGGCGGCCGCTCCTTTTATATTTAGACAATCTAGGTAACGTCTCGGGTCCTCTCGCTCGGAGGCTGGAGCTATGAGCCGCTGTTTGCCGCCGCTATTTCTTGCGTTTGCCGCCGCTGGGCCATTTCGGATTGCACGCGCAAAGCCCCGCGCTCGAGGCGGCCCGCGATCCAGCTAACTCGTGGACGCTTTGGGGCGGCCCGGGCCGTAACTTCCTCACTTCCTCAACCGGCCTGGCCGCTTCGTGGCCAGCGGCGGGGCCTCCGGTGCTTTGGAAACGCGAGCTAGGCGAGGGCTATTCGGCCATTGCGGTGGATGGCGACACGTTGTACACGATGTATCACCGCGTTCAACCGTATTGGCTGATCTTCAGCGAGCAGCAGGAAGTCGTCGTGGCGCTCGATGCTCGCACGGGCGAGACGCGCTGGGAATACCCTTACGCCATGTCATTCCGGTCCGCCTATGCCGAAACCGGGCCGGGGCCTCACGTCATGCCGCAAATCGTTGGGAACCTCGTCTTCACGTCGGGGGTGACCGGGAAAATTCACGCACTCGATAAAAAGACCGGGGAGCTTGTCTGGCAGCGTGACCTCTACGAGGAGTTTGGCGGCACGCGCATGGATTTCGGTTATTCCTCGCACGCGCTGCCTTACAAGGGCAACCTGATCGTGATGGCGGGCGGCGAGGGCAAGGCGATGCTCTCGCTCAAGCAGGCGAACGGCGAGGTGGTTTGGGCGAAGCAAAGCTTCAAGAACGCGCATTCGGCGCCCGTGCTGATCGATGTGGACGGCCAGCAGCAGGTGGCGGCCGTCGCCGCCGACCGCATCGTCGGGATCAATCCGGACACCGGCGATCTGCTGTGGAGTTTCCCTCACAACACGGAGTACGGCCTGGCGGTCAGCATGCCCGTTTGGGGCGACGACAACCTGCTGTTCTTTTCCTCCTCCTACGGCAACGGCAGCCGCGTGCTGCGGCTGACGCGCGAAGGGGAAAAGACGCGCGGCGAAGAAGTCTGGCACAACGGCCGTGTTCGCGTGCACTTCGGAAGCGTCGTGCGGATCGGCGACACCGTATACGCATCCAGCGGCCACGATGGACCGGCGCCGCTGACGGCCGTCGACGTGCCCACGGGCAAGATCCTGTGGCAATCCCGGGAGTTCGCCAAGGCCAACTTCGTATGGGCCGAAGGAAAGCTGATTCTGATCGACCAGGACGGCTATCTTGGCCTCGCTACGGCAACGCCGGAAGGGCTGACGGTACACGCGAAAGTCTTAATGCTGTCCCCCAACGCCTGGACGCTGCCGACACTAGTGGGAACGCGGCTCTACGCGCGCGACAGAAAAGTCATCATGGCGCTCGATGCCGGCGCGAAGTGAATGCCGGCCCAACCAAACAGCATGGGGGTGGGGACAGTCACCGTCACCGCACACCAACAAACACCTTCCCGCGGGAGGTACAGGATGTCTGCATCCATCCTTGACAATTACCTATCATGGTACCTATCATGGCTGTCCCTTTATTCTGGTCTTTATTCTCTGCGTGCGCCCGGGTGAGCAGTTTTGAGCGGTTTTTGCGATGTTTTTCCTGCTTCCGAACTGAAAACAATGGGTTTCGGTTTTTGGCCCGCTCTCCTTTGCTTTGCCGGCGCCCCCCAGGCGCCCTCCTCCGTATTTGCCCCGGCGTTCCGTGCTTACCCGTCCCCTCGTCCCCTGGTTGGAGGGTAGCACGCGGCGCCAAACTTTTCGGGGGTTTTCGCTCGTATATCGTTGATTTTATGATGCAGATAGGTTTGTGACTGACTCGGCAGAGACAGCCGATCCGGACCGAGAAGACCATAGATCGGTGGGCGCCGATCTCCGATTAGGTCGAGGCGATTAAGTTGAGGATGCCCCGACTTTCGTATCGAGAGTAGTCGCTGGACTCCTTTAAACCTGTTTACGCTGAACTCTACCCCTTACACTGGAGGAGAGCGTGAGCGGCCACGGCACTTTTGCAGGTACCAACTACCAGGCGAGTGTCATCGCGTACGTTTTCGTTCACGTACTGACCGAAACGAAGCTCCGATGGGTCGCTGTCGCCGACGACACGCCGTCGGCTGCCTCGGGTGAGGTTAGTGGGCCAGGAGACGACGCCCGCGTTGAGTTTCGAAGTGGAATCGCGCCCGTCGAAATCCAGGCAAAGCACGGGCTGAAGCCACAGAAATGCATAGAAGCGTTTGAGGCAATCCGTGATGCTTCAACGTCTGCCGACGCCACGGGCGTGCTGCTGATAGTCGATTCAACGTCAAGTCCGTCCATTCGAAATGAGCTCCCGAGAGATCTAGACCGACTTCGGTCTGGCCGCAACGATGGCCTGAAGGAACTCACGCGGGACATCGTGTCCGCCCTCGGGTTGCGGGCTGACGATGTTACGCGACGAACGCACGTTCTCACACTCGACTTGGCCAGGCATTCCGATGCCGGAGCCACCCAAGCGCTAGAGATCCTGACCGACAGCCTCGAAGACGAGTCTCAAGGCGCTGCCGCGTGGTCCGTTCTCGAGAAGGATGCTGCACTCATGTGCGCTGAAAAGACCCGGCGCACCAAGCGGGCATTGCTCGATGTTCTTGCCAACGCCAACATATCTGTTCGCGCCCCTCGCCAGACGAGGAAATGGCACGACGACCTTCGCCATACAAGAAAGCTGCTACAGGATGACGAGCCCGCACTTGTGCTTTCGTTGTTGCGGGAGATCGAGTCTGACTTCACCAAGAGTGGTCTCAGAGACAGCCACGTGCTCTACAGGCTGAATCAGCACCGAGCGGCAGCGCTACTTCAGTTGGAAAGATATGGTGAGGCCGTCACCTCGGCTAAAAGGGCACTCGATCATGATCCAGCTGGAATTCACGCGATGGTGAACCTCGCCAATGCCCAGGCACTGAGCGGGGACATTGATTCGGCTCTCGTGACGGCTGAGTTGGCGACGTCAAAGCATCCGCAGTCTCCCTCTGCGTGGTTGATGCGGCTTCAGTTGTCTCTTCGGCCAGGCCAGTCTCCGATTATTGTCCCTCCCGATGTGTCTTCCACGAGCGAGTATCGGAGCGGCCGAGTCCAAATTCACCTCCTTCACGGCGAGGTGACTCAAGCGAGGGAGATATGCGGAACCCTAATCAAGGATGGAGATAGGTCCGTGTCCACGCTCCTGCTTCGTGTCGACGCTCTCTTGGCCGACATCGAAACGCTGGAGCGGAGGAGCGCCGAGAGAACGCCCAAGAAGCTGAGCGCTTGTGCACTGAGATTCTGGACATCGAAGCGAGCCTCTCGGATACACGCAGTCAAGGAACGTTGTCCGCTCGAAGCTTCGCACGTAGAATTCTCGGCAACACTGCGGGTGCCCAGGAGGATAGCGAACGAGCACATGCAATCAAACCTGATAACGCCAGGGCTCTCAACGAGGCCGCACAAGCTCGAATTCAAGCGGGCGATGAGAATGGCGCACTTGAAATCTTGGTTGGACCTGTGGTCGAAGGCAATCCGCTACTTCGAGCAACGCGCGCCAATCTACTAGCAGCGCGCCAGCAGATCGATAGAGCGATGAGTGACCTCGATGCAGTCCTGCAAGCAATTCCAACGTTTTTTCAGCCCGATATCTTGAGATGTGCAGCGGCAGAAGTGGCACTTCGTCTTCAAGACGTCAACCTAGCCAAAAAATTGGTCGGTGAGATGTCGTCGGATGGGCAAGCTCCTTCAGTGCATTACAGGGTGACGGTTGCCAGAATTGCGGTGCTTGAAAATGACTTTGAGGAAGCTGAGAGGCAGTACCGCCTAGCCATCGACGCGGACCCCTCGTATCGTACAGATCTCCTGGTCGAGCTCGGAGAAAGCCTGCTTCGGGCCAAGAAGCCAGATCGAGCTGTAGAGGTGTTCCAAGCAGCCGGGACTCTTCCGGACTCAGCTGAGCGAATGATGGTGCATGCGCTTGTTCTGGCGGATCGACTCCTGGAGGCCCATCAAGCCTTAGAACAACTGGCAAAGAAAGAGCTGATGCCGCATTGGGCGGTTTCGTTTGCTGCGCAAATCGCACTCAGGCGAAATGACCCCAAAACGGCTGCGGCGCATCTCGAAGATTTGTTCAGCCGGGGTGTGACAACGGCCGATGCGCGTCTCACCCTTGCGAAAACTCTCCTGGATCTTAACGAGCCAGAGCGCGCCCTGTTTCACGCCAGCGCTCTGGTCTCGGATGCAGAACTCACGCCGCGAGAAAGGATGTTCCTGGCCCAAATTCTTTCGAAGGTCGGCGACACCGCCACGGCGCTTCAAGTTGGCATGAGGGCGTTCAGGGATCTACCCCATGATGCCGAGTCGAACAGGGCATTCGCTTCGATAGTGTTTCTCTCGAAGTCGGCGCCTGTTGAAGTGGATCGCGTAGGGGCAGACACCCACGTTCTGCTCAGAGACAAAGACCAAGAGACTCTCGAATACCTGTTGTTTGCGGATACGGCGGCAGCGAAGCTTCCAAACGAAATTACGGTGGAGGAGGCGAAGAAAGCCGGGGTGCTTGACCTTCGCGTTGGGGACGTCTTTACCCAGAACAAAGGAGCGTTCTTCGAAAGGCAGTGGCGGGTTGAGCAAGTTCAGTCCGCGACCAAGTACCTCGTCAACGATATCGTCGGGAACTATGGAACTCGATTTCCGAACGAAGAGTTTTTCGCCACGGGTTTCCGTTTCGACATGGAAAAGCCTAGCATCAGCGACTTTCAGCCCCTGATTGCCTCTGCGTACGCACGAGGACAGCGCCAAAAAGAACTATTGGACATTTATCAGGGGCAGTGTCTCCCACTCGCGCCGATCGCGGAGCTCGCTGGGGTCTCAGTCCCGGCCCTTATCACGGAGCTGTCACGACCTGGTGCCGGGCGACCGTTTTATGTAGAGTTTCACGACGAGGGACGTCTCGCTTCACGGGCTGCTGCCAGGGCCGAACTCCAGACAATTCTCACTAGGTCGGCGCTGCACACAGCGCAGGCATTTGGGATTCTGCCGCTTCTGCTGCACAAACGACGTTCTGTTGCCCCAAGATCCTTGAGGGAAGAAATTGATGCGGAGTGCGCCGAGGCTGAAGATCGGGTTAAGAATGGGTGGGGTGTCCTCGCACCCAGCGAGCGAGGCGTGGTCTTTCAGAAATTGGAGGCCGGGCACCCTGCTCTCATCAGTGAACGGGACTCGATCCAAGCGCTGCTCAATTGGGCTGATACAAACGTCACTTTCGTGCCTCGGCCCCTGGAGGCATTCAGCGATCCACGGACGAAGGACCGCGAGACACGGCTAGATTGGGCGACAGTTCGAACGATGCCCTCGAGCTAGCGATATTCTCGCCAGGTGTGCTCTATGCTGACGACCTGGGTTTGCGAAAAGTGGGCAATGGGTTAGGGTTGTCCTCGTTTTCAACGGTGTCGCTCATCCAGGTTCTGGCAGAAGAAGGCGCATTGGGAGCGCACGAGCGTGACAAACTGTTGGTGAGTTTGGCTGAGCGACATTACGTCTCGATTGAACTGTCACCAGAAATGTTGATAGAGGCCCTTGCGCCCGGCCGACCCCTACAGGCCACGCGTGACGTGTTCTCTCTGTTGGCTGCGCCGACGCTGGATGTCCACACCTCGGCGCGAACGCTGGTTCGAGCAGTCAAGAACGTGGCGTTGCAGGACATCAAGACGACAACGGCCGGGCGCGTTGTCCGAGAAGGTCTGGAAGCGATGGCGGTCAGTTTTCAGCGGCAGGCAGTTGCTCAAGCGGTTGCGAGAGCGGCGAACGCCGATCTTGCCCTTCTTCCGCGAGAGCTGCAGAGCGTCAAAGGTGCCTGCGCGGAACTTCTTAGGAGTCAAACCCCTGGGGGATCGAGGGACAGGAACGTGTGAAACAATTCACTATTTCTACGTTCCAGAGCAACATAACCCGATTGTTTTCAATAGTGGCGATAAAAGTGAGGGCGATCTGATATCCAGGCTAGGAAACTCATTCTGTGGCCGGGCTCGCTCGTGTGGTGGCGGTGGGTGTCCCGCACCACATCACTCAACGCAGCAACAATCGCCAGGACGTCTTCCTGCCGACGCCGACAGGCAAACTTACCTCGACGTGCTTCGCTCCCAGATGCGGCGCACAGGCGTCCGTCTGCGGCTTTCGGAGGTGACGGTTCCACCGTCGGCAGGTAGCTGGGAAGAAGTCGAGTCTTTCACGGGTTCCTGGGTCCGCAATGCACTTAGCGGCACGGGCCGACGGGTTGGCACGGACGCTCCCGCACGCTCCTGGCCGCCTACCACCACAGCGCCTATTGCGGACCTGTCGATAGCATCCATTTCTGGCCGCAAAAAGACGGCCAGGCGCTCCTACTAGACCAGCTTGTCCCGTTTCAAACTCTCCTGCCAGTTCAGGCAAGCGCGGACCGTCACCCCTGCTTGTACAAGCTCGTCGAGAGGCAATGAACGGGCCGGTGGGGCGGCCGATGGGAAGTCACCAGGTTTTATTGTCAGATTCTACTGGCGATAGCCCAACGTTGGCCGGCAAGAGCTGGTGATCCCCTTCGGCACTGTCCCTTGGGCAATAGGTAAGACCGTCAGCGGGGGACTGTCCCCTCCAGCATTCCCTTCGGTCTGGTAAAATTTGCGCCAGGAACGTTGTGCAATTGCGTCTGCTGATTTTCGCCCTTCTGGCCGCCTCGCCGTTGGCCGCCGACCCTGCCTCGGACTTCTTTGAAAACAGCGTCCGGCCGGTGCTCGCCAAGAACTGCTTTGCCTGTCATTCCGAGACCAAAATGGGCGGCTTGCAGATGACCTCGCGCGAGTTGCTGTTGACCGGCGGCAATTCGGGGCCGGCGATTTCTCCCGGCCATCCGGAACAAAGTCTGCTGTTGCAGGCCGTGCGGCAGACGCACGAGCGGCTCAAGATGCCGCCGAGTGGCAAGCTCGAGGACGAACAGATTGCCGCTTTGGCACGTTGGGTTCAAGAGGGCGCGGTGTGGCCCGAGCACAAGCCCGCGGAACAGCCGCCGGCAGCGGGCGGCCCAGGCTATACGATTACTCCCGAGCAGCGCGGCTGGTGGTCGTTCCAGCCAATTCGCAAGCCCGCCGCGCCGCGCGTTGGCGACAAAACGTGGAGCCAGACGCCGATCGACCGCTTTGTGATGGCCAAGCTCGAAGAGCATAAACTGCGCCCGGCGGAACCGGCTGCGCCCCGCATCCTTTTGCGGCGCGCCTACTACGACCTGACCGGGCTGCCGCCGGCGCCCGCAGACGTCGAGGCGTTCGAACGCGATCCTTCACCCAAAGCATTCGCTGCGGTTGTCGACCTGCTGCTGGCGTCGCCGCGCTACGGCGAGCGATGGGGGCGCTACTGGCTCGACATCGCGCGCTATTCGGACGACAAGCTCAACCCGACGGCGGACGAGGCCGCGCCGAACGTCTGGCGGTATCGCGATTGGGTCATCGGCGCGTTCAACGACGACATGCCGTATGACCAGTTTGTAAAAGCGCAAATCGCCGGCGACTTGATGGAGCCAAAAGAGCGCTACGTCGCCGGCCTGGGGTTTTTCGCGTACAGCCCGGAGTTTCAAGACGACCGCGTCGATGCGCTGACCCGCGGCATGATGGGTCTTACCGTGGCGTGCGCGCGCTGCCACGATCACAAATTCGATCCGATTCCGACGCGCGACTACTACTCGCTGCTGGGCATTTTTGAGAACACGAAAGAAGGCAAGTTCCCGCTGGCATCCGCGGAGGCGGTCCAGGAATACGAACGACTGAGCGAGCAAGCCAAGCAGCAGGCGAAGGTCGTGCGCGATTTCGAGGACCAGCAGGCGCGGCAGCTCGCCGCGATCTTCGCAACGCATACCGCGCGCTATCTGAAGGCGGCGCGCGGCGTGCCGGATGCGGCGTCCGCCGGAGAAGCCGAAGCCGCCGCCGTTTCTGCCGGACTTGATCCGCAGACGCTCGAACGCTGGGTCAAGTATTTATCGCTGAAGTCGCGCGAGCATCCGTTCCTGGAAGGTTGGCGCGACGCGCCGTTCGATGACGCTGGGTTGCAGCAGAAACTGCTCGATGTGATCGCCGAGAAGGAGGCGATTGACGAGGAGAATCTGATCCTGCTCGGCGGCAAAGACGATAACCGCACGGTGCGCGTGGTGGAGGTCAAATCCCTCGAGCGCGATAAGTATTTTCTATGGCGAGATCTGGTGTCGCGCGAAGGTCCGGCGAAGTTCGAGACAGGCATTCTGTACTACGAGAAGTCCACCATCGACCGCTTCCTGGCGCCGTATTGGAAGCAGCACCTCGACGGGCTTCGCGGCGAGCTGGCGCGCCGGCGCTCGCAAGTGCCCGACGAGTATCCCTACGTGATGACGATCGAGGACGCCGCCGAGTTGGAAGCGATGCAGGTGCATGTGCGCGGCGATCGCAACAATCTTGGCGAGGCGGCGCCGCCGCAGTTCCCGATGATTCTCTGCGATGGCGAGCAGAAGAAATTCACTTCGGGCAGCGGGCGGCTGGAGCTGGCCGAGGCGATCGTCGATGACCGCAATCCTTTGACGGCGCGCGTGATCGTCAATCGCGTCTGGATGTATCACTTCGGCCAGCCGCTGGTGGCGACGCCGGGCAACTTCGGGCGGCTGGGCGAAAAGCCAACCCATCCCGAGCTGCTCGATTATCTTGCGGCGCGTCTGATCGAGTCGAAGTGGTCGCTGAAGGCGCTGCATCGCGAGATCATGCTGACGAAAGTCTATGCGCTGAGCGTGGCCACGCTGGAGGCGAACCAGAATGTGGACGCCGACAACAAGCTGCTGTGGCGCGCCAACCGCCGCCGCCTCGATGTCGAGCCGATGCGCGACACGCTGCTATTCGTGAGCGGCGATCTCAACGAGCAGCGGGGCGGTCTTGCCGAAAAGCTGGGCGACGCGTGCAATCTGCGCCGCACGGTTTACGGCTTTGTGAGCCGGCGGCAGTTGGAGGGAACACTGGCGTTGTTTGATTTCCCGAACCCGATGTCGACCAGCGATGCGAGAATCCCGACAGCCACTCCGTTGCAGCAGTTGTTCTTTATGAACAGCAAGTTCATCGAGGAGCGGGCGCGATCGTTGGCGCGCCGTGTTCGGACAGCGGGAGATGAACGCGCGCGCATCGAGCAGGCGTATCGCCTGCTGTTCCAGCGCGGGCCCACCAAAGGCGAACTGGCCGTGGGGCTCGAGTACCTGACGTCCGGGGACGATTCCTGGCCGCGTTATGCTCAGGCGCTGTTGAGCTCCAACGAGCTGTTGTTTATCGACTGAGAAACCGCTATGCCGATCACACGACGAGAAATGTTGGCCCGCGCGGGCGCCGGATTTAGCGCCTTAGGCCTGAGAACGCTGCTCGGCGCAACGCCGCGTGAGGGAATGCTGGCGCCTCGTGAGCCGCACTTCCCGGCGCGCGCTAAACACGTCATCCATCTGTTCCTGAACGGCGGGCCGTCACACGTCGACACCTTCGACCCCAAGCCGATGCTGACCAAGCATCACGGCACGCCCGCGCCGGGTGGAAACCTGAAAACCGAGCGCAAGACCGGCAACCTCATGAAGTCGCCGTTCGAGTTCCGGCGTTACGGCAAGAGCGGCCTCGAGGTCAGCGAGATTTTTTCAAAGCTTGGCGAACATGCGGACGATTTGTGCGTCATCCGCTCGATGCACACTGAACGGCCCAACCATGAGCCGTCGCTGTTCATGTTCAACTGCGGCCACACCATCGCCGGGCACCCTTCGATGGGATCATGGCTCAGCTATGGACTAGGCACCGAAAACCAAAACCTGCCGGCGTTCGTGGTGCTGTGTCCCGGGTTCCCCGTGATCGGGCCGCAGCTTTGGACCTCGGCCTATCTGCCTGGCATCCATCAGGGCGTGCATCTTCCGAACAACGAGAGCGAGCCGGAAAAACTGATTCAGCATCTGCGCAATCACAATCTGGCGCCCGCCGAACAGCGGCGGCAGCTCGATCTCGTCCACCGGCTGAATCAGTTGCATCTCAACGCGGCGGGCGCGGACCCGCAGCTCGAAGCGCGCATCCAGTCGATGGAAGTTGCCTACCGCATGCAGGCCGAGGCGATGGACGCATTTAACCTCAGCGAGGAACCGGAAGCGGTTCGCGAGCGCTATGGCGCCGGCGATTTCGCGCGCGGCTGCCTGATCGCGCGGCGGCTGGTGGAGCGCGGCGTCCGCATGGTGCAGGTTTACTACGGCAACAACCAGCCTTGGGACAACCACGACGACATTCTGCAGCACCGCGAGCTGGCGTCGAAATCCGACGCGCCCATGGCGGCGCTGCTCTCAGACCTCAAGGCGTCGGGGCTGCTCGATGAGACGGTAGTGCTGATCGGCGGCGAGTTCGGACGCACGCCGTCGGTTGAAGTGAGCGCGATCGCCAGGGTGCACGCCGGCCGCGATCATAACAATCATGGATTTTCTCTTGTGATGGCCGGCGGCGGCGTCAAGGGCGGCGTCACTTATGGCGCTACCGATGATTTTGGGTTTAAGGCTGTCGACAAGCCGGTGCATCCGCATGATATTCAGGCCACGGTTTTGAATCAGATGGGGCTCGACCACACGCGTTTGACGTACCGGCATAGCGGCCGGGATTTCCGGCTGACTGACGTCGAAGGCAATGTTTTGAAAGAGATTCTGGCCTGAGGCAACGGCCGGATTGCGATCGGCGCGGGGCGTTTCTCCATCGCCGCCGGCGATCCGAGCCCTACCCGCAAGGGTGGGGCCACTATTCACGTCTTTCCCAAACGCGTCCTTCCGCTCAAACACATCGGCCAGGTTCCCCGAGCCATGTTCAGAATGTGCCCCACCCTTGCGGGTAGGGCTCGGATCGCCTGCGGCGATGAATCGCGACGCGACGAACCCAATGCGTGCCACATGCAGCGCTTCACGCCAACCACAACCGCCCCCGCTTCGCAAACAATCCTTTGTGATACACTCCGAAGTTAGTTCACCTTTTCCTGCCACGCTTGAGTGGTTGCTTCCCTTCTCTGAACCGTTCGAGGATTCCGCGTGTTTCTTATCTTGGAACAGCGCTTGCGGGAAACTGTCGCCCGGCATATTGCTGAGCGCTACCAGGTCGAAGTACCTGTCGTCGTAGAACTGCCGCGGCAGCCGGATTTCGGCGAGTTGGCCCTGCCGGTGTGCTTCACCCTCGCCAAAGCGCTCAAAAGACCGCCACGGAAGATCGCCGAGGAGATGGTCGCGGAGTTGCCTTCCATTCCCGGCATTCGTTTGCTCGAAGTTGCCGGGGCCGGCTACATCAACGTTCGATTCGACCGCGCCGCCTACGTGGATGTCTTGCGCGACCGTGTCGTCGTGACGTTCGCGCCGCCGCCCGGCAAAGTCATTGTCGAGCACACCAATATCAATCCGAACAAGGCCGCTCACATCGGCCACCTGCGCAATTCGATTCTTGGGGACACTCTGGTGCGCATGCTGCGCGAATTGGGACACGAGGTCGAGGCGCAGAACTACATCGACAATACCGGCGTGCAAGTCGCCGACGTCGTCGCCGGCTTTCACTTTCTCGAAAAGAAAACACCCGCCGACGTAAAGCGGCTCATCGAAGACCCCGCGGTACGCTTCGACTACTATTGCTGGGACCTCTACGCCAAGACTTCGCAGTATTACGCAGTCGAGCCGTCTTCGTTACCGTGGCGGGCGCAGACTCTGCATGCCATCGAAGCCGGTGAGGGGGATTTGGCAGAGATCGGGCGCGCGGTCGCCGACGCTATCGTGGACAAACATCTCGACACGATGCAGCGTATCGACGTCGAGTACGATGTGCTTCCGCGCGAGAGCGAAATCCTGCATCTGCAGTTTTGGGCTTCGGCGTTCGAGCTGCTCAAGCAGCGCGAGGCTATCTTTCTCGAAACGGCGGGAAAGAACAAAGGCTGCTGGGTGATGCCGGCGCACTTGTTCCAGCAAAAACAACAGGAAGAGCCAACGGTGGAAGAAGGCGATGCAACCGAGAATGCGCCAGCCGACGACTCCAAGGTCATCGTGCGCTCGGACGGAACCGTCACCTATGTCGGTAAAGACATCGCTTATCAGCTTTGGAAGTTTGGCTTGATCGACAAGGATTTTCATTACGCGCCGCTGCGCGACTATGCCGACGGCCGCACCTTGTGGGTTTCGAGCACGAAGCCCGGCGACCGGCCTGCCCCGAAATTTGGCGGCGGTACGAAAGTTTTCAACGTCATCGATGTGCGGCAGTCTTACCTGCAAGATGTCGTGCGCGCCGGGTTGCGCTCGCTTGGCTATGAGCAGCAGTCCAACGATTCGGTGCATTTTTCCTATGAGATGGTGGCGCTCACGCCGCGGTGCTGCGCCGAGCTAGGTATCGAGTTGTCAGAGGAGGACCGCCGGCGGCCGTACGTCGAGGTCTCCGGGCGCAGAGGGCTTGGAGTCAAGGCTGACGACCTTATCGATCTACTGACCGCCAAGGCGTTCGAGGAGGTTCGCAGCCGGCATCCCGAAGGTTCGGAAGCCAGGCAAACTGAGATCGCCACACAGATTGCGATTGGCGCCTTGCGCTATTTCATGCTGCGCTTCACGCGCACCACCGTCATCGCGTTTGATTTGCAGGAAGCGCTCAGCTTCGAGGGCGAGACTGGTCCCTATGTGCAGTATGCGGTCGTGCGGGCGCGCAACATCCTGCGTAAGCTCGAAGAGCGCGGCGAGGCGATGCCCGACTTTACCTCCGAACTGACCCCGGAGATAGTCCAAAAGCAGATCGAAATCGAGGATTTCTGGCAGATCTTGCTCGGCGCTTCGCGCTGCGACTGGACGGTCGAAAAATCGATCGAAGGCGGCGAGCCGGCGCATCTGGCGCGCTACGCGTTTCAAATCGCACAGGCGTTCAACAATTTCTACCATCAACACCACATCCTCAGCGAGACCGAGCGTGAGAAGAAAGTCTTCCTGTTGTGGATGACGCAGTTTTTCCTTGACGAGCTGACTCACGTGTTAAGCGTAATGGGTATTCCCTCGCCGGAAGTGATGTAGCTTTTGGGGAGCTCCACAGCTTGGATGACCGCCCGATCACGACCGTCACCGCCGCTGTTATCGAGCGAGACGGCCGTGTTTTGATCTGCCGCCGCCGCCTCGATCAGGATCATCCGGGTAAGTGGGAGTTTCCCGGCGGCAAACTCGAGCCGGGTGAGGAGCCCGCGGAGTCGCTGCGGCGTGAGCTGCGCGAAGAGCTGAGCATCGAGGCCGCCATCGGACCGGAGATCACGCGTTATGAGTACAACTACCCGGGCCGCAAGCCGATCCGGCTGGTCTTCTTTTGCGTAACGGATTTTCAGGGCGAGCCCGACTACAGTCAGTTCCATCAAGTGGAGTGGACACCGCGCGCGGAACTGCCGCGCTACGATTTTCTGGAAGGCGACGTGGAGTTCGTGCGCGATCTGGCGGACGGGAAGTTCGCGATGGGGCGGCCGTAAGCCGCTGGATCGTTCCGCGCGCGAAGACAATCGAAATTCATGGACCGCAAAATCTCACCCGCCGATTCGCTTTCCGGCGTCGTGCGGCTGCCCGGCGACAAATCGATATCCCATCGCTACGCGATGCTGGCCTCGATCGCCGAAGGGCGCTCGGAAATTCACAACTATTCGAGCGGCGCCGATTGTGCGTCGACGCTGGCGTGTATGCGGGCTCTTGGCGTTCCAATCGAGCAGCGCGGCGATCGCGTGACCGTTGAGGGCGTCGGGCTCGATGGACTCCAGCGGGCTTCGAAAGCGCTCGACGCCGGCAACTCCGGCTCGACGATTCGCATGCTGTCGGGAATACTCGCCGGGCAGCCTTTTGCAACGAACATTTTTGGCGATGAGTCGCTCACGCGGCGGCCGATGCAGCGCATCATGACGCCGCTTGCCGCGATGGGCGCGAAGATCGACGCGCGTGACGGCAACTATCCGCCGCTTGTGATCCATGGCGGCAAGCTTACGCCGATCGATTACGTTTCGCCTGTCGCGAGCGCTCAGGTTAAGAGCGCGGTGTTGTTCGCCGGGTTATTCGCACCGGGAACCACGAGCGTCACCGAGCCGGTCGCGACGCGCAACCACTCCGAGATTGCGCTGCGGGAGCTCGGAGCAGACGTGCGGGTCGATGGTTTGCGCGTCGCTATTCAGGGCCGGCCGCGAATGACCGGCCGCCGTCTCGACGTTGCTTCCGACATTTCGGGCGCCGCGTTCTTTCTCGTCGCGGGGCTGCTACTGCCGGGTTCGGATTTGACGATCGAAGGCGTCGGATTGAATCCCACGCGTACGGCGCTTCTCGATGTGCTGCGTTCGATGGGCGCCACGATCGAGATCCTGCGCAGCGAGGCGCGCAACGGGGAGATCGTCGGGGACCTGCGCGTGCGGAGCCCCGCCTCGGGCGCCGCGATCGATGGCGGCGTCATTGCCGGCGATATGACAGCCGGAGTGATCGACGAAATTCCCGTGCTGGCGGTGTTGGGGGCGTGCAGCCGGCAGGGGCTCGAAATTCGCGACGCCGCGGAGCTGCGCGTCAAGGAAACTGACCGCATCGCGACCGTGGCGGAAAACCTCGGGCGCATGGGGGTCGCGGTCGAAACCTTTCCGGATGCCATGCGCATTCCGGGTAACCAGAAACTTCGAGCCGCCGAGCTCGACTCGTTCGGCGATCACCGCATCGCGATGGCCTTTGTCGTCGCCGCGCTTGCCGCGGACGGTCCCTGCACCATGCGTGATGCCGAGGCGGCGTCGGTTTCTTTCCCGGAGTTTTATGAGGTGTTGGAGGGGCTGCGAGGGTGAGATCAAGCAAGGCAAATTGCAAAAGGCAAAAGGCAAAAGTTTCAGACTGCCCTGCGCGCCTACCGGGAGCGTTCAATCGCGCGCGGTTTTGGACGGCGCTAAACCCACCTTGCGCGCGATATCCTCGGCGATCTGAATGCCGTGAAAGCGCCCGTTCTCTATGAAAATCTCGCTGGTGTGCATGCCCGCGACGATGACTCCTGCCAGATACACCCCCGGGCGGTCGCTTTCGAGCGTCTCGGGGTTGGTGCGCGGCCGCAGCGTGTCCTGCTCGAACACGATACCGGCGCGAGCCAAAAATTCCGTATCCGGCTTGTAGCCCGTCATCGCGAGCACGAAATCGTTGGGCAGAGTCTTCTCCCCTTGCGGCGTGCGAACGCGGATCGACCGCTCGGCGACCTCGAGCAGTGCAGTTTCAAAATACGACTCAATCTCGCGGTTCTTGATGCGGTTTTGGATATCGGGAAGAATCCAATACTTGATACTGGGGCTGAGCTCTTTGTGCCTGTGAACCAGCGTCACGCGCGCTCCCGCCCGGTAGCAATCGAGCGCCGTGATCGCCGCCGAATTCTTGCCGCCGATGACCGCGATGTCGCGGTCGTAAAACGGGTGCGGGTCCTGATAGTAGTGCAGCACCTTCGCCAGTTCCTCGCCGGGGACTTTCATTTTCACGGGCAGGTCGTAGTATCCGGTGGCGATGATGATCTTTCGCGCCCGATAGTCTACGCGCACGCCATCGCGCGCCGTCGTGTGGACGGAGAAATCTCCATCCGGCCCTTCGATATCGTCGACGCGCTCGTACTGGCGGACGTCGAGCCGGTAGTGCTGCGCGCAACGCCGGTAGTATTTCAGCGCCTCGTTGCGAGTCGGCTTTTCCCGCACCGAGGTCATCGGCAGATCGCCGATCTCGAGCAGCTCAGGCGTCGTGAAAAACGTCATATTGGTCGGGTAGTGGAACAGCGAATTGACCAGGCAACCTTTTTCGACGACGACAGCGCGCAGGCCGCGGCGGGTGATTTCGATGGCCGAGGCGAGGCCGGTTGGCCCGGCGCCGACGACAAGGGCGTCAAAGACAGCGGGCTCGGGGCCGTTCGAAGAGGGAGAAGGCATGGGAAGCAGCAGACAAGACGGCTCGAATGGAGCCAGTTCCGCGAAAGGTTTTATTGTAGCTAGATCGTTCGCGGCCGCGCTTCGCTCGCGGTCTGCTAGTTGCCCGAA
>JBBDWJ010000223.1:0-19890 GCA_040902925.1 Bryobacterales bacterium | reverse complement strand
CCGCAAGTGTATCTCCCTCATCAGCAGGTGGACGATCAGTGGCTCACCTGGTATGCGCCGAAGGACCTGGTTGTGCGATCGGCGGCCGAACCGGGCGCGCTGTTTCCCGCCATCCGCCGGATCATTCAAGAGGCTGACCCCGAGCAGCCTATCGCGGATATGCGCACGTTGGCAGAGATTGTCACGGCGGACACGGCGCCGCGTCAGGCGCAGGTGCGCGTGCTGGGCGCCTTTGCGGTGCTGGCGTTCCTGCTCGCCGCGGTCGGCATTCATGGCTTGCTCTCGTTCACGGTGTCGCAACGAACGCAGGAGATCGGCGTCCGCATGGCGCTGGGAGCGCGGCGTTCCAATATTCTGGCGATGGTGCTTCGCGAAACTGTTGCGCTGACGGCGGCTGGCGTCGCTTTTGGCGCGGCCGGCGGCTATGCTGCGGGCCAGGCGATGCAGGCGCTGCTGGCGGGCGTAACGCCGGGAGACGCGATGATCTTTAGCGCCGCCATCGGCCTTGCGTTGGCCATGACGATGGTTGGAAGTTTGGTCCCCTCGGTGCGCGCCGTTCGCGTGGACCCTGCCAGTGTGATTCGCAACGACTAGGACGGCATCCGTTGCGCGGGCGCGCGAAACGAGCGTCACGCCGAGGCCAATCCAAAACTCGACTTCGTGGCGGCGTTTCAACTCCGCGCCGTCGAGTTCCTGAGTCTCGCCCTCGTACTGCCTAGTCCGCTCGCCCTCCCGACCACAAAGAAGAGCCCCGCGGCCGCGCCTCGCGATTCAACGCCGGACGGCTTCCGAGACATGTAAGAGTCACCACCAACGGGAGCTTACCCAAGGTCGAACTGGCTCCGGGAGCGCCTCGAATTTGACGCGCCACCATGTACTAGTTTACTCTAGGTATTGACTAAACTACGGTAGGTCACGCCCAGTGCCAAAACAACAAGACCGCAGAGATCTTTTTCCGGGCGCGTTGGAGATGATGATTCTCCGCACGCTCAAGCGCCAGCCGATGCATGGCTATGCGCTGACTCAGCAGATCAAGAGCGCCTCGAGCGAACTCCTCGATATTGAGGAGGGGTCGCTTTATCCCGCTTTGCAACGCATGCTGAAGGCGGGCTGGGTGAAGGCGAAATGGGGCGTTTCGGCCAGCAACCGCCGGGTGCGCATCTATACGCTTACACCCGCCGGCGTAAAGCACCTCGACCGCGAGGTCTCGCGGTTCGAGCAGATGCTGGAAGGCATTCGCCGGGTTCTCGCGCCGGCTGAGTCGTGAGGGAAGCGAAGTTGGGCGTGCCGCGCGCGTGCCGTTGACTTTGGAGTTTGCGCGTTTCGCCGCGTGGAAGGCCGCGTTACCCAGGGGCAGCGCCGTTTCACGACGCGGGACACGCGTGTGCGCTGCGTGAGCGCCTGCCGCCACTTGTGCAGGCTACGCCTGTCTTATCAGCGAACTCGGAAGGGAAGAAGCCATGAACTGGATCCGACAGATTTTCGGCCGCCGCCGGCTCTTTGGCGACCTTTCCGAGGAGATCCGGCAGCACGTCGAGGAGAAGACTGACGAGCTTGCCGCACAGGGCATGCCGCGGGATGAAGCCGCGGCCGCGGCGCGGCGGGAGTTTGGAAATCTCACGTCGGTGGAGGAGCGCGGCCGCGAAGTATGGCGATGGCCGGGCCTGGAAAGCTTTTTGTTTGATATCCGCTACGCGCTGCGCCAGCTTCGCCGGCAGCCGACGTTCACGCTTGTCGCGGTGCTCATTCTCGCGCTCGGCATCGGCGCGAACACGACGGTGTTCAGCGTCATCGACAAGCTGTTATTCGAGCCGCTGCCGTTCCGGGCGCCCGAGCGGCTGGTATGGATTGCGGGCAGCGACAGCCCGAGACTGACGGGCCGCGCCATGACGGTGGCGACGTACGAGGCTCTGACGGCGCTGCGAACCTTCGAAGAGATATCCACCTTCGAGGCCTTCTTTGCACGGTCCAGCTATAAACTCACCGGCGACGGGGAGCCCGATCGCGTCGCGGGCGTGATGGTTGCAGCGAATTTTTTTCCTTTCCTCGGCGTCGCGCCCCTGCTGGGGCGGACGTTCACTGAGGAAGAGTGTGAGCTGAACGGCCCGGGCGCCGCGGTTCTCAGCTACGGTCTGTGGGAGAAACGGTACTCGTCCGACCCTGGCGTGATTGGCCGTACGGTCGTCGTCAATGACCGCGCCGCGACGATTGTCGGCGTCATGCCGGCGGAGTTCGACTTCGGGGCGGTGTTCGCGCCGGGGAATCGGATCGAGATCTACATGCCGGCGGTGTTTGACATTCTGCGCGACTGGGACAATACGATGGCGGTTTTGGGCCGGCTCAAACCGGGTGTGACGATCCCAGCCGCGCAAGCCGAGGCCAACGCGCTGATCGAGCGGCAGCAACTCGAGCATCCCGAATTCGGCCCGCTGAACAGCTATCAAGCGATCGTCCAGCCGCTGCGCGAGCTGATCACACGGGGAATGCAGCAGCCGATGGCGACGCTTTGGGCCGCCGTGGGCATGGTGCTGTTGATCGTCTGCGTGAATCTTTCCAACCTGCTGCTGGCGCGTGCTGCGACGCGGCGCAAAGAGATCGCGTTGCGCGGTGCGCTTGGCGCGGGCCGCGGGCGGCTGGTACGGCAACTGCTTACCGAAAGCTTCGTACTGTCGATTCTGGGCGGCGCCCTGGGCGTTGCGTTTGCATACGCCGCGACGAGCTACGTACGGCGCCTGGAAGGGCTTAGCATTCCTTTGCTGAAAAACGTCGAGATCCACGGGGGCGCGCTCGGTGTTGCGGTTGGCATGACGGTTGTCACCGCGCTGCTATTCGGCTTGGCGCCGGCCATCATGGTGGCGCGCGGAGATTTCGGAGCCGCGCTGAAGGAGAGCGGCCGTGGATCGAGCGAAGGACGCGACCATCGCTCGGTGCGGTCGCTGCTGGTTGTGTCGGAAGTGGCGCTTGCCTGCCTGCTGCTGGTTGGCGCGGGGCTGCTGCTGCGCAGCTTCGTGCAGGTGCTCGATGTCAATCTCGGTTTCCAGGCCGAGCGTGTTTACACGCTGCGCGTGGACGCCGGCCCGAACATGGACACGGCGGAAAAATTCTTCGCCTACATCCAAACTCTTGCCGCTGCCGTTCGTGAGGCGCCTGGGGTCGAGGCGGCCTCGATCACCGACGCCGTGCCGCTGGACAGCAACCGCGGCTGGGGCGTGCGCGCCAAGGGCCAGCCGCCCGAGCAGACCAGCGGAGCGCTCATCAAGGTAATTGGCCCCGGCCTGTTCGAAACGATGCGCACTCCCCTTCTTGCCGGCCGCGAGTTCACCGAGCGCGATGCCGCGGACCGGCCGCTTGTCGCGATCATCAACGAGACGCTTGCCGAGCGCCTTTGGCCCGACCAGGACCCACTGCTGGGCACGCTGGTGGTCGGCCGCCGGGAGTGCCAGGTGGTCGGAGTCGTGGCGGGCGTGCGTCACTTGAATGTGGAGGAGAAGCCCGGAGCCGAGTTTTATCTTCCGATCCTGCAGCAGCCCACGATGTCGCCCAGTCTGGTCGTACGCACGGGGCGTCCGTTCGCTGACGTGGCGCCGGCTCTTCGCGCCGCGCTTGCCGAGGTCGCCGCTGACCTGCCTAGCGGCAACTTCCGGCCCTTGCAGGTATTGGTCGACCGCGCTATATCCCCGCGGCGCTTCTTCGTGGGCTTGCTGGCGGCTTTTGCGGCGGCGGCGTTGTTGCTGGCGGCCATCGGCATCTACGGCGTGATTGCGTACTCGGTGGCGCGCCGAACGCCCGAGATCGGCATTCGCATGGCGCTGGGGGCTTCGAGCGGCCGTATTCGCGCTGGCGTTCTTGGCGAAACGCTGCGACTTACGCTTGCCGGCGCCGCTATCGGAATCGGCGGTTCCGCCGCACTTTCTTCGCTGCTTTCGACGCTATTGTTTGGCGTGTCGCCGAGCGACCCGTGGACCTATGCCGGCGCCGCGGTCATCCTGTTGCGAGTCGCGCTCGCCGCCGGCTTCCTTCCGGCCTTCGAGCTTCCCGCATTTCCCCGATGACGGCGCTGCGCGCCGATTAGCCGCGTGTCTTCGAAGACCGCAACGTGGCACGGTGGCGGATTTGGCGCGCCGCACCACGGCACGGGTATTTGCAGCAACACTGCTTTGCGACATCAGCAAATCACCCGCGCCGTGCTCGCACGATGAAGCTGGTCGCGGCGACTTCGCTCGTCACAGGCGAGCGATACCTCTCTGGACCTCCGCAATGCTACGTTTAGATTGCGCTCGATTTGCGGACCGGGCCATTCATGCTCGTCGGCTATACATTGGCGCTGCTCGGCTTTGTGGTCGGGGCTGCGCTACACATCTATCTGGCGGCGTTGTTCGCGCAAAAGCGCGGCCGGGGACGCGCCGACAGCCTGTTGCTTGCTCTGACTGCCTGCGCCGCGTTGTGGTACGCCGGCAATGCGATCGCCTTTTTCTACCGCATCAACACCGGCCAGGGCGCAAGCCCTTTTCTCGCCGCATTGGAAAATCTGACTTTGGCGGGCATGGTCGCCATTCCGCCGTTGTTGCTGCATTTGGGCTTGACGCTGGCGGAACGCCCGGTGCATTGGGCATGGCCCGGCTATGTTGCCGCTCCGCTGGGCTGGTGGTTCGTGCGCCAGCAGCAGCCCGGCGGATTTCAATTGCTGTTGGCCGTGGGGTTGGCGGCGCTGGCCCTGTTGTGTTTGTGGGCCGCGGGGCGCGCCGGCGACCCGCTGGCAAGACGTTTCCTGCGCGGGCTTGCGCTTGCCTTGGGTATCGCGCTGGCCGGGTTGGCGGCCGGACCGGGGTCGGCCCCGATGGTTTGGGCGTCGCTGGCGCCGCCGCTCTATCTCACTTTCTTCATCTACCGCTACGATTTTCTCGGCCTTCGCATCAGCCGGCGTCTTGTCTTTGCGCTGCAGTTGAGCGCCTTCTCGGCTTTTTATTTGCTGACTGTCAGCCTGGTAGCTGACTATGTCGAGGATGAGTTCGAGTTTTTCGGCCCGGTTACGAAGCTGGCGCTGATCCTCGCGGCTGCCCTCGGGTGGATGCCGCTTTACAGTTGGGTGCATCGCTCCTACACCAAGCGCACCCAGATTTACGCCGACTTCAGCAAACGGCTTATCGCCGAGGCCGCGCGCATTCTCGACCTGCGGAAGCGCGTTCGGTTTCTGGCGGATGAAGTCGGCCGCACGTTCAACGTGCGCCGCGTCGTCCTGGCGACAACGACCGAGCAGCGGGTGCAGGGAGAGTACGGTCCCGTCGAGTCCGAGTTGTCGGCGTCGTATCTCCGAGAGCTGGAGGAGCGCTTGCCGCCGCAACCGGTGGGGATGATTCACGCCCGCTATACCAACGACGAGCAGTTGCGCCGGCGGCTCGACGAGCGCGGCTTCGACTATCTGTTCCCGCTATGGTATGAGGAGCGTCTCATCGGGTTGCTGCTGGTGGATCCCGCGCCGCGCACTTTCCTCGACGAGGACGAGCCGATTCTGTTGGGCCTGGCGAGCCAGATTTCGCAATCGATCGAGACCTGCCGTTTGATCGAGGAGAAGATCGGCCTCGAACGCAGCCTCGCGCAGCAGAAGAACCTGGCCAGTTTGGGAAAAGCGGCGGCGACGATCGCACACGAGGTCAAGAATCCGCTCAGTTCGATGAAAACGCTGGCGCAACTGATGCGCGAGGATCCCGAGGTCGAGCAGCGCTACGCCCGCGATCTAGGTTATATGATCGGTGAGATTGACCGGTTGAACTCGAGCGTGGGACAACTGCTTTCCTTTGCGCGTATAGCGCCCGCCAAGAACTCGGAGATTGAGCTGTCGGTGCTGCTGGAAAATACCGCCCGCACGCTGAACCGGCAGTTTGCCGCGGAGGGCATTCGCGTGGATTTCGGCGGCGAGGCGGGCTTGCGGCTGGAACGATCCAACCCCGAGCTGATCCAACAGATCGTGCTGAACCTCGCTTTGAACGCGGCGCAAGCGTCGCGCCACGGTGATTGCGTTCGCATCGAAGCGCGCGGCTGTCCGGATGGACGCACCGTCATTTGCGTCACCGACCAAGGGCAGGGTATTCCGGACGAATTGCGCCAGCAGATCTTTGACCCGTTCTTTACCACCAAGCAAAAAGGAACCGGATTGGGCTTGGCGATCGTAAAAAGGAACGTCGATCAACTGCATGGAATCATAGAAGTAGAGAGCCCGCTCGCGGATGGCCGCGGGACGGCCGTGACGGTTTCGTTGCCGGGAGTCTAGCCGTCTAATTGTTATGGCGCGTGAAATGGCCCGAAAACTTCTTAGCGCCGTCGCTTTTGTTGTGCTGGTTTCCGGCGCCCGGGCCCAACAACCTCCGATTTTTTCGCCGCAGGAGCTGCCTCGCTTGAAGCGGGGGCTGCAAGCTGTCTACAGCCTCGAGCACGACCGCGCCATCGCCGAGTATGAGGCGCTCATCCGCGAGAGACCTGACGATCCGGTGGGCTACGCTTTTTTAGCCAAGACTTACTGGCTGCAGGAACTGGTCGTCAAACAGGAATTGAGCATCGATCGGTTTGCCGCGTCCGATTTTTTCGCCGAGAGCCCGCGCTATACGCCGGAGGTCGACCCGCAAGCCGAGCGGCTTTTTCGTGAAGCCAGTGATCTCGCCGTGGAAAAAGCCCGCGCCCTGCTGGTCAAGAAACCGGACGATCCGCGCGCGCTGTTCCTGCTCGGCATGGCCTACCAGAACATCGCCAGCTTTGACGCTTCGCTAAAGCGCGCCTGGTGGGCCTCGTTCCGCGCCGGAAGCAAGAGCAACCGCTATCACAGGGAACTGCTGGACCGGTATCCGAAGCTCTACGATGCGTATCTGACCACTGGCGTTTTCCACTACGTGACCGGCAGCCTCGGATGGGGAACCCGCTGGATGGCCTGCCTGCTGGGGCATTGCGGGCAAAAAGAACGCGGCCGAGAGCAACTGCGCCTGACGGCCGATCGGTCGGAAATTTTCGCCGACGACGCTCGCGTTCTTCTGGCGTTGATTTATACGCGCGAGCGGCGCTTCCAGGAGGCGTTTGACGAGCTATCCACGCTTCTCAAGCGCTATCCGCAGAACTATCTGGTGCATCTCGATATGGGCGGCCTGGCCTTGCTGATGAGACGGCCTGAAGCGGCGTTGACGATTTACGATGACGTTCTGCGCAAGGTTCAGGGCAGCCGGGACCGCTACGAACGGCTGCCGCCGGCGACCGTGCTCAATCGTCTGGGGGCCGCGTTGCGTCAAAAGGGGGATATGCAAGCCTCCATTGAGCGTTTCGAGCAGGCTTTGAGCCAGCCGAATCTTCCCAGCCACGCGCGTGTCGTGTCGTTTCTCGAACTTGGGAAGACTTACGACGTGATGGGGCAGCGTGACAGGGCAGTGAAACAGTATCAGCAAGTGCTCGGGTTGGAGGACTTCGCGGATTCCCGGGGCGAGGCCCGCGAATTGTTGCAGATTCCTTACCGCGCAGAGCACGTGCGATGAACGGCGTCCGGCGCGCTAAGATGGGGTATGGCGAAAGTCGCGAAACTGCCGGAAGCCGAAATGGAAAACAAGCTCGCCAAGCTGCCGGGCTGGAGTATTTCGCAGGGAAAGCTTCATCGCGAGTACAAGTTCGCCGACTTCGTTCATGCTTTTGGATTCATGGCCGCGGCCGCCGTTCAGGCCGAGGCGCGCGCGCATCACCCCGAGTGGTCCAACGTCTGGAACCGCGTCACGGTCGATTTGACCACCCACGACGCTGGGGGCATTACCGAGAAGGATTTCGAGCTTGCCACGGCGATGGAAGCTATCGCCACGAAGCTGGCCGGCTGATTTGCAACCCATCTAGTTTTTAGAGACGGGCGATTCGTCGAGGAGGATCTCGACGCGGGCAGGCCGGTAAATTGCGGCGCGCCCATCGCCTTGCTGCAAGGGTTGGTCCAGGATGCCGATAGGATAGTTGCCGCGCGTGACAAGACAGGTACGCTCGGGCAATTCAATACGGATCATGCGAAAAACCAAAATTCTTTGCACGCTCGGGCCGGCTTCGGGAACTCCGGAGATGATCGGCAAGCTACTCGACGCCGGCATGAACGCGGTGCGCATCAATTTTTCTCACGGCTCGCACGAGGAGCACGCGCGCACGATTCAGCTCGTGCGCGAGGCAGGGCGTGACCGCGACCGGATGGTGCCAATCGTGGCCGACTTGCAGGGGCCAAAAATTCGCACCGGGAAGCTCGCCGGCGGTGAAGCGGTCGAACTCAAAGCCGGGCGCGCGCTCACGCTGACCAACCGGACCGTGACCGGCAGCTCCAAGCGGGTGAGTATCGATTATCCGCACTTGGCGAGTGACGTCAAGGCCGGCGATCGCGTCTTGCTTGCCGATGGGAAGATCGAGCTCCGCGTCCAGAAGACGGATGGCGGAGACGTGATCTGCGAAATTCTTAACGACGGCGCACTGGGCGAGCGCAAGGGCGTCAACGTTCCGGGCGCCGCGCTCAAGATTCCTTCCATCACCGAGAAGGACAAAAAGGACTTGCTGTTCGCGCTGTCTCACCACGTCGACTACATTGCGCAGTCGTTTGTGCGCCGCGCGGAAGACATCCGGCTGACGAAGAAACTCATCAAGCAGCACGGCGCCGATGCCCACGTGATCGCCAAAATCGAAAAACCGCAGGCGCTCGATCACCTGACCGATCTGCTGAAGACGACGGACGCCGTTATGGTGGCACGGGGCGACCTGGGCGTGGAGCTGTCGCCATGGAAAGTGCCGATGGCGCAGAAGCGAATCCTCGAAGAGGCCGCGCAGATGCGCATTCCGGCCATCACGGCGACCCAGATGCTCGAGTCGATGATTCGCGACCCTTCGCCGACGCGCGCCGAAGCCAGCGATGTGGCCAACGCCGTGCTCGATGGCTCCGATGCGCTGATGCTTTCCGGGGAGACCGCCGTGGGAAAGTACCCGCTGGAGTCGGTCCGAACGATGGCGCTCATTATCGAGGCGGCCGAAGAGCACCTGCCGCGCGCGGAACTAATGTTGAGGCGGGCGCCCAGCGCCGATGGCGACCTGTCTAGTGAAGTAGCTCGCAGCGCCGCGCGTCTCGCGCAGGAACTCGACGCGCGCTACATCGTCGTCTACACCGAAAGCGGCTACACCGCGAGGCTTGTTTCCAAATACCGCCCGAACTGCTTGATCCTGGGCCTGTCGCGCCACCAGGCGGTTTGCCAGCGGATGAAACTGCTTTGGGGAGTGCGCGCCAGAATCATCGAGCAGGTTCGCGACATTGATGAACTCGTAACAATCGTGCAGTCGATGGTGGTCGATCTCCATTGGGTCCAGAAGGGCGACCTGATCTGCATTGTGGCCGGCACGCCGTTTGAGGTCCGCGGCAAGACGGACCTGATCAAGCTGCATCGCATTGGCGAGGATGCTCACTCTTAGGGAAGGGCAAAAGAGGAAAGGGAAAAGAGAAAGGCGTAAGGCAAAAGGCAAAGTGCAAAAGGCAAAAGGCAAAATTTACCCGCCTAACGCGGCCGGCCTGAAATTTTGCGTTTTGCGAAGGCGGCGCTAGGTCTGGCTTCGGTGACGCAAGCGGTCGATTGCCACGGCAGTTACGATAATCGCTCCTGTCAGTACGTCCTGCACCCAGTTGGGCACGCCTTGCATGCTTAGGCCGTTGCGAATTACCGCCATGAGCATCGCGCCTGCCAGCGAACCGACCACGGTGCCTTCGCCGCCTTGCAGGCTGCCTCCGCCGATCACGACCGCCGCGATGATGTCGAGCTCCATGCCGCGGGCCGCTGTGGGATCGCCGACGGTCAGCCTGCTGAATTGCATCAGACCCGCGAATCCTGTCAGCAATCCACCCAGAGTGTAGATGTAGAATTTCATCCGCTCGACGCGCACTCCACAGATGCGGGCGGCGTTTTCGTTCGACCCGATGGCGTAGATGTGACGCCCAAGGATAGTGTTGCGCAACAGCAGCGCGACGACGACCGCGAGCAGCACGGTCAGCCAGACGCCCGGGGCGACGATCAGCCAAGCCGGCTCGGGAAACTTTGCCAGCATGTTGTTGAGCCAGGTGATCGGGGCGTCAATTTTCTGCTCATGGGCAATGCCCGTCGCCGCGCCGCGGAAGATCAGCAGCGTTCCGAGCGTGATGATGAAAGGCACCAGCTTGAGCTTCGTGATCAGCAAGCCATTGGCGGCTCCGCACAGGGCGCCGACGGCGATCCCGAAAAACGCCGCGGTCCACGGCGAAGCACCGCCCTCGAGCAGACGTGCCACCACGACGGTCGAGAGCGCGATGACCGAGCCAACGCTGAGATCGATGCCGCCCGCGATGATGATCAGCGTCATGCCGAGCGCGCCGGCGGCTACGATGACGCTTTGCGTCAGCACGGTGACGCTGTTGAAGCTCGAATAGAACGCCTCGCCGGCCCACAGGCAGAAAACCAGGTAAACCGCTCCGAGGCCGAGCAGCGGGCCGAGACTCTTCACCGCGCCGACCCGGGTTCTGGAATTTTTGCTGTGACGGAGGGCGAGGCAGACCGCCGAACCATGCTTCCGCGCAGCCACGAATCGCGAGGCCGGCCCAGGCGAGATAGCGGGTCAAACGAAGACGGAAATGGCGAACCCATGGCCCGCCATTTTATCAGGTGCGTCAGGCTGCTTCGGGCGCAGGGCATGCCGGCCTGACCCTTCCCGATAGCTGACTCCACTTGGGCAACAGCTTCGGAGGGGAGCCATGTGCGCGCCGGCCACCCAGTCGCGAAACAGGCGGCACGGTTCTCCGCGGCTCGAAGGCGTCGCGGAAGAGCGACAACGATCCCCGGCCCTGGCTCAATCGCTCAACGGCGGGCTAGCGATCCCGATGATCGTGCGCCGCGGTCAGCGATGGTGCACGCGCAGATGAGGGCGCGGGAAAAACGGCGCCGCAACTCCCCACACCAGCATAAACACGATGCCGCCACCGAGCACGAGGTCGAAATTCGGGGAAACCCACCGTCCGAACACGTGCATCGGGAGCGACCCCAGCGTGAGGGCGGCCGCTATTGCCAGCGCGTGCCAATACCAGCGTAGCGCGCCGAATCTGTAAAGAAGACCGATGGCTAGAGTCACCACCAGGCCATAGGTGAAAGTGACAATTGTGAGGGACATGACTTGCTCCCTCCTTCCACTTTCATTTTACCTCCGCGGCCCGTACCCCGGCGTGTGTTTGCGGCTGATCGCATTTCCAGGACCTAGCGCACCTTGACGGCTGTGCCGCTGGCGCTGACCATCAGCATCCCGCTGTTGGCGCCGAGCACTTCGTAGTCGAGGTCAACGCCAACGACGGCGTTGGCCCCGCGTTGCGCCGCGTTGGCTTCCATCTCCTCTAACGCGATCTGGCGCGCCCGGGACAGCTCCTTTTCATACGTAGCGGAGCGCCCGCCGACAATATCGCGAATCCCGGCGAAGAGGTCCTTGAACACGTTGGCGCCCATGATGGCTTCTCCGGTGACGATGCCGAGATACTCGGCGATTTGCTTGCCTTCGATGGTAGGTGTGGTGGTAACGACCACTATGGTTTCATCCCTTCGGTAATAGTTACGATGACAACGTGAGTATATCAGCGCCACGAGTGTCGCCCCTGCGCGAACGATGGCGCGGGCAGCGCGGGGAGTGACTATTGCGCCGAACTGTGCCGCGAAGTATCCTGGATCGTTCCGTGCCGCGAAGACGCTTGACCGGAAAACTGCGATCGCGGCTCAGCGGCGCGGCAGGCCTGCCAGGAGATCGAGTTTGTCATGAAAATTACCGCAGTTGAAGCAATCTATCTGCGCCTGCCGCAAGTGAAGGAACAGTGTGACAGCGGCCAGGACGCGCTGATTGTTCAGGTGCATACCGACGCCGGCATCACCGGCATCGGCGAGGTCGATTCGGCGCCCATGGCCGCCAAGGGTGCGATTGAGGGACCGTTTTCGCATACCACCGCTTGCGGGTTGGCCCAGCTTGTTATCGGGGAGGACCCTTTCGAGACCGAGTATCTCTGGCACAAGATGTACCGCGGCAATATCTACGGCGGACGCCGCGGCGTGGGAATGCACGCCATGAGCGGCATCGATATGGCTTTGTGGGACATCAAGGGCAAGGCTTTGGGACAGCCGATATGGAAGCTGCTCGGCGGTGGCTTCCACAAGAATATCCGCGCCTATGCCAGCTCGCTGTTTGGCGCGACGCCCAGCGAAACGGGCGAACGCGCGCGGCGTTTTCGCGATCGTGGTTTCAGCGCCGTGAAATTCGGTTGGGAACCCATGGGGCGTGACGAGCAGACCGACATCGCGCTGGTGCGCGAGGCCCGCAGAGGGCTCGGCGACGATGCTGACCTGATGATCGACGCGGGGTTGGTGTGGGACGCCAAGACCGCCATCCAGCGGGCGCGCGCTTTTTCCGAGCAGCGGATTTACTGGCTCGAAGAGCCGCTCATGCCCGACGACTACGAAGGCTACCGCAAGCTCTCGGAGGCGACCGAAGTTCGCATCGCAGCGGGCGAGGAAGAAAGTAACCGGCAGTCATTCCTGCAGCTCATGGACCAAGGCAAGATCGACGTCGTGCAGGTTGATCTGACCCGCGTCGGTGGATTCACGGAAGCCATGAAGGTGGCGAGCCTGGCTGTGGACCGCGGACTGCCGGTCGTCAACCACGGTTTTACGACTTACATCAATGTCGCGGCGGCGCTGCATTTTCTCAACTCGATTCCCAACTCGTTCATTCTCGAGTTTGTCGTCGAGGAAGAAACAACCTTGCGCGACTTCATCACGCGCCAGAAGATCGAGGCTCGCGACGGGTATTTGGAGATTCCTTGTGAGCCCGGTCTAGGGGTTGAGCTCGACCTGGAAGCCATTGAGAAGTATCGCGTGGCGTGATGCCGGGCGCGACCGTTGCTATTCACCGCTGGTGGCCGTTGTAACTGCACGTCTCCACCCGTGTCAAACTCTTAAAGACGAGCGAATCCAACCGTTCGGCGGAACCATAAGGACACTATGGCGAAGAAGTTTGACGCAATCATCATTGGCACCGGCCAGGCTGGCCCGTCGCTTGCGGGACGCTTGAATAGCGAGGGCCTGAAGACCGCCGTGATCGAGCGGAAGAAATTAGGCGGCACTTGTGTGAACACCGGCTGCACTCCGACCAAAGCGCTCGTTGCAAGCGCCCACGCGGTTCATATGGCCCGGCGCGGGGGCGACTATGGATTCTCCGCCGGCGGACAAATCACCGTTGACATGAAGAAGGTCAAGCAGCGCAAAGACGAGATCGTAAGAAACTCGAATGAGGGTCTTGGCAAGTGGCTCGAGTCGATGGAGAACGCCACGATCTTTCATGGCCAAGGGCGCTTCGAGGGCCCGAGGTCGGTTCGCGTCAACGATGACTTGCTCGAAGCCGATCGCATTTTCATCAACGTGGGCGGACGCGCGTTTGTTCCGCCGGTTGCCGGTCTCGACACGGTTCCCTATTTCACCAATTCCACGATGATGGAGGTTGATTTTCTGCCGCAGCATCTGCTCATCCTTGGCGGCGGCTATATCGCGCTGGAGTTCGGGCAAATGTACCGCCGCTTTGGCAGTGAGGTCACTATCGTGCAGCGCGGCGAACGGCTGTTGACGTCCGAGGATCAGGACAATGCCAACGCGGTCCAGGAGATTATCGAGAAAGAGGGAATTCAGATCTGTGTGAATACTGGCGATTATCAGGTCGAGAACCGCGGCGGCAAGATTGCCATCAAGATGAAGTGTCACGGGAAGCCCCACGAGGTAGCCGGCAGCCACCTTCTGGTGGCAACCGGCCGCACGCTCAATACGCACGATCTGGGGCTCGACACGGCGGGCGTCAAAACCGGCAAGGGAGGCGTTATCGAGGTTGACGACCAGTTGCGCACTTCCGCCGAAGGCATCTGGGCTCTGGGCGATTGCAACGGCCGCGGGGCCTTCACGCACACCTCGTATAACGACTACGAAATCGTGGCGGCCAACCTGTTCGACAACGACCCGCGGCGAGTGAGCGACCGCATTCCGGCGTATGCTCTCTACACCGACCCGCCTTTAGGAAGGGCAGGACAAACCGAACAGCAAGTGCGCGAGTCTGGCCGCAAGGCGTTGATCGGCACTCGCCCGATGACGAAAGTTTCGCGCGCGATCGAGAAGGGCGAGACGCAGGGCTTCATGAAAGTTCTCGTGGACGCCGAGACCAAACACATCCTCGGAGCTTCGATTCTAGGCGTGGGCGGCGACGAAGTCATTCATTCGATCCTCGATGTGATGTACGCGAAGGCGCCCTATATGGTGATTCAAAGAGCAGTGCATATTCACCCCACGGTGAGTGAGCTGGTTCCCACGATGCTTGGTGAGTTGAAGCCGCTGGGGTAGGGCCGCCGGGGGCGAACAACGGGCTGTCCCAAGGCGCTGACTGTCGATCCTCTATTCCAATCCCATCTGCCGCAGCGCCTCTTCCGCCGCGCTGAGATTCCGGCTTGCTTTCGGGTTCCCTGGACGCAAGCGAACCGCTTGGCGATAATCTGCCGCGGCTTCGCGATAGCGGCGCTCCAGAAAATGCTCCTGACCGCGTAGCAGGTAGGGTTCCGGCTGAAGATCGACGTATTCGAAAGCTTTCGCGAACGCCTGCCAGCCTTCCTCCTTCCGGCCGATGCGAATCAGTGCAACGGCAAGGTGGCAGTGAAACAACGGTTCGTCGGGAATCATCTCGATCGCACGCCGGTAGGCCTGGATGGCGCTGGCATGGTCCTTCATGTTGGCGTGCGCCAAACCGATGTTGCTTAGCAGATGAGCGTGTTCTTCCGAGCCCTGCTCGACAAACGGCTGTGCTGCTTCAAGAGCCTGGAGGGCCAGCGCGTATTGGCCGCGGTCGATGTAGATCCGCCCCAGCCACATCAGGGGACGGACTTTTTGCGGCGACTTCTCGACGGTGTCTTGCCATAACCGCACGTCGCTGGCCCACACCGTGCTGCGCTGATAGGTTCCGATCGAATACGCGACGGCCAGCGCGGCCAGCACGGCCGCGGCCGGACGCGCCGAGCCGATCGATCGGTATAGAAGAATCACCGCCGTGAAGAAGAAGCCGATCGAAGGCAAATAGAGCCAGCGCTCAGCGGCATAGTCCAGCCGGGGATAAAAGCCGGGCGCCAGCCCCAGCAGAAAAAACATGGCTCCGAACGCCACAACGGGATAGCGCCGGTGATACCAAATGACGAGCGCGACGAGGGCGACGAGACCCAGCAGCGCCAGCCACGAGAAGTGTTCCCAGAGTGTTTGCGAGGGAGCGATATCGCGGTCAAGATTCAATCCCACGGGCACGAGCAACAACCTGAGATACAAAAACACCACGCGGAACTGGGTGAGCACGTAAGTCTGCCAATCGAGGCCGAACCCGGCGGAGCCCGCGAACAGAACCGGGCGGATAACTACGAAGAACGCCGCCACGAGCCCAACGGCGAACAGCCCGTAGGTCGGCAGGTTTTCTTTGAGCCGCCGCCAGTCGGTGCGGGCGAGAAGCAGGTAGTCCAACAGCAGAATGGCAACCGGCAGCGTTACTTTGTCCTGCTTGGTCAGCGCCGCCGCGCCGGAGAACACGATGACCAGCAGCGCGGTGACCCAGGGTTTGGTCTCGCGGAGTGCGGAGGCAAACACCCACAGCGCTAGCAGGTAGAAGGTTGTCGAAAGGACCTCCGACCGGCTGCTGATGTAGGCGACCGACTCGGTCTGAATCGGAGAAGTCAGAAACAGCAACGGGACGCCATAGATCAGAAGCGAACGCAGCGGCGGCGGAACCCAGTCGTCGAAGCGTCCTGGGGCAAAAAGGGTAGCCAAAAATCGCCACAGCAGAATCGCATTCAGGCCATGCAACAGAACGTTGGTGAGGTGAAAATAAAACGGGTCGAACCCGCCGGCCAGTCGATGATTCCAAACGTAGGTCAGCATCAACACGGGCCGAAGAGTGCGCAGCAGCGCGAGGCGGTCGCCGGCGCGCACCGCGCTGAAAGCTTCCATCAAATCGAAGTCATCTAGGATGAATGGGCCGTGCAGGCTTGGCCAATAGATCAACAGCGCCAATAGAACGAAGCCTGCCGCGATGCCCCAAACAAGCAGACTTCCGGCGCGAGCCTTTGGCGTGGATGTCGAAGAAGAGGCTGGCGGAGGCTTCGAGCCCGCAGAGGCTGAGCGCTTGCGTCGGCTGGAGGCTTTCATGAAGGCTTATACGTTGTATTTTGCCAGCACTTCGTCCCAGCGGTTTTGCGCTACCAGCAGCAGCTCGATGACGTGGCGAACGGCGCCCTCGCCGCCGGCGGCCGGCGTGACGAAATGAGCGGCTTCGAGCACTTCGGGCGTCGAATCGGCCGGCGCCGCCGCAAGCCCGCAGCGGTGCATCAGCGGCAGATCGGTCAGGTCGTCGCCGACGTAGCCGATCTCGGCGGGGTCGAGACCCGAATCTTTCAACACCTCGTCGAACAGCGGCAGCTTGGTCGTGTTTCCCTGAAACAGGTAGCGCATGTGGGCCGTCCGCGCGCGCTCTTCGACCGCCGGGGACTTGCGGCCGCTGATGATGCCGGTCCCGATTCCCGCTGCATAGGCCCAGGCCAGCGCGATGCCGTCTTTGGTGTTGAAGGTCTTGGTCTCGAAAAGTTTTCCGTCGGGACCTTCGAGCAGGTAGATGCGGCCGTCGGTGAGCACGCCGTCGCAATCCATCAACAGAAGCTTGATTTTGGAGGCTCGCTCGATCAACTCGGGCGTGTACGAATTGGTTTGCGGCATAGGCGAAAATGCGATTCTACTATCCTAGTACGAATGGGATCATTGTGTTCTCTGGCCGGCGATGTCTTTGATTTTCACGCGGCCATATCACGCCGTCGCTGCCGCACCGTACATGTCCGGTTAAGCTTGATGCGTTGGCGCGTTTCGGTTCTCAACGAACCGCGCGGCCTCGATGAACTCGGGCCACGATGAGTTTGGACGGTCAGAGCTTACCCGAAAGCATTCGGCCCGCAAGCCGGGAGGAACGAATTGGCCGCGCGCTGCTCGTGGTTCTGGCGGTCCTGTGCTGCGCCGTTGTAGTTACGCTTGTGGCGGCGGATGCGCCGAAATCCGCCTACTACGTGCCCGTGGGGCTTCTGGCCGCCGCCGCGCTCGGTGGTTTTTTGCGCGGCGCGCGACGGGCGCGGCTCGCTGTGATGCTTTTCGTCATGGCTCCACTACCGTGGCTTGTCGAGGCGGCTGCCGGCTGGTTGGAACGCGCGCAGGGTGCGCGACTCGCCGATGCTCGACTGCGATACGCGCAGGAAAAAGGCATTGCCTACGACCAGCGTTCGTCGAGGGAGGTCGTCGAGGATCTGCGCCGTCAGGGCCGTGATGCCTGGCCCGCGGTTCATCCATCCACGCTCCTCCGAGCTACTGAAGACGGATCGGAAAGCACACTGCGCGACAGTCAAGGCCGGCAGTTGCAGCCTCTCGCCGGCATCGCCAACGTGGAAACCGTCTATGGCAACGAAGAGGGCCGCTATCTTATCTATCGTTCCGATGAGCATGGGTTCCACAATCCTCCGGGGATCTGGCCGCTGCCGCAGATTGATGTGGCGGCCGTCGGCGACTCGTTCACGCAGGGCGCCTCCGTGCCGAGCGAGCGCAATCTTGTTGCCGTGGTTCGGCGGCGTTGGCCGCTGACGCTGAACCTCGGCTACGGGGGCAACGGGCCATTGACCGAGTTGGCGGCACTGTTGGAGTATTTGCCGCGGCGGCGTCCGCGGGTTGTGCTTTGGGTGGTGTGCGAAGTTAACGACCTTGGCGAGGACTTGAACAGGGAGCTTACATCACCTCTATTGCTGCGCTATTGGCAGAGAACCGCGCAATTGCAGAATCTCGAGCAGAGGCAGCCGGAGATCGATGCAGCGCTTCGCGACTATGTCGAGAAGCTCAGAAGTAGCGACGACAGTAGCGGCAGTGGACAGCGCAGCGGCGCGTTGGCTTTCGTGGCGCTCGAACGAGTCCGCCGGGCGGCGTACTCCGTGGCGGCGCGCCAGGACGATCAGTGGGATGCCTTTTCCGGGATACTGGGAACTGCCCGCGACGCGGTGCACTCCTGGGGCGGCGCGTTGTATCTGGTCTATCTGCCGGTTCACTATACCGTTGAGCAGAGTTCGCTGCGCCACTGGCAGCAGGGAACGCCGGAACAAAGGCGGCAGCGCATTCTCGACATCGCCCGAGCGCTCGAGATCAAAGTCATCGATATCGAACCTGTTTTTGAGCAAGCGGGCCAGCTCTCAGGCGAGTTTCTCTATCCTTATCCAGGGCACTTTACGGCAGAGGGCTACGAAGCTGCCGGGCAGGCAATTGTGGAGCGTCTGGAAACCGATGGATGGTGAGCCTGCGCAGATCCCTGTTTACGAAACGGCTGGCGTGTGAGCCCACGGGCTAACCGTGACCGGCCTCGCAGCCGATTACGGAGAGGATGGCCTGCCGTGTCGCGCTCGTTCTGCTGATCCTAGCCGGGGTTTCCAACCTGGCGGGGCGCCTGCAAGCCGTGCCGTGGTTCAAGCGCGCTGACCCTGATATCACAACCCACCTTTTTGTTTACCGCACGCACCTGGTGCTGCTCGACCGCAGGCTGGGCGTCTATCCATTCGTCATCGTGCAAGGCGGCGAGCCCAGGCCACCCGAGTTTGGTCCGCTGCTGACGCAAGCGCTACTGCAAGAAGGTTCGGCGGCGAGCGTCACGCACGTGCCGGGCGCACCTTGGGATCAGACGCCAGACTGGGAAGCCTCGCGCTGGAACGAGGCGAGCCGCATCGCCGCCGTGGCCGCTGATGGCCGCGAACGAGGCTTCGATTTCGTCGTGCTCGGCCGCGTCGACAGCTTTTTTCGCACCGCCGCGCAAGGCTTGACGGCAAAAGTCACGGTCTGGCTGATCTCGCCGCAAGATGACGCGGTGGTTTGGTACGGCTCGAAAAAAGCCGAGTGGCTGCGGCGCTACTCGGTCGAAGAGTGCGCCCTCCGCCTCGCCTGGTCGTTTGCTATCGACTGGCGTCCGCCGCCAGGCCCGTAGCTGATTGGCGCCCGCAGGACGCCGCGTGCTCCTCGCCGACAACCGTTCTGGGGTTGCGATCGGCGGCTTTCGATGCGGGTCCGCTTTGAAACGCTACCGGGTTTCCGCGCTCGAGTCATAGGCTGGTCATAGTACCGTCGCCACTTCTCCTTATTGCTTAACCCTTAGACGCATTTACACGGAAGAACCGGTAATCTGCATCAGGTTTTCCGTGCCTTTGTGTTTTGTGCCTGCTCTTAAACCCTTGTCTTGCTTTCAGCTCGCGAATCTTCAGCCGGTGGCAGGCAGATTGCTTACATCAATGTGGGGCGCCGGTCATCCGGCTTTGGGTTCCCACCGGGAGTTGCAAGGAGAGTTGCGAATGAAGAAGAAAGCTATACGTCTGACTTCGGAAGACACCTATGACGCCAATTGGCAAGACGGGATCGAGGAAGACGAGCGCTTCGAAGCGGCGGTCGGGCAGTTGCTCGACGCTGACGCGGGCTACGACGAGGACGATCCGCTGACTACGGCTTCGCCGGTTTCGCGGAATGGCTCAAACGGCGTCCGCAAAACCAAGCAGGAAGAGATCGAATCGCTCCTCGAACGAATGGTGCTTTCCGAGCGAGCTTTTCTGGAATACCCGAACTAACACCTGCTCCCCCCACTCCCCCTCTCACTCCCCTGTCGTTTTTTTTTCCTGTGGTTCCGAACTCGCGCGATGTTTCGCGCGGAGTCATTCTGTCGCGCTATACGCTGCTAGCCCGCATGTTTCACAAGGATTCGGCTGCGAGGCGTGATAAGCCCGCGTCT
>JBBDWJ010000222.1:19038-19899 GCA_040902925.1 Bryobacterales bacterium | reverse complement strand
GTCCAAGTAGCGACAGGCGCTCCCGCCAGGCGCTCCCGCCTGTCCGTCGGCGTCAAGCGCCGCCGCCCTCGCCGCGAGAGCGGCGAGCCAACCAATCAAATCCAGCATCTCCGCCGGCCCGATTCACTCACACAAACCAACCACCTCCACACAAACAAATCCGCCACTCATCCCCATCGATCCCCGCCCTCGCCAGCCAACCGAGCCACTTCCTTCCAAGCCTCCGCCAGCTCCTCGCGGCTCATCCCCGGCCGGATACTATTCAGATCAATTCCGCCCGGCCGCATCTCGCCCCGCTCACCGCCGCTGGCCCCCGAGCCGCCAGCAATCCGCGGAGGCAAAAACTCCGGATTCTCGGCCACAAAATCCTCGAGAAACTCCCGGTAGGGAATCTGCGCACCCTTGACCTGCGCATACAACTCCCCGTCGTCTCCGCGAACAATCTCGTCTCTCACCAAACGAAGCGCCAACGGAACCTTCCGTACCCCCAGCTCCTGCAAACAACTCTGAATCCGGGAAACCCGCTCCGTCTGCTCAGCCTGCCGCCGCGTCCGGCGGTTCTCCTCGCCGAGCTCGCCGAGTTGTCGTTCGAGACTTTCTCGCTTGCGCCGTTCCTCGTCGAGCATCACCCGCAAGTCCGAATCCTGCTGGTCCTCTTTGTGCCGCATGTAATCCCCGATCATGGTTCGAATCGCTTCTAACCCAGAGCGCTTCTCCTCCACGCCCTGCCGCCCGGAATCGTTCGTGTCCCGTTCCATATCTCTTTCACCAAGCTCTCGAAATCAAAAACAATCACACCCGATGCCCACGCCGCGTAGCGCCCGCCTCCAAGCAAAAAGCGCCGGTTCAGCCGCCACCAGG
>JBBDWJ010000222.1:0-19028 GCA_040902925.1 Bryobacterales bacterium | reverse complement strand
AGGAGGCACCCCTTCTCCTGGAACTTACTCGCCGTCAATCTCGCGAGCCACCTCGTTTTTCGTCTCCTGGCTGGCGCCTTCCAAATACTTCATCGCGACGCGCTTTCGAATCTCGCGATCCAGCCTTGCTGATCGGATCCCCAACTCCTGCAAACCGGCCGCGTTCGCCAGTTCCTCCGAAAAATCAGGATCATTGAACTGGTCCATCCCGGTAATCGCAATCTCGACATCGTCCCGCCGCGCCCGCCGCACCAACTCAAAAACTTCACCAAGAAATCCCTTGATCAACCCGCCATAGGCCCGCAGCACCTCATGGGTAATCGCAAAGTCGCGCTGTTTGCTCGCGCCAGACTGTCCAAGATGCCGCGCCTCGCGGCCCCCAGCCTGCGTCATCAAATAACAAACCCGGTAAATCTCGTCCTTGATTCGATCCAGATTGTCGGCCGCGATCTGAAAAACATTGCCCTCGGGCTCCGTCCAGCCGAACCGGTCGTTAGGACCAAGCTGAATGTAGTAGGCCTCTCCGACAATCTGCTGCCACTCCCGCTCCGAGTAGATCACCGGCATCGCAAACAGCCCCATGTGCAGCGCCCAAGCCAAAGCGTTCGACTTGTTGAAATGCTCCTGTTGCAGCAGCGCCGCCTTGTTCGCGAGCCACAAACCATCGGTAACCGCCAGCTTCACCAGAGGCACACGCCGGATCTCAGCCAACCCATGACGGCCCTGGTCCACCAGTTCAACCGCGTCGCTCGCACCCCGCGCCACCGCATCACCGCCGTCCGTGCGTTCCGTTCGCCTCAGCCGGTAAATTCGAAAATTCTCCCGGTCGTAATAGGCCCACTGCTCCTCACTAACGACTTCTGTCTCGTCAAAGTTTTCCTGATAGGTCCGATGAGTCTTGAGAATGACCCACTCGAACGCCCCGTTGCCGTCTGCCTTCCAATTGATCAACTGCGGCGCCGTATAGTTCACCAAATAAGCCCGCGACTTCCCGATCGCATCCTCCTCGGCCCGATTCGAAACCGCGCCATCGACTTGCGGAAAGTCGATCAGCACATAACTCTCACGAAACACCAGGCACTGGATGAAGACACGCCGCGCCATCTCGAGCAGCGAAGTCCCACAGCAATCGCAGTCCTCGCCGAATTCCGTAAAAAAACTCTCGACAGCCGGATTCGAAGTCCGGTAGCTCAACCCCGCAGGAGTGCGAAACAAAGTCGCCGCGTACCAGTCGACGCAAGACCCCAAATAGTTCTCAAAGAAAACGCGGGAAAGCCGTTCCAGATAAACGTCATTGGGCTCTTTCTGCCGCCGCACCAGATACCGGCTCGCGTTCCGCCGCAACTGTTCGCCGCCGGCATAAAAATCCCAATACCGCTGCCACATCTCCTTGCGGTCCCGGTATTCCGGATTCTCTTTATTCAAAGCCTCAATCACAAAAACACCCCAGTGGGACAGGCAATCCTGCCTGTCCAAATCCCTTCAAAACGCACTGCAACAGGCACCCACCACCCAAGCCGCCCAAACCAGCCAACCGCCCGATCAACCGATCAACGGATCAACGGATCAACCGATCAACGGCCCTCAAACCACCCGCCGTGCCCGCTCCCCAACACGCCCCAACCCGCCAATCTCCTGCCAAAGCAAATACCCCAAGGCATCCGAAAGATGCGTCCGCTTGGAATCACGATCCTTATCAACCTGTCCGCTATCCGGCTTATAGCAAACCTCTTCAAAATCTTTGACCATCTGCCGGCAGCCTCGATCGACAAACAATCGCCTTTCCCCGTTCGCATTCTTCAGCCGGGCATTGACAAGGTTGATCCGGTCACGAACCGAAGGATTCGAAGCCGCCACCCGGACAACCCCCTTCAAACTCCGGCGTCCCGCAAAGAACTTCCGGATGTACTGATAATCCGACGTGCCCGTGACCGTACTGCTATGGCTGCCAGAAGCGTCGCCATAAACCTTCACGCCCGCGCGATGCTCCCCATACCGCTCCACAAACTCCGCGCAAACCTCGGGCGTCGAAGAAGTCTGCAACACAATCTCGTCCAAAACATACACAACGTCACGTATCCGTTGGCAGATCACCGAGCTCATCGGGTTGATATTGAAATCCCAAGACCACAGCAACGGCTCCGCAGGGTCAACCGCGTGCTCCCCGACATGCTCTTTGCGTTCAAACGTGTAGTAAACCCGCCCCGCCTGAAGGTTGAGATACTTGCCAAGGGCCTCCTGCTGATAGAAATTCTCGTCATAGCTGGCCTTCAGCCGCTCATAGAAATCCGGCGTTCGTTTCAGGATGTGCCTGTTCTCGAACGGCCGCGCCTCGATCAGCTCATAGCCTTGGATAGGCTCCTCCCGGAACCGCCGCGCTACCCAATCAAATCCCTTCGGAGTCCAGACCCCGAACCCGCATAAGTCCGTCGCATCGGGGTCGCGCAGCCGCGCTTCTAACCGCAGCCACGCTTCCTCTTTGACATACGTCAGCTCATCGACTCCGAACCAGGCGAGGTTCGTGCCCCGCAATCTCTCGTAGGCATCCAAGGACCGGAATAAGATCCGTGACCCGCCCCATTTCATCGTCACCGTATTCGTGCTCTTGTTGACCGAATACGGAGAATCCAGTTCGTCACACAATCGCAGGAACGAGACCAACGTCGAATCCCGCAACATCGGAATCGTCGGCGCCCCGATTAACCCCGTTCTTCCCGGATTGCGATTGCAAAGCTTGAATGCCTGAACGCATAACGCATGAGTCTTCCCTGACCCCACTGGCCCCGAAAACCCTTTGAATCGCGCTTTGGAGTCGTAAAACCGCGACTGCGATGGCAGCACCCGCTCCGTCAGTTCTCGATCGAGGGCGCAGTTGAGTCGTCCAATGTCTCGTCCTTTTTTTCCTGCCATACGACACGAATCTCATGGGGTTGCTCTTCGTCCTCCCTGAATGCTCGGTCGAGTTTCAACAGTTGTACGAGGCTCCCGATAGTATTCGTCGGCCGCTTTCCTGCTTCGATCTTAAGGTCTGCCGCGATAATGCGCAGTGCCTTTTCCAAAAGCTCTTTCCTCGAAATGGGAGTCGGTTCATTCTCAGATCCTTCCTCCGCCTCTGTCGATTCGTGCGTCCCTAGCTTGCCCGGCGACGCCCTGGGACGACGCACATCGTCCCCCGCGCCGGCGGTTCGTCTCTTCTCAGACGCATCTCTTCTGGATCTCCTGGGCCGCGCTGCAGGCCTCGCGCCTTGCGTGAGCTCTTGTTGCCCAGCGTCACCTGCCCGCCCACCAACGGCATCCTGGATCTTGTCACCCGCTCCCAACAGAACCTCCAAAAAAAAACTGGCCCCAACCACACCGGTTGGAGCCAGTCCCAAACTCGTCTGCGAAATCTTACCCTGTGCCTAGACTATCATCGCCCCCTTCACGTGCCCCCGGCTCTCAACACGAACTCACTAAAAACACGGCACTTAAAAATCTCAAAATGCTGTGACCGATTCTGGCAAGATCCTGCTTCCGCAACCAAGACCAAACAAGTCAACGAGTTACACAATAAATCGGGAGGTGAGGACCGGCACTCATGCCGGTCCTTCGCCGCGAAGCGGCGACAAACACAGCCTCAACCCAGAGAGAAACCGCCAAGCAGACGAGAACAACCCAAAAACCCCGGAACAATTAGAGCCAGACCACCAACCTAATCCCTGATCCAACGCCAAAGAAATATTAACCGGAAGAAGGCCCAACCGATCCCGAAAAAACCATGTCAGCCCCAACCCCAGCGTTACGAGCCCGATGTTCCTCAAAAAGAGCTCCATAGGTATCAGTAATATATACCTGCGAAGAAAAGCCCAGCTCCAACGCGGTACGGTCAATCCACGCCGGCTCACCCTCCAGCTCCAGAAACTCTCCGATAGGAGTCTCATCCAAAACAATCACACCCGGAGCATTCTTTAATTCAAAATAAGTCCGGTACTTCTCATACCGCCAGGCCAAACGGTAACCTAGCCCCTCCAGAATCTTTCCCAAGGCAGCGCTGTCGCTAGCCTCAACCTCAAACTCTTCCTTCACCTTGTGAAGCCCCGCCCCTGCGGCAGGCAGTTTCAATGTCAACAGGCAAACGCCTGCCCAGTCGCGAACACGAAGCAAACAACCCGCGGCCCGCAATTCACCATCCGGCCTGTCATAAACAAAATTTCGCTCCAGCTCCCGTTCCCCCCGAGCGCGCCAACCCAGCTCGGCGATGCGTCGGAGAACGGCCGCGCGGTCCGAAATCCGCAGCTTGATCTCGATCTCTTTCATTTCTATAAAAAGCTCGGAGGTCTTGAAGCCCCGTTGGGGCAAAGCTATCTAATAGCCCACGGCTTTAGCCGTGGGTGTGAAGGCAGAGGGAAACCAATCCTGGAAGGGCGATGCTCACGCCATCCCCAGGCAAGCCAAACCTGTTCGTCGGAGGAAATCAGAAAGGAAGGCAGCCTAACTCTCGCGGTCCACAACCATCTCGCTGACCGAGATCAGAGCTCGTTTGCAGGCCGATTCCGGCAAGCCGTTCAACTGCGTCGCCGCTCTCTCCGCATAGTCCAAGGCCCGCCCCCGAACCGCATCAATCGTCCCATACTTATCCAGCAGTTCCTGGATCGCGCTGAGCGGAACGCTTTCATAGGCGCTCTCCCGAACCACCGTCTCGGCAAGCTGCCGCTCCGCCGGCGTGCACTGCTTCAGCGCCAGGATCATCGGCAGCGTCACCTTGCCTTCGCGCAAGTCATTCCCGACCGGCTTGCCCAAAATCTCCTCCGTCGCCGTGAAGTCCAGCACGTCGTCGATCAACTGGAAAGCTACGCCCAAGTTCCAGCCATAGTCCCCAAAGCGCTGCTGCTGTTCGGAATCCACTCCCGCTACCACTGCGCCAAGACGGGAGCATACCGAAAACAGGCAAGCCGTCTTGCGATGAATCAGGTCCAGGTGCTCTTCCTCGCTGACGTCAAGCCGGCCCACCCACTCCATCTGCATCAACTCGCCCTCCACCATCATTTGGGTCAAGTCGATCAGCAGATCGAGAATGTAGAAATCCCGTTCCTTCAACGCCAGGTTGAAGGCCCGCATATACAACCAGTCGCCGGCCAGAACGCTCGTATGATTGCCCCAATGGCGGTTGATCGAAGGACGGCCGCGCCGAACCTCCGCCTGGTCAATCACGTCGTCATGAACCAGCGTCGCTGCATGGATAATTTCTACGACCGCCCCAAGCCGAATCGCCGAATCACCCTGGTACCCGCAAGCGCCCGAGGTCAACAGCAGAAGGGCCGGCCTTAGCCGCTTCCCCCCGCTCATTTGCAGGTGATGGCTGATCGTCGTAACGGCTTCAACGGAAGAGATCGTGTCGGTGCCGATCGCTTTCTCGACTCGCTCCAAATCTTTACCGATCAGCGCCGCCATTTCGGCGCGTGACATCGGAGGGGTCTTCGCGATAGGCATGCGTGCGGGTTCCAAAGAAGCTCTCAGTGTATAACCGTCAGGCAGGCACTGGCAAATTAAACAGCGCGCAAAAGTTGCGGCTCGTAGCCGCCGCCAGCGCTTCGTACGGCATCCGCCTCACCTCCGCCACCTTACGCGCTGTTTCCACCACGTAGCGCGGCTCATTGCGGCGGATCTTGCGATACGGCTCCGGCGTCAGATAGGGCGCATCGGTCTCGACCAGCAGTCGATCCAATGGCGTCGCGGCCGCTGCACCGCGCAGCGCCTCAGCGCGCCGAAACGTCACCACACCGGCAAAAGAAACCAGAAAACCAAGATCAAGCGCTTCCCGGGCCTGCTCAGAATCTCCCGAAAAACAATGCATAATGCCGCCCAGCCCACCAGGACGCCAATGGGTTTCCAGCAACTCCATCGTGTCCTCCCAGGCCTCTCGCGTGTGAATCACAATCGGCTTCCGCGCCTGGCGTGCAATCTGCATCTGATTCACGAAGACCTCGCGCTGGATTTCGCGCGGCGAGTGGTCATAGTGATAGTCAAGGCCGATTTCGCCAAGCGCTACCACCTTGGGGTGCCCGCAAAGCTCCGCCAGCCGGTCCAGACTCGCGGCATCCGCCTGGCTCGCATCGTGCGGATGAACACCCACCGTTGCATACACGCCTTCGTAATGCTCCGCCAGCCTGATCGCGCATTCCAGGTCCGGTGGACCCTCCCCCGTCCCGATCGCGAGCATCAAATCGACTCCTGCCGCGTGCGCCCGCGCCACCACTGCATCGCGGTCCTCATCAAACGCCGCGTCATCGAGGTGACAATGGGAATCGATGATCACGACAAGCGGGCTCCAACGGGCGCGTCATCGGGAAACCCTGCCAGCGAGGGAATTCCGCTGTCGCCCGTGGCCGCCACGATCATGCCGTTCGATTCAATCCCACGCATCTTGCGAGGCTTCAGGTTCGCCACGATCACAACCTTGCGGCCAACCAAACTCTCCGGCTCATAGGCCTTCGCGATCCCCGCCACGATCGAGCGCGGTTCGGCCTCGCCAATATCCACGCTCAAGTGCATCAGCTTGTCGGTGCCTTCCACGCGCTGAGCCGATTTCACCTGGCCGACGCGTAACTCGACCTTGGCGAAATCCTCAATGCCAATTCTCGGGGATTCGGCGGCAGCCGCGGGCGCTGCCGCGTCCTTCGGCTTATCGCCGCCTTCCGTGGTTGCCGGCTCGGGACCCGGCTTGCCCATGATTTTTGCTTGTTCTTCCAATGCTTCCTGCTCCAATTCCATCAACCGATTGACCGAAGGTGCCATATCGAGCCGCGGAAAAATCGCCTCGGCCGCGCCAATCTTCACACCCGCTTCCAATTGCCCCCAGGCAAGGTTCTTCAACTGAAACTGCTCAAGACTGGCGCTGAGCCCAAGCTGCCCCCAGATCTTCGCCGCCGATTTCGGCATCACCGGATACAGCAGCGCCGCGCCCACACGCAGCACCTCCGCCGCATCGTATAGCGTTTCGCAAAGCAACCGCCGCGATTCAGCGTCCTCCGCCTTGGCCAGCACCCACGGCTTGCGCTCCACGATGAACTTGTCGACGGCGCCAAACAGACTCCAGATCGCCTCCAGAGCGCGAGAGAACTCAAACTTCTCGTAGTGCCCGACCGCTTGCGCTATCGTGTCGGTGGCCATATCCCCCAGACGGCTGCGGCCCTCGCCATCAGGACGCACGATCTCACCGTTGAAATAACGCTGGATCATCGAAAGCGTGCGGCTCGCAAGATTCCCAAGTCCGTTGGCCAGGTCCGCGTTGTACCGTTCGATCAGCGCCTCGGAACTATAGTTTCCGTCCTGTCCGAACACTATTTCGCGCAGCAGATAATACCGCAGTCCTTCGATCCCCACGACCTTGTCGATCGGCTGCGCCCGTACGATATTGCCCTTCGACTTGCTCATCTTTCCGCCCTGAAAGATCAGCCAACCGTGAGCATAGATCCGCTTAGGCAAGGGCAGCTCCGCCGCCATCAAGAACGCCGGCCAGAAGACCGCATGAAACCGTAAAATCTCCTTGCCGATGATGTGAATATCCGCTGGCCAAAGCTTCTCCCAAAGTTGGCGCCGCTCCCCTTGTTCCCCGTACCCGACTGCGCTCATATAGGTGGTGAGAGCGTCGAACCAGACATAAAACACATGTTCGGCGTCATCGGGAAGCGGAATCCCCCACTTCAGCGACGAACGGCTGATCGAAAGGTCCTTCAGCCCGCCCTTGACGAAGGAAATGACCTCGTTGCGCCGCGACTCCGGCTGAACAAAATCCGGATCTTCCGCATAGAGCTTCAGCAGCCGCTCCTGGAAATCGGACAGCCGGAAGAAATAATTCTCCTCGGTGATTGTGATGATCTTGTCCGGCTCCGCTTGCGCCGCTTCTTCTTCGGTAACGAACGCTTCATCGCTGACGTGGTACTTACCCGTATACGAGCCTTTATAGATCGCCCCGTTCTTCAGGCAGCGGGTAAAAATCTCCTGTACGCCCAAGGCATGTTTGGGGTCGCTCGTGCGCCGGAAAAAATCGTACTCGAATCCCAGCTCGTCCCACTCCTGTTGGAACGCCGCCGCAACCCGGTCCGCATACTTCTTCGGCTCCCAGCCCGCATCCTTCGCCGAGCGCTCAACCTTCGTGCCATGCTCGTCCGTACCCGTCGTCAGATAAACTTCATCGCCCATCATCCGCCGGAACCGCTTCACCGTATCGGCAACCAGGGTCGTATAGGCGTGCCCGATGTGCGGCGTCGCGTTCAAGTAATAGATAGGCGTTGTCAGGTAGTACTTCATCTGTTCTCGTTCAAACGCAGGTACGCATGATTGGCCTGCTGGATCACGTCCTTAAGCGGAACCTTCCGATCGACAGCAAGCTGCCGGCAATCCTCGTACTCGGGAGCGAAATTCCGGACCTTCCCGTTTTCGGAACCAATCTTGATCCGCACCGCGCCATACGGCGTCTCGACCGTCTCCCAACGGCGCTCCAGAACCCGCCGCTCGGCCCGGTGCATGCGCAGCCCCAGGGTCGTCGTTTCCGCAAACACCATTTCGGCCAGCCTCTCGCGGTCCTCGGCCTTGGCCAGCACGGAAATCGTAAATCCGGGCCGGTCCTTCTTCATGAATACCGGAGTAAACGTAGCGTCCAGTGCTCCGGACTCTAAAAGACGTTCCCGCACATAACCGGCCACCTGCGGGCTCATGTCATCGACGTTCGCCTCAATCACGTAAACCTCGGTGGATTCGGTGGCGCTGGTCGCCTCCCCGATCAAAACACGCAGCAGGTTCGGCCGCCCCGGGAAATCCTTGTCGCCCGCCCCATAGCCGGTAGCCGAAATCCGCATCGCCGGCATCGCGCCAAACCCATCGGCGAGCGTTGTGACAATCGCCGCTCCGGTGGGCGTCGTCAACTCTGCCGCCGGACCCTCCGAGTAAGTCGGAACCTCCGCCACCAACGCAGCCGTGGCGGGCGCCGGCACCGGCATCACTCCATGGGCCGCCTTCACCGTCCCGCTCCCCAGGTTCAAGGCGGAGCAGTGAATCTTCTCGATCCCCAAAAGGTCAAATCCGATGCAAGCGCCGACAATATCGGCAATCGAATCCCAAGCTCCTACTTCATGAAAATGCACCTTTTCGACCGGGACATTATGGATGGCCGCTTCCACCTCGCCAAGCCGGCGAAAGATCAGGATCGCCCGCTCCTTGACCGATTCCTTGAGCTCGCTCGTCGAAATGATCTGCTCGATCTTACTCAACGAGCGGTGGCTATGGTCATGCGCCACCCTGACGGTCAGGTTCGTGCCGCTGATGCTGCTGCGGAGAGTCCTTTCGAACTCCAGATCCACGCCTTCGAGCCCCAGTTTGGCGAACTCCGTCCGCAACGCCTCGGGGTCAAGACCAGCGTCAACGAGCGCGCCAAGCAGCATGTCTCCGCTGACGCCCGAGAAACAGTCGAGATAACAAACTTTCATGACGGACAAACACTGGCCGGGCCGCCTTGGCCGGGCCGCTCAAAAGCCCGCCAACCGCTTGAACACAAAGAGTTTCAACGCGCCCGAAATCACTATCGTAGCAGACCATCCCTGCGATCCCTGGGGCGGTCCTTGCGGTTTTGCCTTTTGCCTTTTGCACTTTGCCTTTTGCCTTAATCCGTGGCACCCGAACCGCAGTTCGCGACCACTGGTCCCTACTCCACTCCTTAATTACACGGCACTGCTACCATGCACAGAACTGACAAGCTCCAACGCCAACGCTCACAAGCATAAATATCTTTAAAATCAACTACTTGTACTTGACAAAAATCATGCCAGGCCCAGCGGGAGTCCAGATCCAGCGACCCTTACGCATTTGGCCCTGCGGGCAACCCGCGTCACCCCCAGAAAATGTGCCAAATACCACATTGAAAAAGGAGTATACTGGGTTTCCCATTTGGCGGCTGGCGTCAGCCGTCGGCTCGGGCTCGGGCAAGTATCGTAGACTGCCCCGTTCGCAGCACTAATCGACACCTGAACTACTCTGCGGCTCCGCTCGCGGTCAGAGCGTGGCGGCAGCACCTAAACTGTGCTTTACTAGTGCGATACTGCGTGACTCCCGAGATCGTCAAGACCCGCTTCCGCCGTAAGGCGCTGTCACTCCACCGCAAAACGCGCGAGTGGAAAATGATCCTGCGCGGTCTGGCGGATACCGACCATCCGGTTCTCGCCCATCTCATCCCGACACGTCGTTGTAACATCGCCTGCGCTTACTGCAACGAGTACGACCATACTTCCGACCCGGTCCCCATCGCGGAGTTGGTTCGGCGCGTCGATTTGCTGGCCAACCTCGGCCTCAACATCATCACGCTGAGCGGCGGCGAGCCATTGCTCCATCCGGAGCTGGACGACCTGATCCGTCACATCCGCGGGCGCGGCATCATCGCCAGCCTCATCACCAACGGCTATCTGCTTGGTGTGGAAAGGATTCAGCGTCTCAATCAGGCCGGCCTGGAGTACATGCAGATCAGCATCGACAATATGGAGCCTGACGAAACGTCGATGAAGAGCTTTCGCGTGCTCGACAGCAAACTGTTGTTGCTGGCCGCCCACGCCGATTTCGACGTCAATATCAACTCCGTCCTAGGGGCCGGTGTCGATCGGCCAGACGACGCCTACGTTATCGCCGAGCGGGCCCGTGATCTTGGATTTACCAGCACCGTCGGGATTATCCACGACTCTAGCGGTCAGCTTCGCCCCTTGACCGAAAAAGAGCAAAGCGTCTTCCGCAAAATCAAAGCCCTCGGAAAGCGCTCCTACAGCCGCATTGACCAGTTTCAGAACAACATAGCGCAGGGCAAAGCCAACGATTGGCGCTGCCGGGCCGGCGGCCGCTACGTCTACATCTGTGAGGACGGGCTAGTTCACTACTGCTCCCAGCAGCGCGGCTATCCCGGCACACCCTTGGAGTCTTACACCGTCGATGACGTCCGGAACGCCTACCACACGCACAAGGAATGTGCCCCGCGCTGCACGATTTCCTGCGTGCACAAGGTATCCGCTCTGGATTTCTGGCGCGATCCCCAGACCTTGACGGCCCCCGCCCTAAAGCCCGAGCCTCTTGTGCAGCTACAGTCGGGCGATTGACGCGGCCGTTCTGCCGCCACCAAATTTTTTCGCATCCACATCCCCGCCGGTTGGCGCCTCAGAACGCCACCCAAGGTCAGAGCCGGAGCCTTCGACTAGTACCACAGTACCGCTCCCCTTGGCCCCTTCTTCCTAGCGAAGCCGCGCGCAACCGCTCCCACGGCAACATCTGATGCCCGACAGGACAGGCGCGCCGAGTCGGTTTCAACTCGCCTCCCTTAGGAAGAATTTTATGGGATGTATATTTAAAATCAATGGTTTACAATCGTTAGAATTGAGGCTCCGGGCGTCGCCCGGACCACCGCCGAGGCTATCCATCCGCATGTACCCGGTCTCGATTGTGCTTGGATCGCGGTCGTATTTCTGATCTCGTTATAGGACTCCGTAACTAGCGTGTCTTAGTGGATTACCCCAGGTCCAAAAAAGTACTAGCGATCCATTGGCAAGATTCAGGACTTGCCGCATGATTGGCATTGTAAGGTTGTGACGCACACACAGCCCCAACACTAGACCAGCACTTGAATTTAAGGATGGAGAAGAGAATGAACAAACTGTACGACAAATTGACTGCCTTGTATGTGAAGCTCATCAATGATGAGCGCGGCCAGGACATGGTTGAGTACGCTCTGTTGGCCGGCTTCATCGCCGTCGCCGCCGGCGCCATTCTGCCTGGCATTTCGGGCAACATCAGCATCATCTTCAGCCGCATGGGCAGCGTTGTTGCCGCGGCCGCGTCCTAAGCAGAAGCCGAAACAACTCGCTATCAACAAAGCCGGGGGACAGTCATGGGACTGTCCTTTCGGCTTTTGTGGCTTGTTTTCAAGTACTTATCGACGCGCGATACGGCCACTCCGCGAGCCGGATCGCCAAGGTAAAAGTCAAAGCAAAAACAAAGTCAAGACCGTCGAAGAGGTTGCGGAGGGTCTAGTCCAGTTTTGGTCCCATTCCAGCTTTCGCTACCGACCGGCCTCAAGCCACGCACAGCCGCCGCCGGAGCCGCACCCAAAAACCCGGAAATCCTGTCGCAAATGCGCCCTCGTCCACTCTAACCCGTTGACAAAGAACGCCGTAGCCCACGCTTCGCTGTCCAGGGTGCGGGGGCTAATCACCGATACCGACAGCACGCCCTCCGCCGGCATCCCGGTGCGGGGATCCATGATGTGGCTATAGAGCTTCCCGTCGACCTCAAAAAACTTCTCGTAGGAGCCCGATGTCGACATGGATTCATTGTTCAGATAGACCTCGGCCGCGGTCCGCTCGGCGTCCTTGGGGTCGCGGATACCTACTCGCCAGCCGCGGGGCTCCCCAGGCGGTGCCCCTACGGCGTACATGCTGCTGGTCCCGGCGCTAATCATGGCGCTCTCAATGCCAAACCGGTCGAGAACGCCCGCCATTTTGTCGACCGCGTAGCCCTTGCCAATCCCGCCCGGGTCCAGCTCCATGCCGGAGCGGGAAAACCGCAGCCGCTTCCGCTGTTGGTCGAGTTCCAGGTTCTGATAGCCGATTTTCCCCAGCGTCCGCCAGAGCGTAAAGCGGCCCGGAATCAAGCCCTCCCCCCGGTAAAACCCCCACACCTTCATCAGCGGGCCGACCGTGATGTCGAAAGCCCCCTCGCTGGCGCGGCTGTATTCGAGGCAGCGCTGGATCAGGTCCGCCATCTCCTCGGATACGTCAACCGGCCCATCCGCGGCCGACCGGTTGATGCGGCTCAGCTCGCTTTCGTCTTTGTAGTTGCTAAGCAGTTGGTCTATCCGGCGAGCCTCTTCAAAGGCCGCCCGGACGGCTGACGCCAAAGTAGCGATATTCCCGCCATAAGCCGCCAAGCGATAGGAGCTTCCCATGATCGTGGCGCTGGACTCGTAGCGCTGCGCTTGTTTCTCCCGCGGTGGTTTGTGGGGTTGTTTTTCCTGCGCCTGGCCCAATCCGGCCAGCGCCGCCAAGAGGAAGACGGCAAGCCCGGACTTCGATTTCTTCCGCAAGCGCTCCAAAAGCGTATTGATCCGGTCGCCGTGCTGAATGCCTCGATCCAGCTCGAAATGTAACTCCGGTACGCGCTGCAACTCGCCGCGCTGCGTCAGCGCGTGCCGCAGAAACCCGCTGGCCTGGCGCAGCGACCGAAGAGCCCGCTGCAGTTCTCGCTCGGTCCGGAACTCCTCTTTCCCGGCCGGCACCACGAGCACCCGCGCTGAGCTCATCTTCGCGGCGGGTTCAACGCTAGTGATCACGAACCGCTGCAGGTTCGGATCATCCACTTCGCCCAAAAGTATCTGGCTCAGCTCCTCACGGATCAACTCCGAGGCTCGCGCTTGTCGATAATTCTTCACGGGGGACTTCTTCACGGGGCGTCCTGGAAAAACTCTATCTCAACCGATCTCAAGTCGGCCGCCAGCATTCGCGACGCCTCTCGCTCGACACTTTCAAGCAGTTGCCGCGCGTAGGATTCGCTCGACGAGATGGTCACGATGCCGATCAGGGAACTTTGCCAGCTATCCTGGAAATCCAGCTCGGCCACCGAGACGTTGAAGCGCTTCCGAAGGCGATCCTTCAGCGGCCGCAGTACCTGTCGCTTGTCCTTGAGAGACTGCGCGTGTTCGATGTGGAGATGCAGTGTAAGCAGGCCTATGGAGGCCATGGGAGGTTTTCAGCAGGCTAAACCGCATTTTCGGCAAAGAGGCGGCGAGCGCCCCGCCGCTTAGACAACCAGCTCGGCCGCGACTTTTTCGGTCACGAAGAGCTCTATCACGTCGCCCTGCTTGACGTCGTTGTAGTTGTTCAACCCGATGCCGCATTCCTGGCCCGCGCGGACCTCATTAACGGAGTCTTTGAAACGCCGCAAAGAGCTGACCCGCCCGGTGTACACGACAACGTTATCCCGCAGCAGGCGCGCTTCACTCTCCTTGGTCGCCTTGCCTTCCTGGATAATGCACCCGGCAATAGTGCCGACCTTGGTGATGTTGAAAGCTTCCATGACGTCGGCGCGTCCCTGGAAAACCTCTTTGAGCACCGGGTCAAGCAGCCCTGCCATGGCTTTCTTGAGCTCGTCGACCAGCTCATAGATGACCGTGTGCAGGCGGATGTCGATCTTCTCGCGATCCGCGAGCTGCGCGGCGGTTCGCTCCGGGCGGACATTGAAACCAATGATGACGGAGTTGGCCGTCGCCGCCAGCAGCACGTCCGACTCGGAAATCGCTCCGACACCGGCGCGGATCACCCGCACCTTCACCTTGTCGTTGGCGAGCTTCGACAGCGTGTCGGTGAGAACGTCCACCGAACCCTGCACGTCGCCTTTGAGCAGAATCGGCAGCTCCTTGACCACTCCCGCCCGCAACTGCTCCTGGAACTGCTCAAGCGAAAGACGCGAGTTTTTGGCCAGAGACAGTTCTCGCGCCTTCTGCTCGCGGTGCTCGACAATCTTCCGCGCCCGCTCGGTGTCGGTGACGACTTGCAATGAATCGCCCGGAACCGGCAGCGCATCCAGGCCAAGCACCAGAACGGCCGATGACGGCGGTACTTCCTGCACTTGCTGGCCGCGGTCGTTGATCAACGCGCGTACCTTGCTGAAAACCGAGCCGACCACGAAATAGTCGCCCACCCGCAACGTGCCATTCTGCACGATCACGGTCGCCACGGGCCCCTGGCCGCGGTCCAGCTTCGCTTCGAGCACGGTGCCGACCGCCGGGCGGTTCGGATTGGCGGTAAGTTCCCTGAGGTCGGCAACCAGCAGGATCATCTCGAGCAGGTGGTCGAGATTCTGCTTGGCTTTCGCCGATACCGGCACCATCACCGTGTCGCCGCCCCATTCCTCGGGCAGCAGGCCGCGATCCGACAACTGCTGCTTGATCTTGTCGGGGTCAACGCCGGGCTTGTCGATCTTGTTGATCGCGACAATGATCGGCACCTTGGCGGCGCGGGCGTGGTCGATCGCCTCCAACGTCTGCGGCATAACGCCGTCATCGGCGGCCACAACCAGGATGACCACGTCGGTGACCTTGGCGCCCTGGGCGCGCATGCGGGTGAATGCCTCATGGCCCGGTGTGTCGACAAACACGATCCGGCGGCCGTTTTTCTCGACTTCGTAGGCGCCAATGGCCTGCGTGATGCCGCCGGCTTCCCGCTCGGCGACGTTGGTCTCGCGAATCGCGTCCAGAAGAGACGTCTTGCCATGGTCGACGTGACCCATGACAGTCACAACCGGCGCGCGGGCCTGCGAATCGGCGGGGATTTCCGCCAGATCCACATCGAGCATCGCCTCTTCTTCGTACGTCGTCTCCTCGGCGCTGGCGCCGAAATACTTGGCGAGCTCCTTGATCGTCTCCATGTCGAGCGTCTGGTTGATGGTGGCAAACGTGCCGCGATCGACTAGCGTCTTGATCAAGACACTCGCTTTGATGCCAAGCTTTTCGGCCAACTCCTTTACGGTCGTGCCCTCGCTGGCCGAGATCTCGATGTTGGCCGCCTTGGGAGGCGTCTGCGCCGCTTTCGCGGCCGCCTGCTGCTGCAAAAACCGCTTCTCGCGCTCCGCTTCGTGGTCCCGCACCGGGCGCCGCGCTACTGGCGGCCGTGTCGGCCGGCGATGGCCGCCGGGCGGCGGTGTTGGCGCGCCGGGAACAGGCGCTCCTCCGGGCGCGGTGCGAGTGGTCGGGTGCGGCCCGTAGGAAGGCCCCGTACGGCCGCCTTGCGGCATCCCGGGAACCGCGCGCGGCCGCTGATAAATAGGCTGTCCGGGAACCAGCACCGGCTTACGAGCGGCGGGGGCGCGGCGCGCGCCGCCACCTTCAGCTCTGGCCACCGGGCCGGGCCGCGGGGCGGCCGGTCCAGGCGACCGATGGGTTAGCGGTGGACGCACCGGAGCCCCAGGGGCGGGAGATTGTCCCGCCGAAGTTCGACCAATCGGAGGGGCCAACGGCGCTCGGGGACCCGTGGCGGGTCCAGCGCCGGCTTCTCTCGGAATGGGACGCACCGGCCTGCCACCCTCGCTAGCGCTCTGGCGAGCGGCGCGGGCTTCGGCTGAAACGGCTCGGGGCGCGGCCGGGGCCACCGGAGCCGCGGGCGAACCGGGCAGCGACGGTCTAACCGGCGAACTGGCGCGTTGGGGTTGACTTGGCGTCGCGCGGGGCGCGGCCGGGGCCGCCGGCAGCGCGGGCGCAACTCCGGCTCTCGCGGCAGGCGGCGCCGGCAGCGACGGGGCGACACCAGCAACCGGGGCGGCAGGTCTCGCCGTCGTGGTAGTTATTGCTGTTGGCGCCGGTGGAACAGCGCTTGGCGTTGCGCGTTGCAGCGGTGGCCGCAGTACCTGCACGGGGGGCCGCAGCGGCGTCCCACTCCCGGCTCCAATCACGATCGAGGGGCGTGAGCCCGCCGTCGGCAACGTTTTCTCGGGCTCGAGGCCGCCGCGAGGCCTTACTTGGGGCTCCATAGAATCGGGTGGTTCGGAACGCGCGGCCTCTTCCGGCGCGGCTTCGCTGATCACGGGCTCCTGCTCGTCCGCCTGCAATCGCAGACGAGCTCTTACCTGCTCGGCGGTATCCACGTCGATCGAACTCGAGTGAGTCTTCTTCTCCCCAGTCCCCAGGTCAGGAAGGACGTCGAGAATCACATTCGCCTTCACTTCCAGTTCGCGAGCTAGCTCGTTTATCCGGATTGTGTCCTTTCTCTTCAATGCCGCGCTTTATCCTCCGCTATCAACTTTTCATCTCATCATCCTCGATTGTAGTCTTCTTCCGTACGTCGAGCGATGCGTCCCCGTTGGCCGGCTCGGTCGCTACGGCTGCCGCGGCAGTACTTGCCGCCGCTTCCTCGTCCTCATCGAAGTCTGACTCGACCTCATCCGACTCTTCTGTTTCGTCGGAAGCGCTTAGGTCCATGTTATCAAAGTCTTCCTCATCGATTCCGGGTTCGCTCTCGTCAACGTCCTCGCCCTCGACCGGCAATCCCGGCATAAAGGCGGGGGCTACAGGGGCCGCGTCCCCGGCCGCCGCCCCGTTCGATATGGGCTCGTCGGGCGGCACCACCTCCTCGGCCGGAGGCTGAGGCTGCTCGAATTGCAAATAGTAGCTGTTGACCGCAACCTGGATCTTTTCCACCATTTTGGGGCCGATTCCAGGAATTTCTTCCAGTTGCTCGGGTGTCATATCGGCCAGCCGCTCGACCGTGCTGATGTCCGACTCGAGCAGCTTGTCGACCAGCTTGTCACCCAGGCTGTGCTCGATCAGAATGCTGACGGGCGTGCCCGCGCCGACCATGGCCGACATGGCCGTTTCGACTTCCTGGCGCTTCTCTTCCTCGCTCTTGATGTCGATCCGCCAGCCCATCAGCTTGGCCGCGAGCCGAACGTTCTGTCCCTTTTTTCCGATCGCCAGCGAAAGCTGCATGTCGTCGACGACAACTTCCAGATGGCGCTGCGAAGGGTCGATAATCGTCACCCGGCTGATCTTGGCCGGACTCAAAGCGCGCGTCGCCATGTCGATCGGGTCGTCGGAATATTCGATGATGTCGATCTTCTCGCCGCGCAACTCGCGGATGATCGACTGCACCCGCATCCCTTTCATGCCGACGCAGGCGCCCACCGCATCGACGTCGCGATCGTGTGAGAGCACGCCGATCTTGGTGCGCTCACCGGCTTCCCGCGCGCAGACGCGAATCTCGACCGTGCTGTCGTAGATCTCGGGCACTTCTTGCTCGAAGAGCCGCCGGACCAGATCCTCGCTGCCGCGCGAAACGACCACCGCCGGTCCGCGGCCTGCTTTCTCGATCATCTTGATTACGACGCGAATCCGGTCACCGGGCGAGAAGCTCTCAAGCTTCGATTGCTCGCGCCGTGGAAGACGGCCTTCGGTGCGGCCCAAGTCCACAATCAGGTCGGGCCCTTCGGAGCGCTTCACCGTGCAGGTCTCGAGTTGACCCAGGCGCCCGGAAAACTCGCTGCAAATGGTGTCCCGCTCGGCCTCGCGGATCTTCTGGAAGATCACCTGCTTGGCGAGCTGCGCTGAGATCCGGCCCAGCCCGTCGGTCGCTTTGGCGAAACGGACTTCCCCGCCAACTTCGGCGGCCGGGTCGATCTGGCGTGCTTCCGCCAGGCTGATTTCCCGGCCCGGGTTCGAAACCATTTCGGTGATCACTTTCACCGCGAACACATCCACGTGCCCATCCTCGGCACGGAACTCCGCCACTAACTCCTCATTCGTCTTGTAGAACTTACGCGCGGCCACCAGGATCGCATCCTTGACGGCCTGCACGACGATTTCCGGGTCGATTCCCTTTGCTTTGCTCAGGGCCTCGATCTGCGTCAGGATTCCTTCCATCATTCCCTCAATCGTGGGATCAAACTTCCACGACCAGCCGCGCTTCGGAGACGTCTTCGAACCGGAACCGCAGCACCCGTTCGGGACCGGTCTCCAGCCCGATGGCGCCATCGTGGTACTCGCACAACCGGCCGACGTGAGACTGTTTTCCGTCCACCGCCTGCCGCAGCCGTACTTTCGCCTTGCGGCCCAGAAACCGCTCGTAGTCTTTAGACTTCAACAACTTACGGTCAAGCCCCGGCGAGCTGACCTCCAGAACGTACGACCCGGGCACCAGTTCTTCCACGTCGACGATCGTGCCAACCTGCTTCGAAATCAGCTCGCAGTCGGCGTGCGTGATTCCGCCCGGTTTGTCGATGTAAACGCACAGCTTATGCCGGTTGCCGCCGCCGCGATACTCGATATCGACGACTTCCATGCCCTCCGAGGCAGCCACGCGGTCGGCGATTTCGCGGATTTGCTGCTCAGCCTGTATTTTCGACAAGCTCATTTCCGCCCGCCGTGTGGAGCAACAAAAAAGTGGGCCAAAGCCCACTTTGCTACTCCGCCGCGCCTACCTCTCCTAGCAGCCCGTGGCAGAATTGGTCATTTTCAGATGGCGGCTAAAACCGATGCT
>JBBDWJ010000221.1:0-20126 GCA_040902925.1 Bryobacterales bacterium | reverse complement strand
TTGCGCCCCGGGCTACAGGCATGGCGCCCCTGCCGGGGCTCCGGAACACACTGCATGGCTGGGATCCTAAGTGAACAGTATTGGGTTTAAGCCGGATTCTACCAGCGCAGTGTTTGTTCCTACCAGCGCAGTGTTTTGGGGCGGATCGTAACGCCGCTCAAGTTCCCCAGCGAGGCGAGGGAAAGGTTGTGGGGAACGATCCACTCGGCCGCCAGCAGGCGAAGCGCCGCGGGCGTGACGTTTTGGAGCTCGGCAAGCTCGGACTGCATATCGACCGGGCCGCTGAAGTAGCGTTCCTGGTCGGCCAGGTCTTCGATGCGCGTCTTTGGGCTGTCGAGGCGCGCCAGCATGGCGGTGACGCAGGTTGCCTTGGCGCGATCCAGCTCCGTCTCGTCGATCGGCTTCATGGTGAGATCCCGCATGGCATCCACGGTGGCTTCGAGCGCTTCCGCGGCGCTTTTGGGGATCGCCCGTAAACGCACCGAGAATACGCCAGCGTCGGCGAACTGCAGCAGGGATGAGGAGACTTCGGCGGCGGGAAGAGTCTTGGCGCGAACCATGCGCGCCAGCCGCGAGCCGGTGCCGCTGCCGACCACGGCGTTGAAAATCGCCGCAGTGTGACGCTGCTCGTCCGCACCGCCGCAAGCCGGCACGCCCAGTTGCATGCGCACGCCGGGAAACTGCGGCCGGTTGCGCAGTGCGAGAAAGCGGTACGCCTTCGGGCCTGGGCTGGAAGCCGTTTTCTTGGGTTCTTCGAGGTCGGCGAATAGGCGCGCCGCGAGATCGGCGACGCGAGTGTGATGCTCATCGCCGGCGACGACGACCGTGATCGCGCGCGGGTGATGGGTTTCGCGGTGGAAGCGGATCAGCGATTTCAGCTTGAAATCCTCGAGCCGCACCTTGCCGTTGACGGTGAGAAGGCGGCCGTGCGGAGGGCGGCACAGCCCATGCCCCTTCCAGAAGCTGCGCAAGAACATGTGCTCGAGGTTGAAGTCGGCGTTTTTCTCGTCGGCGCGCAGTTCCTCTAGAAGCGCTTTCTGCTCCGCGCTGAGCGCGCCCTGGGTGATCTTCGGGCGCAGCGCGAGATCGGCCAGCAAAGAGAGTGTGTCGCCGATAGAGGCCGTCGCGGTGCGCGCAGTCCAGCTCGCCGAATCCCGCGACGTCGTGAACGAGACGTCGCCGCCTAGCGAAGCGATGGTTTTGGCAATGTCGTCGGCGGAGCGCTTGGCCGCTCCCTGCAGTGCGATGCGCTGCAACAGGTGAGTGGCGCCGTTTTCCTTCAACTCTTCGTAGCGCGAGCCGGCGTCGATCCAAACGCCCACCGCCGCCGTCGTGGCGCGCGGGACGCGTTCGCTCCAGACGCGCACCCCGTTCGCCAAAACCGTGCGGACCACGTCTCTTTGGGGTACTTTGAGGCTTTTTGTTGTCTTTGACATGTTGGCGGTCAGCGAGAGGGCGACCTATGAGGTTAGCAAAGTACGAGCCGCGGTACGGAGGTGCCCGCTAGGTTCCACAACCTCGCCGGCCGGATTTGTGTGACTCTGCTTCGGCTTGAGCGCGGTTTTGGCGAGTGTTGGACTGACGCGGCGGGGCTGCCTTTTCCGGCGAGGTTAGGCGGCGCTTGTGGCTACTCGGACAGACAGGATTGTCTGTCCCACTCTCGCCACTCTATCCCTCTAGCAGCACGCCGTGCATCTTGCGGTAGATCGGGTTCTCAAAACGCTGCGTGGATTTGAATTGCTCGTGGCGGCCGTCGCCGGCTTCGTCTTTGGCTTTGCTTAGGATGAGACGCTGGTCTTCGCCCGATAGCGGCTTGAAGTCACGTGCGATTTTGGCGTCGGCCTCGATTTGTTCGACTTTCATCCAGCCGCGCACCAGCACGGAGATCGGCAAGCTCAACGCAAACCGCACACACTCCTCGGCGGTGATGTTGGTGTCTTCGACGATCTTGCCCAGCGGCGCGCCGCCGCCCAGCGATTTCATGCCGATGATGCCGATGTCGCGCGCCAGGCACAGCGGCACGATTTCGTGCTGGAAGCTGCGGTAGTAGAAGTCCATCATGTTGATGGGCATCTGCGAGGTTTCCCAGGGATCGCCCATGTTGAGCATCTTGTGGTGAATGCGCGGGTCTTTGTGTCCGGTGAAGCCGATGTGGCGGACCTTGCCTTCCTTCTTCGCCTGTAGCGCTACTTCGAGGCCGCCTTTTTGGAAAATCCAGTCGGGGTCGTTGTCGTGATTGACCTCGTGAAACTGCCACAGGTCAATGTGGTCGGTCTTGAGGCGGCGGAGGCTATCTTCGAGGCACTGCTGGGCGAACTTGGTGTCGCGGCCGGTGCACTTGGTCATCAGGAAGACTTGCTGGCGCTTGCCGCCCTGCAGGGCATCGCCCATGGCTTCTTCGGCGGCGCCGTCCTGATAGGCCCAGGCGTTGTCCATGAACCGGACGCCGTTGTCGATGGCGGCATGAACCAGCCGCACCGCGGCAGCCTTATCCTCGATCGCGACGCGCCCGATATGGCCGCCGCCGATGCCGAGAATCGAGACCTGCTCGTTGGTGCGTCCCAGCCGGCGAGTGGGCAGGCCGTTGGGGCTAGGGCGCTGCGCCAAAGCGGCCTGGGCCGCGGCTGTGGCGCCGAGAGCGCCGAGCAGAAAGTTGCGGCGGCTGTTCTGGGGGCGGGTTTTGGGGTCTTCGGACATGGAATGCTCCCGTTGGTGGTTTGGGTTTGGGTCTATTATACTTCCGCTCCGCCCGGCTGAATTCTGGTCAACGCTCTCGTCGTGCACAGCGAGTCACGCCTTCTTGCGGGAGCATTCGTTGGATTCGAGCCTGAGGCTGGGTGCCTGAGGAGAGGCAGGCTCGGGTCCGAGGGGAGGGAAGAGGTGGCGTGCGCCTGGCCTGCGCCCCGACGCGCCACCGCAGCACGCCGGGCGATGCGCGAGATACACATCAGGTATTTCATGAAGTGTGCCCTTCAATCGATTGGAGGGGCGGCTAGCAGCCTCGGAGTGGCTGAGAAGCCGCGCAACTGGAATGCGGGCAGCCTCGAATATATGGGCCAACCACCTTGGCCGCCGAGGTCAAGAAAGTCGAGGCTGCCCCGCGGTTTTCCTCACAACAGGGGTCTAACGGTCGCTATCGCGCGGTTGCGGGCTGTGTCCGAATTTCGCTTTGTGCCAGCGTTCGTATCGCTTCCTGGCTTCTGACTTGGTGTCGTCGCCGGGCGCTTCGCGAAACGCCATGCTGTCGCGCGCGGCGCGCTTCTGGGCGGCCACTTTGGGGGAGTCGTGGCCGAATTTCGCTTTGTGCCAGCGCTGATAGCGGCGCTCGGCGGGCGTCGTCAGATCGGCTGCCTGATCCGGCTGCGGCGCCGAGCGATACGCCGTGTCCGTACTCGCTTGGGCCGCTCTTTCGGCCGGCGAGACATGGCCGAATTTCGCTTTATGCCAGCGGTTGTACCAGTGGCCCAACCAGTTCTCGCTCGACTGCGCCCAGGCTGGGGCGCCGGCTCCGATCAGGAACACTGCCGTGAACAGAATGATTCTTGCTGAAGCTTTCATGACATCTCTCCTTTTCCGCTTGATCCTTCCCAATAGCCAACCACCGCCCGGAATCAACCCGGGCGACCGTGCGAAACACGCTGGGATGAGAAGGAGCTAGATCAGAAGAGAGCAGGTCCGCAGGAAAATCGGACCGGGTGCGTGGGCGGGAGCGGCGGCCGGCACGGAGCGCCCCGTGCCGGTTGCGGGCGGCAGACCATCCGCCGTACCCGCGGCTTCGAGAGCGATTTCACTCACACGACTGGCGCTGACATGGGATGGCAGCCGAGGGGAGTCGCCTACACAAGCTCCCATTGAGCATTGGCCGGGCGAATCGCAGTTTTCCGGAGAGCCGTGCGTATCACAGTGGCTTATCGAAGCCATCCAAAACGGGCAGACCAAACCTCCCGCGATCAGGATCGCGGTAAATACGACGGTGACGAGAGGGCTGGCTCCGGAGATCATTCGATACCCAAATATTATGACGTTCGACGCCCTGGGATCGTTTCGCGTTTTGCGAAACGTCCGGGGCTCTATCCGCACTGTAAATTTTGAGCGCTCACGGCGAGCGGCGTTCGACCGAACTCAGGCGCAGGCCGCGCCGGTAAGTCAGTTAAACGGTGCTCTTTTAATGATTTACGGGCAAAGAAATCCCTTATCGGCCGCATCAAAGCTTTCGATTTGGCGCTGGCTGCGGGCGGGCCTAGACTCGGGTCATGGGCTGCCATTGCCGGGCAGGGCGGATGACTGGGCGCAACTCTGTTCGCGCCAGTCTGTTCCTTCTGCTGATCCTGCTACCCGCATCGGCCGAAACACCCCCCGCGAAACCCATGGCAGGGGAACCCATGGCATGCCCATCCATGGCGGATGGCGGCGAGCCGGCGGCCAAAGAAGCGCCTGGTGATCTGGCTCAACCGGCGTGCTCCGCGGACCACGAGCAGGCGGGCGTTGCCAGGCGGTTCGCCGAAGAACGTCTGGCCATCTGGCAACAGCGTCTGGACCTTGACGATTGGCAGATCTCGCTTCTGCTGACGCGGCGGGAGGACCTGAAGCCCAAGACGCTAGGCGGCATCCGTTGGGACAAACGGAAGAAACAGGCCGTCATCTGGGTGCTTGATCCGCTGGACTACCCACTGCCCCACGAACAAATGTTGGAAGACATGGAGCGCACGATCGTTCACGAGCTCCTTCACCTCGAACTGGCATCACGCCGCCGCAGTGAAGCAAGCCGCAGCCATGAGGAACATGCCGTGAATCGCATCGCGGAAGCGTTCCTTAAGCTCGACCGCGAAAAGTAGCCGCCGGAAACGGCCCAATCATTTGCTGTTGTGATTCGAATCAACGGCGGCCGGCCGGGGGCTCGTGGCGAAGGCCGATCGTGGCGAGTTGGAAAACCGGCTGGAGAACCTTGGTCTAGACGCTGACTAACGCTGTGTTTCGGGCTGCTTCTGGCCGCGATGAGTATTCACTCCTGGCGAACCCACCACCGTCCACAGAGCAAGGCGTCCCGCTTGCGGCGTCTGAATCAAGATCTTCGGGAAAGCGTTGGCCCGGCTGACGCCGTCTGAGGGAACTTCGCGGGAATAAGCAGTCCCGGCTTTGAGCAAGGCGAGTCCGAAGAACCGCAACCAGCAAAACCATTACGGCCTAACAGGCTCCCTCCGCGGGGTTTCTGGGGATTTTTCGAGGCCCCCGGGAGAGCTGTTGCTGGAACGAAGTCTGTTTTTCCACAACGGTTGGGATTGATTTATGCCGCCCGAAAGCGGGGGACGGAGGCCGGCCCCCTGGAGCCCAACGTTCGGAATGTCACGTCGGCCGGTTGTGGTGCCGATGGTAACTGGGGTGCTACTCGTTCGGTAAGGTGTTTTTGGGTTGCCCCCCCTGGCTCGTCTCCCAAAAAGCCACAACGCCACGGCCGGGCGCCGCTAAGGGCCGGATCGGTGCCTGTCACCGAATCTGTTCGACTCTTTTCGGACTTGGGAAACGCCGAGAAAGCCAAAATCGTCTGAATTAGTACGAACGCCGATGGGTGAGCCGGAGAATGACGAGTTCCCTTAGGATTCTTTTTCCGTCACCACTGATGATTGCGAGCCGGTTACCCTGTCGGGTTTCGTCATAGATGAGCTTGAGCAGACCCAGCGCTTCGGCAACAAGCTCTGTTTTCGAGCGCTGCACGTCTTGCGCGAGATCCCGAAGGTCTGAATCCGCATCAGAAGGGAGGTTGATATTCAGCTTCTTGGGGTGGTCCGCCGGTTGGTGAGGTGTCGTTGCTGTTTGGGGTGTTTGGAGTTTGGGCATTTACGTTTCTCATCGACTGGCGGCTGAGGCATCAACCACCCGTGTCTACGGTAGCACGTATAGCAATATAATATCAACATTACAGGTGGATGATTGTACTTGATATGGATTATAGGATGTGGTATTTATGTAGATGATATGTAGATTGCTCACTAGGAGGTAAACACTAGTGTCCAGCAGTTGGCTCCACCCCCTATCTTGGGGCGAATCGCTGGCGCGATGGATCAGCCGCGCCCTAGCCTCTTTCGGCTCGGTCGATGACCGACGCACTACAATAACCGTCAACCTTAACCAACCCGAATACAACAGGTTCCAGGGCCTTGCTGCTTATAAGCAGGCGCTGGTTCACGCAACTTCCGATCGCCGGCAAAACGACAGGCGAGTCGGGCACCGGAGGCAGAATCCACCGGACCGAAGGGTGGCCCCTATCCAAAAGCGTCTGGCAGTGGGACTCGGGCTCGCTTGCGAGCGAGCCTCCATTTGCCGGGAAGGACTAGACACCGAACTCGGAGAAGTGGAGCGACTCATTCACGCTCTCATCCCAGAAGCAAGACGGTATGAATATGCCGATTCCAACGGGATCGCTGTGGCCCCCGAAAGGGTGCTTTGGGAATCCGTAAAGGCCACTCGGAAATGGTTTCATACGGGCGGATATGGTTCGGGCTCCGCAATTGCACGTTACATTACCGAGCGGTACAAGGTTCACCAGCCGGATCGCCGACAGATCCAGCGCCGTGAGGTGGAACGTCGTCAACACGCAATCGCAGCATGAGACCAAATGGATCTTTGGGGGGGAGACCGGGCTAGCTTCAGTACAGCCATGTCCTGAAGGTTTGTGCATTAGGGGCCAGGTCTCCCACCAGCCTTGCGCGAAACCGACGAGGTAGTTCGGTGACCAGGCACCGAACCGTGTCATACCGACAACACCCTCCGATGGCGAGAAACGCCCGTGTGGTAGTGGAGGGCGTTCCGCACCACATCACCCAACGGGGCAACAATCGTCAGGACGTCTTCCTGGTTGACGAAGACCGGCGATTCTACATCCAGACTCTGCGCGACAAGTGTCAGCAGCATGGCGTGGTTGTTGGGCTCCTGCCTGATGACGAATCACATGCCGGAGCCGTTGACCCATTTCCGCAGCAGACCACCAACGCCGCGTTGCACGTCGATCGCTGAAACCGACTCGGGAATCATGGGCGCAAATCGGCTGGCTCCGGTAAATCGCCCAAGACGAATGTGCTGAGAACGGTTACTCCGTCGTTTCAGCGGCCTGCTGCGCGGGAGCGGCAGCAGGACAGGCGCCCGCGCAGGAAAGCGAAGGTAAGATGACGACAATAGCGATTTAGGAGCGTGCTATTATCGATTATGAAATTGTTCAACATACAAATCGGGTCGATTGCGAAACCTGCTCGTGTCGAAGCCGCTTCCTATGCCGAGGAGAAAGGCCATTACATTTTTAAAGACAAGCAGGATGAAGAAGTCGGCAAGTTCCGAATCACAGACGTTCAAGGTATCTGGGCTGAAGCAGACATGCCAGATGTTGAAATCGGGTAACAGTTTTCGGGCCATGCCGTCCCCGCCGTCCCTCGCAGGCAACGGACAAGGAGGTAAAATGAAGTTGATGGCATTGACCGAAGCACAGACCGGCGCGGTTTGGACGAAGAGGTACGAAGCCGAGATCCGATCACTCTATTTTGGGGATCTCGCGACGCAATACACCGTGCGTAAGCAGCGGATCGTGGCGTTGTCCTTCTTTTTGTCTTCGGGTGCTGCGGCAACATGGATTGCCCGTTTCCCATCCGCGTCTTGGATTGCTGCGGGAATGTCCCTGATCGTTGCGGGACTCACGGCCTACTCGATTGCCAAGAACCTGGACAAGGCTGCCCTCAAGATGGCGAAGCTCCATGCGGCGTGGAATCAGATTTCGGATGACTACGACCGTCTTTGGAATCACTGGTTCGAAGACGGGGCTGAAGCAGTACTGGAGGATATTCAGAAGCGTGTGCGGGACGTGTCCGAGGAGGGCACGACCGAAGCGCCCTACAAGCCGAAACTGATGGAGAAATGGCAGGAGCATGTGAATGCCGTCTACTTCCCAACCGAAACCACTGCGTGAAAACCGGGAATGGCCTCCTGTAAGGAATCCACCGCCGGTAAGGCCGCCTCCTCCGCCTCCGCCCAAGAAAGACAAGTAGTTGGCCCCTGGGTCATCTTGGGTGTAGAATCAGTGCATGTCCGAAAGGCAACTGCAAACGCTGCTTCTGGCGAGTCTCGTCGTTGGCGGCACCTACATAATTCTGTCGGACCCGAGATGCGAGCGGGCTTGCCGTACGGTTTTTGAACCGCTGGCAAGCGAAGCCGGAAAGATTCTGGCTTCCACGCTTGCAGTGGCTCTGATCGTCCGGTAGATCGGCCCCTGTGACACCTTGACACCGGCCTGTCCGGTCCTCACTCCTTTTCTGCCTTTTTGACCTCCCTCTGATCCTCTTATCGCGACCTTTGTAGCCGAGAATAGCACCGCTACAAGCCTCCCCGGCCTCACCATCACGAAATCAACTCCGCGGATCAACTCCTCGACGCGATCGCACGCCTGGGCAATCGGGGTCAGGGGCAATCGGTGACCGGCAGTTCGGTGGCAGACGGCAGTTCGGTGACCGGTCGTTTTTCTTCTTGGCGCCGGCGATCGCTTTGAGCATCGCCGGGTGGGCGACTTTCAGCTCCACCGCCAGCGGCCGCAGCCGATCGTAGATCCAGCCCGTGAACATCGTCGCCTCCAGCGCCCCGATCCAGGGCCGGCCGATCTGGCCCGCCCATTGCTCCAATGCGGCCTGCGTAGCCTCGATTTATCCCCTCGCGATCCGCTCGCCGGCATAGGTCTTGATGGCGTAGCTGATGCTTTTCTTATGCACATCCAGCCCGATATAGTAGAGTTCTTTCATAGATCCTCCTGGGATTGGCTCGAAGCGGATTCTCACGAATCCGACTTCGCATTTTCGCTCCCCAGGGAGGATACTTCTCCTCCGCACCTATGGATTGAAACGGTAGATCGGTGACAGCCACCGATCTCTGGTCTTCTCGCCACGCCCGCATCGGCCGTCTCGCCGAATGGGTCACAACCCAATCAACACCATAAAATCAACGACATACGACCGAAAACCTCCGAAAAGCTTGGAGCCGCGTGCTACCCTCCAACCAGGGGAAGGGCAAGGACGGAAAGCCGGGGCAAATACCGAGGAGGGGCGCCTGGAGGGTCCGCAGCCAAAAAACAGAGAGCGCCCCAAAAACCGAAACCCAATGTTTTCAGTCCCGAAGCGGGAAAAACATCGCAAAAACCGCTCAAAACTGCTCACCCGGCCGCACGCAACCAACGGACGAAGTCGCCCCGGCGTAACCCCATCGCCTTCGCCATCCGCCGCAGGGTCCGGGCCGTTTCCATTACGCGCAGGGCCGGATTCTTCGACGACGGCTGGAAAATTCCCCGCCCGACTTTAGCGAATGACCAGTGACGCATGATGCAGCAGGCCGCGAGGAGATAGAAGGCGCCGCAATCACCCTCCCGCGTTGAATTTCTTCAACGCTGACGTCATGCGTAGCGAGTAATGCCTTCTTGCAGGAGCGTTCGTTGGTTTGAGCCACGGGCCGGGCACTTGATGGGGAGGCTCGGGTCCGAGGGGAGGGAAGAGGCGGCTCTGCCCGACGCGCCGACGCAGCCTGCCTGGGGCGAGGGGCGAGCCATACCTCAGGTGTTTCATGAAGTGTGTCGTCCGATCGCGCGGAGGGAGCGCGTCGGGGCGAACTCGGGGCCGTCTTGCCCCAGGGTCAATCCTTTCGGAGGCGAGCGGCACTGGCGGCAATCTAGGACGACAAGAGATGGTCTGTCCACCCGCTAAGCTTCCCGGTAGCTTAGGGGCAAAGTCGGGCGCAACGTTCGGAATGTCACCCTGGCCGGTTGTGCCACGGGTGGTAACTGGGGTACTACTCGTTCGGTAAGGTGTTTTTTGGGTTGCCATTAAGGGCACGCCCGACCTTACACTTCTTCCAAGCGTGGAAAATCACGAAGGAAGTGATTCTAGAGAAGAGACCTACGCGATCGAGAGACCGCCGTTCCCCGCAAACGCGGTTGAGTGTTATTTATCACTAGATTGTCACTAGACTCCACGAACTGACAATTTGGGCGCCCTCTGAAACGGACTTGCGCCCGGCCGGATCAAACCGTACGATTTTCAGCGGCTGCTTCGCGCATTCTTCCCGCCGGCAGGGTTTATGTCCCGGCGTTGGCAGCGAAGCCGCTGTAAGGACCTGGTACTCGCGGACTCAACGCGGAAACCAGAGCGACGTCCCCCGGGGTCTTTCCCTGGCTCCCCGGGGGACGCCTATCTCCCTCCGACTCAACGCGAAACTCTTTCTTTGCCGTCCGCCTGCCCAGCGAGGCTCGCGCGGCGCACACAGGCCAGGGCGCCACCCAGGTCATCGCGGCAGTGGAGCACTCCTTCGCGGCCTAGACCGTCTTTACCATGACCATTCGGCATGACCATTCAGGCATCACTATCCGGGCGTGACCGTCCGGGGACTTTCCTGTTAGCCTAAAGGTCTTGAGGCCCCGGCTCTCGCGCGGAGCTTTTTTGCAGTAAAGGGTACCGCATGACTCGATCTCACGCCACTCATTTCGTCGTGTTTTCTTTGGTCGCCGCTTTGGCCGCGAGTTGTTCGCTGCTGGGCGCGGACGAGGTCGTGTTCAAGGACGTCGCCGCGCAGAGCCGCCAGTTCATGGAATGGCACCGCACCATCAAGCTAACGCCGAAGCAGGAGGCCGTGAAGAAGGCGGCGCTCGAAGCGCTTCCGGCGCCATGCTGCTCCGACAACAGCGCCTACACCTGCTGCTGCCAGTGCAACGTGTCGCGCACGGTTTGGGGCTTGTCGCAGTACATGATCGCGAAACAGGGCGCCGACGTCGAGCAGGTGCGCGAAAAAGTCCGCGAGTGGATCGCTTTCGTCAGTCCCAAAGGCTTCAGCGGCAAATCCTGCTACAACGGTGGTTGCGCGCGTACATTCGGCAACGACGGCTGCGGCGGCATGAGCGCCGATCACCTGGTGCTCTGAACCGCGGACGCAATCGTTTAGCGGACAAGACCGGCTTGGCAAGCCGAGCCGAAAGGGGCCCAGCCGAAAAAGGCGCAACCGCCAAACCCTCATGAGCTGGAAGCTTCATGCCCCGCTACTCAAGGTGCTTCTATCCACGACCCTTGTTTATGCGGCCATGCTTGCGCTCCACGCGCGACAGGGACAGACGCCGCCTTTCCTTTCGCTCGACGCATTCGCCTGGATCATGGCCGGCGCTTTCTATACTCACCTGTTCGAGTACTTCTATCACTTGCAGATGATGCACCGGGTCATCCGGGTCGGCCGTTGGCGCTTCCACGACAAGCGGCACCTGGCGCACCACCGCAATTTTCTGGGCGACAACTTCCAGACGCGGCGGCCCGAAATGCTCGTCGAGGTGACCACGAGCTGGTACACGTTTCCAACCCTGTTCCTGGTCCACTACGCTGTTTTTCGCGGCGCGTTGGGATCTCTTTGGGCGCCCGCGTTTTTCCTTGGTGTGACGGCGCAGTTTCTGGTTTACGAGATCTCGCATTGGCTGACGCATCTCGATGCGAATGCATTCGACCGCTGGGCGGCCCGCATGCCGGTGCTCGGCGAGATCCGCCGGCGGCAGGTCGAGCACCATCGCGCGCACCACACAACGCCCGACGTCAATTTCAACTTCACTCCGCCCTACGCGGGTGACCGCCTGGGCCGGACCCGGGCGGCGTCCAGATAAACTGGCCGGGATCGACGACCCAATTTGTATCGGGCGATACGTGCCGTTCCGCGGGCACTGTTCGGCGCCGCGGGATGTTGGAAAAGCGGGCGATCGCCGCCCCGGTTTGGGCCACAATTTCGGGGCTCTCAGGCCCCGCGGACCACGCTCGCGGAAAAGAGCTCGAACAGCCTCGAAGGCCCAACAATAGGGCGTTTGGGGGGCTTTAGGCCACCCTGAACCTGCTACACTAGAAGTCAGTTTGGAACGCTAGGTTAGGCTGACAAGTCGAAGGTTGCCCTTTCCGGTCCTTCTCTTTCCGCCGAACGCTTGCCGCTTCCGATTTCGAGAGGAGGATCTCGCATGAAACGTCTGTACGTAGGAAATCTCGACTTTTCAGCCACAGAAAACGAGATTCGAGGCGCCTTCGAAGTGCATGGCGAAGTAACTTCGGTTCACCTGGTCACGGACCGGGACACGGGCCGCTCACGAGGCTTTGCCTTCGTGGAGATGGCCGACTCCAGCCAGGCCGAACAGGCCATAGGCGCCCTCAACGGCACCAATTTGGGCGGCCGTGATCTGGTTGTCAACGAAGCGCGTCCGCGGCCGGAACGCGGCGGATTCGGTGGCGGCGGTGGTCGAGGCGAAGGCGGCGGCGGATATGGTGGGGGCGGCGGCGGCGGCCGAGGCGAAGGCGGCGGTGGCGGTCGAGGCGGCCGCGGCGGCCGTGGTGGCCGCGAGCCCCGCTGGTAACTGCGCGAACACTACGTTCTGATTGGTCGGCCATTCGCGGATTGGCTGCGAGCGGCCGAAGAGGAGGGGTGCATTTTGGCTGGTCGATCAAACACTACATTCCAAAAACGTCAAAAGGAACTCGCGCGCATTGAGAAACGCCGCGACAAGGCGGCTCGTAAGGAGCAGCGCAAGCAGGGAAAAGACGACTCCGGCGGCGGGCCGCCGATCGAAGCTCTCGACCCCGCGGATGTGGGCCTGCCGAATCTGGAGAAAATCGGCGAAGGCCACTAAGGCCATTCGCTAAACCCGAGCGGGGGATTGACGGCGCCGCGCCAGTCCCCTGCCGAGCACTTCTTGTTGCCTGCCACGCCCCTTCGTTACCCGCACACTCTTCGAGCATTCCCGCTACTCCGCCCGGCGTAGCCAAATTAGAACGTCGACGTAGCAAATCAGAAAAGCCAGCGCACCCGAATCAGAAAAGCCAGCGTAGCAAACGGTTAGACGCAACACCCCTTTCGTATGGGGTACGCCGCGGCATGAAACGCCGTACGCCGCAGCGAACCGGCGTCCGCACGTCAAGATAGGAGGATCGCCGCAGGCGATCTGAGCCCCACCCGCAAGGGTGCGGTACACACGACTCCGCCAACTTCGGTCAACGCTGCTGAACAGGCGAGGGGGGTGGCTTGCGGATTTTGAACGGGCGAAGGTGCAGTGCGAGGGGAACCCCACCCTCGCGGGTGGGGCTCGGGTCGCCCGCGGCGATGCTCCACGCCGCAGGCGCTCTCGCAGGGCTCAAGGAATTTCTGGACTCTAGAAGTTGAATCCGACTCCGGCGATGCCCCACACTCCGGGGGCCGTGAAGCCGTTTTCCCAGTAGGTGTTGTCGAACAAATTATCGAGCTTGCCGTAGAACCGCAGGCTCTTGCCCTCGCCGACCGGACGCGTGTAGTTGAGGGCCAGATCCGCCTTGACCGGGCCGTCAAACTCGAACAACCGCTGTGAGCTGAAAAACGTCAGCGGGTATTTGCTGGCCGCGTAGAAATCGAAGGCGACATCCACCGATCGGCCGAGACGCTGCACGACGCTCAGCGAAAACATGTGATCGGAAACGCCCAGCACCTTGCGAAAGTTTTCCGACGGCGCCGTCAGCGTGCGCGAATCGGAATTCGTATAGGTGTAGGAGCCCGTTAGATTCAGCGATGTTGTGGGCGTGGCCGAGACGCTGAACTCGAGGCCGCGAGCCAAGCCGCCGCCGGTGTTGCGGTAACCGCCAAAACGGCCATAAGGGTCTTGGGCGGGGTCGATGATGCCGAAGTCGAACACGACCACTTCTTGCAGGGCCGTGTAGAAGTACGTGGCGCTCAGGCGTATCCGGGAGTCGGCCAGCCACTGGTCCACACCCGCGTCGAACGATACCGAACGCTCCGGACTCAGCCCGGGGTCGCCCCACACACTGACGGAACCGGCGAAGAACGAAACTCCGAGACGTTCGAACGCCGCGGGAGCGCGATAGGCGTTGCCCGCGTGGGCGCGAAGCTTGGTGCCGCTTGACCGGAAGAAGTAGGCGGCCGATACGTCTCCCGTGAAGGCCGCGTCGGGCGATTCAAATTCGAGACCGTCATACGGCGTCGAGCCGCCGTGAAACTCGGGCGTTGAGAGCCGGAAGCCCTGGGCGCGTCCGGAAAGCGAAAGCTGCAGCCGTCCGTCGAACAGGCGCAATTGGTCCTGCACGAAGGCGGCGTGGCTGGTCTGCGAAATGCTGCCCGAGTCGTTCACGGCCTGCACCGCGTCGGGATTCTCGTCGCGATTGAGGCTGTCGAAGGATTCGCGCTCGAATTCATAGCCGAAGGTCAGCGATTGCGGGCCCGCCTGGTGATCGCCGCGCGCGCGCAGCGTATCGATGCGGCCATTAAACAAGCTGTCGCTGCTGAAGATGGGATCAAAAGCGCTCAGCCCGGCGGGGCCATCGCGATGCGAACGGTGTGTGTCGACGGCGTGATAGCTCACCCGATACGACATCGTCGGACTCAGCTCGTGCGCCAAGACGAGCGCGCCGGCGAAGAACGATGACGCGCGATGATTGTCGGGGTCGTTGAAGGCCGGAATGAACGTTGCCTGACCGGCATCAAACGCCGTGCCCGCTTCATAGAGCCGCAGTTGGCCGCTGGGAAGCCCGATGGCCGGCACGGGACCGCTGGCGGGGTGATTCGCAACCAGCGCGTCGTCCACTGTAGGGCTTTCGTTCGTTGCCACGAAAGTATTGCCGGCAAAAATCCGGCCGCTCAACGAGACTCGCGGCGTCAGATGGTAGCGCGCAAAGCCCTGGCCCGTGGTGTTGCGGTAAGGGTCAAACGGATCGACGCCGTGTCTCACATTGATGTGTGAAACGCCGCCGCTATAGACGAAGCGGTCCTGGGCAAGCCCCCCGCCGGCGCGAGCCAGGCCGCGCAGAAAGCCGAGCCCGCCGCCTTCGGCCGAGATTTCGCCGTGGGTCTCGCCGCCGCCCTGGCCGGTCTGGATGTCCACCACGCCGCCCATGGCGTGCGTGCCATAGAGCGACGACCCGGAGCCGCGCAGGACCTCGATGCGGTCGGTGTCGACCACCGCAAGATCCTGCAGAAAAGCGCTGGCGTCGGACTGCGTCGACGCGGCGTCACGAAATCGCAACCCGTCGATCAGGATGGCTGTATCGTAGCTGCGAAGGCCGCGCATCTTGATTGAAGTCTGGCTGCCCGGGCCACCGAGCTGCTGCACGCGCAGCCCGGGCACGCCGCGCAGCCCTTCCGCCAGAAGATACTCCTGGCGGTCGCGCATCTGTTGAGCGTCGACGACGTCGGAGGCCTTGGAAACTTCTTCGACTCGCTCGGCGTTGCCGCTGGCGGTGACGACAATGCGCGTGCGAAGACTGGAAAGCGTCAGCGCGACGTCATGAACGGAATCCCTGCCGGCTTCCAACTGAACGTGGTTGATCGTGGCGAGACCGAACTCGGGCGCCTCGACTTCGAGCAGATAGGCGCCGGGCGTGGCGGTCACGAGATACGAACCATCCCCGGCGCTGGTGGTGACAATGGCCGCGGCGCTGCTTCGCGCATAGAGCCGCACCGCGGCGCCCGCGACGGCATTGCCTTGCGCATCGCTAACGGCGCCTCGAATGGTTGCTGACTGAGCGAAAAGCCAGGACGGCGTCAGCAGAAAACAGAGCAAAACGAAGCACTGCCGGGGTGTCTTCCGCACCCGGTGATTGGGAATCGGCTGCATGAGAACCTCCGCTCTCGGCGAGAGCGAAAGCTACGCTGCCGGTGGTGGTAAGTCGGCATCACAAATTCCGTCTCCCGCGGAGAGTGAATACAAACCGACTTCAGGTAGGTCTCCTGGCTCGTGGGTTCAGGCAGCGTCGCTGCCTACGCGATTTCCAGCCTTCCCCGGCATGACCGCCGAGTGGCTTAAGGGGAAACCGCTTCCCACATACAGTGGCGGGACCGCGCCGGCATTTCACCGGCTTCCCTGTTACGCCCTTATGGGCACCTAAAGTTGGATAGCAGTAAGAACCGCTATCTCTCGAAGCTAACCTACGCCGTCAAGCGTTGTCAACGGCGGGACTCTTGCGCTTTTGGGCCTTGCCCGTTGCCTCGGGCCCTCCGCCTGCGGCGCTTTGCCTGTTGCCTTTTGCACTTTGCCTTTTGCCTTAACAATCGCGCCTTAGCCGAACAAATCAAACTACTCAGCTCAAACCTATCAGCGGGAAGCCGCTTTCCGCCGGAACACCTTCACAAACGGATTCTCAGCGGCCAGCAGAAGCCATTTCGCGGTCTTTCGCCCCTGCGCCAGGGCCCCAAGAAACTTCGACTCGTTCTGGACTTGCGGAGCCGCACGGGAAGGCGCCTGCGGATAGAGGATCAAGAAGTCCGCGCGAAACCGCGTCATCACTTCCCGCACCTCCCGCTCCTCCCAAGTGTACGCGCTGTTGTCATGTGCGATCATGCTGACCGTCTTGCGGCGCAAGACGTAGGCTGTAGCTTGACCGTTGGCGGCTGCGATAGCGCGGTCGGCTGGCACGTTGGCCTCCATCCAACTCCGTAGCGACCCTCCTGAAGGCATCGGCGCTTCAAAATACACCGTTACGCGGCGGTCCGCGAAAAGCGACCCGCTGGACCAAGGCTGTAGCGTGTTACGTACATTGAGGAACACGTAGCAGCCCAGCAAAGCAACAGCCGCGGCGGCGGCGGCCCTGCCGGACAAAGACCGCCTCATGTGAGGAGCGGCCACCGCAACCAGAAGCCCGATCAGCACCAGCAACAGCGGCAGGAAAGGATAGCAATAGCGATAGCTGAACCCTAGCTGCGAGAAAAATGACAGATAAACCAACGCCCCGATATAGACGCCGACGTAGGTGAGCACGGGCAACAAGCTTGGCCGGCCTGCGAGTTCGCGAGCGATGGCCTCGCGATGCTTGAGCGCGGTCCGGATGACAACAATTCCGCAGACGCCCGCTGACAAAACCACCAGCACTTCGGCGACGCCAAAGCGCGCTCGCACAAGCTCTCCGAAAAACAGCTCGTATGCGGTGACGAAGGCATCCCTCACGAGCTCGGGGACGGAAGTGGAAGAATCAATCGAATTCCCGCCTCTCCAGTTCCCCACCAAAAGCACGTTGCGCAGCAGCAGAACCGCCAGCGGAATTGTCGCCGTCACCACCGCGGCGATCGGGCCGCGAAGATCCCGCCGCCCACCAAGCACCACCTCGATCGCCAGGAAAAGCCCGAGGCTCGCGTACAAAAACACGCCGGCGTAGCGCGCCCAGGACGAGATGCCAATCAGCAGGCCGCAAAGCGCCCAGAGTCCAATCCGGTTTGCCTGCCCTGGCTTTCCCGTCTGCTCCGACACCGCGGCGAGCACGGCGATCGCGCCGATCGAAACCGCCGTAAACACCGACTCCGTCAAAACCCCGCCGCTGTAGAGCAGGGTCCAACTGTTCGCGATCAGTAAGAACAAAACGAGTCGCGTGGCAAGCGCGCTCAGCCGGTACCACGAGCACAACCAGGCTATAACCAGCACCAACGCGGCCAGCGAAAGGCTCGATACACCGAAGCCTGCCCAGTGCCGGGGAATCCCCATCAACGATAGCACCGCCATCGCAGCCGGATAGCCTGCCGGAAACCAGGTCATCGGCGCCGGCAGCTCGCCGTGCGAGCGCTCCGTATCAAAATGAACAATCGACGTGCGGATGCCGTTCCCCGCCGCGAGGTTCTCGGCAATGCTCAGGTACTGAAAGCTATCGTCGGCGAGGATCGGTCCGCCGAGGCGAACACAATTCAATGTGACAACGGCGAAAGCCAGAAGGGCCCAGCCCCACACTTCCTTTTTCATAAACTCCAAACTACCCTCCGGGAGAGGGAGAAACAAACGTTCGCCGCAACGGATTCCAGCATGACCAATGCGCCTGCCAGTCAAGCTGCCTGATCCGCTGAGCGACCCGGGGCCTCCGATGAAACGTAGCGGCGACGTGCTCAGTTGGGGACCGGCCGAACGTGGGCCGGATATAACCATTATCCACCCGCTCATGCTTGGGCAGGCCATGGGTGAAGGCTGGCGCGGCGGGAGCGGTTGGAACGCAGCGTGCGGAACGAAGGCGCGGCGACGATTTCGTCAGGAGCCATCCGCCCGCATGTAAATCCGCTTCCCTCCCAGGTAGGTCTGCTCCACCTGAATGTCTTTGACCTCATCCAGAGGGCAGGTCAGGATATCGCGGTCGAGCACGATAAAGTCGGCCAGCTTGCCGGGTTCGAGCGATCCTTTTCTGTCCTCCGAGAAGGTCAAAAAAGCGTTGTTGATGGTATAAAGCCGGATCGCTTGCTCGCGCGTGAGGTTCTGTTCGGTGTGCAGCGGCTCGTCGGTCCAGCGCGGCTGCCGGGTCAGCGTGATCCACATACCCAGAAACGGATTGTATTGGTTGATCGAGCGGAGGCTGCCGATTTTCTGCATATGGTCGGATCCCCCGCCGACGATGACATTCTGCTCGAACAGCGTCTTGTAGGGCTGGAAATACGTCAGCCGTTCGTCGCCGAACTGCTTGCGCAGCGTGGCGCCGTCGAGATAGAGCCAGTCCGGCTGCAAGTTGGCGACCACGCCCAGTTCCTTCATCTTCTGGATCGCCTCGGCGCTCATAAAGTTGGCGTGCGTGATGCTCGGCCGCCGGTCGCGAACAGGGAAATCGTTTTCGTTGATGCGCGTGTAGGCGTCGATCATGTTGTGTACGGCGCCGTCGCCGACCGAATGCGCCGTGAACTGCAAGTCGTTCGACAAAGCAAGCTTGGCGATCTCGTAAAGCTTTTCCGGCTGGATGAACAACACGCCGCGGTAGGCCGGGTCTTGAATGGAATAGATCTTGCTGACTCCCCACGGCTCCCGCATATAGGCGCTGCCGGTCAGCATGCCGCCGTCGAGATAGCTCTTGACGCCGCGCAGCCACAGCATGTCGCTGCGTTCGTGAAGCGGGTCTTGCGCGGCCTGCTGGATGCGCGCTTCAATCTCGTTCAACGGGGCGCTGGCGTCGACGCCCAGCATCATGTAGGTGCGGCAGCTCAACTCATTGCGGTCGCGCAGCTTGCGGTAGAGCTCGACTTCGCTGTCGCTGGTGTCGGCGTCCACAATGCTGGTGAGGCCGACCGCGTTGTAATCGGCGAGAAGCTCCTTCAGCCGATCGAGGCGGTCTTGTTCGCTCGGCTCGCGCTCGATCGAGCGGTACTGGATGTACTGCGAGCAATTGCGCAGGATACCCGTCGGCTCGCCGGCGGCATCGCGTTCGACGCGGCAAGGTTCCCCTTCGCGCACGCGAAAATCCTTGTCGATGCCGCTCATCGAAAGCGCCAGCGAGTTCAGCGAGGCGTCGGGGCCGGTGCGGAACGCAACGGGATTGCCCGGTGCGGCTTTATCCAGCTCGGCGCGCGTCGGGTAGCGCTGCTCGCGCAAGCGTGTGATGAACACCTGCGACAACTGAATCCACTGCCCCGTCTCGAGCAGGTCGCCCCGGGACTGAATGTAGGCCAGAACGTCGCCGATGGTCTCCATATCGGGGACCGGCTGCGGGAACTCATACATCGCCGCGCTGGGTGCGTGAGAATGCGAATCCATCAGCCCGGGCAGCACGGTCTTGCCGTCGAGATCGATCCTCTCGGTCCCCGAACCTGCGAGAGCGAGGATTTCCTCATCCGTGCCGGCCGCCAGAATCGTATCGTCGCGAACAGCGATGGCTTCGACGCTGCGAAACTGCGGATCGACGGTGACAATGTTGCCGTTGTGATAGACCTGCGTCGGGGAAGGTTCGCTTTGGCACCCCAGCACGAACAGCGCCAGCGGTAGGCACACGAGTATGGCGCGATGGTTCATGGTTGGTCTACCCAAGCGAACTTGGTGATTCCTTTCAAAAATTCGGAGCCGGGCACAGCCAGCAGCCGACGCCGCCAGCGCAATCCCCGGCGGCAATCCCCGGCGCTGGACCCACGATGGGTTTAAAGCCCGATACCCCTAGTCGAAACAGCGGCTTGATGCTGGCCGTCGGCGAGAGTTAGCGATCAGTCGCCCCAACCTACCACAATGGCGCGCGCAAAAGCCTGGGCGAGGCAACCGCCCACGAAGTTACTGTTCTTTCGAGAACTGGTGGTGAGGGGAACTTGTAGCGGCTCAAGAACAGAGAACGCCGGCGCGCCCCGCTTGCCGGCAGTGGCATCGGTGCGGCTTCGTCTAAAAAATAGCGGAA
>JBBDWJ010000220.1:0-20284 GCA_040902925.1 Bryobacterales bacterium | reverse complement strand
TTACCGCCGCGGAGCTCTACGATCTGTCGAAGAAACTCGTCGAACAAAATGACGCCCTGTTGGGCCGCGCAGGCGGTCCCTTCTCGGCCGAGATCGCCCGCCTGCGTTCGGGCAACGCCAACGAGTTCCGCTACGAAACCATTGCCTCGACTTTCGGCACGCCGCATCCAGAGTTGACCAACTCCTACCGGCCGGAACTGTTGCATCTTCCCCTGTTCCCGACGATGATGGGCTATTCGAGCCGCATCATGGCCGAAAGCTGGGAGTCGACCAACATTCACTGGGCGACCCTGGCGGATGAGTTGTACTTGCCGCCGGCGGAGTTGAATCTGCTGGTGCCGCAATGGACGCAGCATTCGTTGGAACGAATCTTCGCCACGAACCTGGAAGACTGGCCGGCGCTGTGGCGTTCGATGCAAATTGTGGGGGATCGCTACCGCGAGCAGATGCGCGCGTCGCAATCCCAACCCGTCACAGCGTCGCTGGGCGACGGGAATGGGCAATAAGAGCGCCATGAGAGAAAACAAATTGAGGGAAGACAAAAGGATGCGAACCCTACGAAGTTTGCTGGCCTCTGCTGTCTTAGTGTCCGCTGTCGGTCTTGTGATCTTGTTGACGCCGCAGCCCGGGCCGAGCCAAGGAGTGCGCGAAGAGTCTCCATTGTTCCGGGTGAAGGTGGACCTGGTTGTTTTGAACGTCGCCATCACCGACCGGCGCGGCCGTTATATTCGCGACCTGGCGCCCGGGGACTTCCGCGTATTTGAGGACGGCATCCCCCAACAAATCGCGACGTTCGCCGAAGGCAACGAAGCGCCGCGGGCGATCGGCGAGTTGGCCGCTGGAGGCGGAAGCGGGGCGGCGCCCGCCGCGGCAGCGCCTACGCCCGACGCGAGGATCGACGGCCCATCCTCGCTGGTGGATGACACTTTCGTCGGAACCAATGTCTTCGTCTTGTTCGACACCAGCAATTTCATGTACCGCAGCTTCGTGTACGCCGAGGACGCCATCGCGGATTTCATTCGCGGGCTCGATACCGCCGATTCCGTGGCGGTCTATGGCTTTAGCCGCAACCTGACGCGGCATTCGGGCCTGACGCCCACGCGGCTGGAAGCGATCAAGGCGCTGCGCCTGTCGGTGGCCGGCGACGAGACGGCGCTCTACAACTCGCTGCTGCTCACGTTGCGCGACGCCGCGCGCGTCCCCGGGCGTAAAGTCGTCATCGTCTTCTCCAACGGCCCCGATAACGCCAGCACGATCGCGCCCGACGACGTGGGCGCCATCGCCGAAGACGAGGGCATCCCGATCTACGTCATCAGCACCAACGAGCTCAACAAAGACCCAATCTCGAGCAACGTGTTCCGGCGCCTGACGGCGCGCACCGGCGGCAAGGCCTATTTCGCCAAGACCTGGCAGCGCCAGTCGGAGGCGTTCACCTCGATCCGCGAGGAACTCGCCAGCTCGTATACGCTGACTTACTATCCGCAGCCGAATCCGAACGGCGGCTGGAGGAGCATCACCGTGGATCTGGTCGGCGACGCGCTGAAGAGGCATCGCATCCGCACGCGCAGCGGCTACCGCCCGAAGCTCTGACCGGTCGGAGGGCGAGTAAAAGCTCAGGCGCGCCAAAAGCCGCCACGGGACCCTGAGTCCGCCGATCCGCGGATTGCCACGCGGGTTCGACCGGCTCGGGGCCGGCACCGGGCGCGGCGGCCCGCAGGTAGCCGTGTCTTCACCCCGCGTTTACACGTTCCGGGAAAATCGGTAGAATCGGAAAGGGCGTACTTCTTCCTCGCTTCTTCAACTCGTCCCCTGCCGGAAAAGCACGTGGCGCGCGCAGCCGTTCCCCGGGGAACCAAAGGGAAAACTATGGCTAATGTGGTGATCTTGGGAACCCAGTGGGGAGACGAAGGCAAAGGCAAGATCGTCGACCTCATCGCCGATCGATTTGATGTCGTCACCCGCCAGCAGGGCGGCCACAACGCCGGTCATACGGTCCGCGTCAAAGACAAAACGTTCATCCTCACGCTGATTCCGAGCGGCATGCTACGGCCCGGCGCCAAGGGGGTCATCGGCAACGGCGTTGTCATCAATCCCCAGGCGTTGCTCAAGGAGATCGACACGTTGCGGAGTCTGGGCGTGGAATGCTCCGGGAATCTGTTCGTCAGCAACCGCGCCCACGTGATCTTCCCGTTTCATCAAATGATGGAGCGGGCGAGCGAGAGCAGCCCCGGCAAGGTTCGGCTGGGCACCACCTCGCGAGGAATCGGGCCCTGCTACGAGGACAAGATCGGGCGGCGTGGGATCCGGCTCGTCGACCTGCTCGACCGCTCGACCTTCAGCGAGCGGTTCCAGGCGATTGCCGAGGAAAAAAACATCATCGCCACGGCGCTCGGCATTCACGAGCCCTGGGACTTGCAGGAGATTTGCTCGCAGTACCAGGGATACGCCGAAAAGCTGCGGCCCTACGTTTGCGATACATCCAAATACTTGAACGATGCGATCCGGTCGGGCAAGCGCGTCCTGTTCGAGGGCGCGCAGGGTACGATGCTCGACATCGACCATGGCACCTATCCCTTCGTAACGTCGTCGAACGCCACCGCCGGCGGCGTCGCCACCGGGCTGGGTGTGTCACCGGTTCACGTCGACGCGGTGATTGGTATTACCAAGGCTTACGTCACGCGCGTGGGCAGCGGCCCGTTTCCGACCGAAGATAAAGGTGAGCAGGGCGTCCGCCTGCGCGAAAAGGGACACGAATTCGGCACGGTCACCGGCCGGCCGCGGCGCTGCGGATGGTTCGACGTTGTGCTGTGCCGCTACGCGCATACCGTCAATTATTTCGCCTCGATGGTGGTCACCAAGCTCGACGTGCTCGATTCGTTCGAGACGATTCCCGTGTGCGTAGGCTACCGCTACCGCGGTGAGGTGATCGAGGAGATGCCGGCTCTTTCGCGCGTGCTGGAAGAAATCGAGCCCGTCTACGAGGATCGTCCGGGCTGGAATTGCTCGACCGAGGGAATCACGGAATTCGACAAGCTGCCCGCGGCGGCGCAGGACTACCTGAAGTACCTCGAAGACAAAACGGAAGTGGAAATCGGCTGCGTCTCGACAGGCCCGGAGCGCGACCAAACCATCATCCGAAAAGACTCCAAGCTCGAAGCGCTGCTGAAATAACAGCGCCGGGGGTGGGCGCCGAATTCTGTACGTTTCGGTCATCTGTGCTTCCGCAGCCGCGACCAGGAAAGCGCGAAGCGCCAAAGTAGCGACAGGCGCTCCCGCCTGTCGTCGCGCAAAGCGCGAGCCAGACACTCCGAGCAAGCAGAGAGGCTGCGTGGCGAAAGCAACCGCACAAACTCCGACAGCCGCGTGGAGAGCGCGGCAGCATAAACTCCCAGCCTAAACACCGACACCAGCGGCCATCCGTCATGGAAACCGAGCCTCTACCCTTCGAAGTTGCCCGCCAGATCATCCAGGACCAGATCAACCAGCTTGTCTCGACGCCCGAGACAGAAACGGTAGACCTGCAACAGGCTGAGGGCCGCGTGCTGGCCGCGCCGGTGGCGGCTGACCGGGACTACCCGCCCTTCAACCGCTCGGCCCGAGACGGCTTCGCCGTGATCGCCGCCGACGTCGCCCAGACCCCGGCGCGCCTGAAGGTACTCGGCCTGACGCGGGCGGGCGAGCCGTCACGCTTCAAGCTGCAGCGCGGAGAGACCGTGGAAATCATGACCGGCGCCCCAGCGCCCGGCGGCACCGACGCGGTCGTCATGGTCGAGCACTCCACCCGCGACGGCGACCACGTCACCCTCACGCAGAGCATCCCCTCTGGCCGCAACCTGGTTTTTCAGGGCAGCGAAGTGCGCTCGGGAAGCAATGTCCTGGAAGCGGGGACAGACCTCGAGTACCGCCAGATTGCGGTGCTGGCGTCGGTAGGCCAGTCGAAGGTCCAGGTCTATCGCAAGCCGCGCGTCGCGATTCTCTCCACCGGCGACGAGGTCCTGCCGATCGAAGCCAAACCGGAGCCATTCCAGATCCGCAATTCGAACGCTCACTCTTTGGCGGCACAGGTGCGCCGCCGCGGGGGCGAGGCCGTCATCCTGCCCGTGGCGCCCGACCAGCCGGCCCGCACCCGGGAACTGATCGAGCAAGGCCTGCAGCACGACCTGCTGCTACTATCGGGCGGCGTTTCGATGGGTAAGTACGACGTGGTCGAGCAGGCGCTCGCGGACCTCGGCGCCGAGTTTTTCATCACCCAGGTCGCCATTCAGCCGGGCAAGCCATTGGTTTTCGGCCGGGTCGGCGCCAAGCCGGTTTTCGGCTTGCCGGGCAACCCGATTTCGACCATGGTGACCTTTGAGGTTTTCGCCCGCATCGCGCTCGACCGGCTGGCCGGACGGCCCGTCTCCCGGTTGCCGTTCGTCCAGGCGCGGCTGGGCTCCGACTTCCAGCACAAGCCGGTGTTGACAAGGTTCTTGCCGGCGGTGCTGGCGGGGGAGTACGGCGAAGCGACCGTTAATCCGGTAAAATGGCAAGGTTCGGGAGATTTGGTCTCCGCGGGGCAGGCAAACTGCTACCTGGTGGCCGCCGCCGGGCGGGCAAGCTGGAAGGCGGGCGAGTGGATCTCGATCTTGCCGTGAACAAGCTGTCTCATTACGACGAAAGCGGCGCTGTCCGCATGGTCGACGTCAGCGACAAGCCCTCTACCCGCCGGACAGCCCGCGCCCACGCCTTTGTGCAGCTTTCCGAGGCTGTGTTGTCGCGGCTGCCTGAAAACCCCAAGGGAAACCCGCTCGAAATCGCACGCATCGCGGGGATTCAGGGGGCAAAACGGACATCGGAGCTGATACCGCTTTGCCATCCCCTGCCCCTTACGCACGTCGACGTCGAAATCAAGCTGACAGAAAATGGCGTTAGAATCGAGTCGACGGCGACGACCACGGGCCCGACGGGAGTAGAAATGGAAGCGCTGACCGCTGCCGCGACGGCTGCGCTGACCATCTACGACATGTGTAAGGCTTTGGATAAGTCTATCGAAATCAGCGGTTTGTACCTGATCGAGAAGACCGGGGGCAAAAGCGGCCCCTACCGCCGGGAGCGCTAGATCTAGGAACCCGGAGGCGGGGCTCGACCGTCTTACATAATTAGCGACTAACAGGAGAGTCCGCCGGGCTGTCAGACAGTCGAAGCCCTGGCAATGCCTCCAGAAAGACCAACCATGCCTCCCCTACCAAAGAAACTGCTGACGCTGTGCCTGCTTGGATTTCTGCTGGCGGCTGTGCCGGCGCTCGCGCAAAACAACTCCATCGAAAGGCCCCAAAACGTCAACGAGGAAGTGCTGACGGCGGAAGAGACGCCCACCTTCGTAACAGACACTGTGGAGGTCACCGTTCCGGTTACCGTGACAGGCCCTGAGGGCGAGTTCGTCAGCGGGCTCGAAAAGACGGATTTCCGGATCTTCGACAACGAGGCTGAGCAGCAGATTGACAGCTTTGAAGTGGCCTTTCTGCCCATCTCGATGGTGGTGCTGATTCAGTCGAGCCAGCGCGTCGAGGGTGTTCTGCCGGACGTAAAAAAGACCGCGGTATTGTTCACCGATCTGGTGCTGGGGGAGTTCGGCCAGGCAGCGATCATCGCCTTTGACAACCGGGTGCGGACGATGCAGGACTTTACCGGTAGCACCGAGGAGATCGACAAGGCCCTCAAAGACGTCACCGTAGGCTCGGAAGCATCGAGGCTGTCGGACGCGATCTACGAGGCGGTTCGCATGCTCAACCGGCGGCCACGGAATCATCGCCGCATCATCGTGGCCATCTCGGAATCGCAGAACAACGGCAGCGAGGTAAGCCTGGGTGAATCGATGCGGACGGCGCAGGTCAACGACATTATGTTCTACGCTGTGCGGCTGTCGTCGCTGTCAGCGCGGCTGCTCCGCGAGCCCGAGACGAAGCGCGACCCGTTTCCGCCAGGTATTCAGTCGCGTCCGATTGCGCCAGGCGGCGTGGCCACACCGACGACGATGCAGCAGTCGTATGGCTACCAAGCGACGCCCAACATGATCCCGATCATCATCGACCTGGTTCGCGGGGCCAAGAACCTGGTCTTCAATAATCCGCTGGAGCTGATGGCGAAAGGCACCGGCGGCATGGATTACAGCCCTCGCACCGAAGATGGCCTGCAGGAATCGATTGCGAAGATTGGGGAAGACATCCGCAGCCAGTATCTGTTGACCTACCGCGCCAACAATCGCAACAAGGGCGGCATTTTCCACCACATTCGCGTAGACGTTCCCTACGACAAATTGGAAGTGCGGCATCGCCCCGGCTACTTCTATGGACCGCTGCCCGTGCTGAGCGAAGAACCGTCTGAGACGGAATCGCAGCCCGAAGCCAAGCAAGACAAAAAGTAGCTTGCCGCCTAGCAGCCCAATCGGAAGGTAGCCACAACGCCGCAGGCATTGGCTGTGAGCGGGAGTCGACGCCCGCCTCTTTCTGACGCTTGTAATCCGCTCCGATCCCCGGCCGCCGCTACGGGTTCTGATTCTTCAACCAGCTATCGTAGGAATGCCCGCTCGCCCCGATGTATTGGTAGGTGTCAAACATCGCGGCGTTTCCCAGCGCGCGCGGATCACCTTCCTCGCGCAGCATCGCTTCCATCTGGTCGCGCATTTCCCGCTTGCGCTCCGCCTGCTCCGGCTGATCCGCAAGATTTCGAACACAGTCGGAACCCTCGCTGACGTGGTAAAGCTCCTCGGCCGGCCGTTTGCCGAACGACAGCCGGTAGTATTGGTCATACTGTCTCAACACAAAAGACTTAGCTGGGCCGTCATCGCAGTTGCGATAGCCGGTTTCGGGGTTGCCCGCCGGCCAGCGGTCGGGCTCGTAGTTGCGGATGTAGAGATACTCGCGCGTGCGTAGCGCCCGCACCGGGTAGCCCCAATCATTCGGGCGCCCCAGATCATGACGTTCCTTGCCGATCAACATGGTCGTTCGCGCCGCGTCCACTTGGCCGGACTGCCCGGATTGCAGCAGGTCGAGAAAGCCGCGCCCGCTCATCGACGCGGGTGGCTCCAAACCGGCCAACTGCAAGAACGTCGGCGCGAAATCACGCACGTTGATGAAATCGTCGACGGCACGGCCGCCGGTCATTCCGCCCCAGCGAATCGCCAGCGGCAAGTGAAAACCGTGCTCGTAGATTTGTCCTTTCACGCGCGGAAACGGCATACCGTGATCCGAAGTCACCACGACGAAAGTATTGTCCAGCTCACCGATATCTTCGAGCTTGCGAAGGACGCGGCCTAACTGCGTGTCGAACCACTCCACCTCGAGGCCGTAGTCGAGCATGTCTTTGCGAATCACATCCGAATCGGGATAGTAAGCAGGCAGCTCGACGGATTTCGGGTCGCGGCCGCTGCGCACACCGGCGCCTTCCTCGTAAGCGCGGTGCGGCTCCTGCGTGCCGAACCAGAAGCAAAAAGGCTGCCCGGGTTTGCGATCCGCCAGGAAGTCCTCGAAATTACCCGCATAATCTTTCGCCGACATCGCCTCGAGGGGTGGCTTGAGCTGCCGCCGCGAATATTCCTCGCCGGCGGGGTTGCGCTGGAAGCCGCCCGCGCGAAAGTCGCCAGGCCCCCAGCCTTTGCCGGTGAATCCGACCAGATAGCCGGACTGCTCGAGCAGATCGGTGTAGACGGGAAACTTTGCAGGGAAAACTCCAAAGTGGTTGACGGCCTCTTCGAGCTGCCAGCTATTACGCCCCGTCAGGATGCTCGCGCGGCAAGGGCTGCATTTCGGGTTGGACGTGAAGCAGTTATGGAACAGCACGCCCTCTTTCGCCACGCGATCGAACACCGGCGTGCGAACCCACTGGCAGCCGTAGGCCCCGGCATGGGCGTGCGACCAGTCATCGGCGATGGCGAAAAGGATATTCGGGCGTCGCGCGCTCTGTCCGCTAAGCCGGCCGCCTGCCTGCGAAAACGCAGCGCCAAGGGACGAAGCAAGGAAAGCGCGTCTCGAGAAATTCATCGCCTACAGCATACTCGCTCGGGAGAGAGCGTGACACACCGTCTCGGGAACGACCGTGTGCGAAACCGCGTCGACTCCTGCACTCTCAGCAAGGACGCACGCTCCTGGAAACGGGCGTTGTCTATAATGAGTCCACTTGAAACCCCGGTGGGCGCAATAGAATCGCGCTGCCATCCGCAAATCTTCGGCTATCTGCCCGCTGGCCGAATCGAGAATCATCGATGAATAAACTCAGCCAGTCTCAGGCGTCGCTTCGCCATGGTGCGCAGCCATCGCGGCGCGAATTTTTCACCGGAGCGGCCGGCGCACTCGTGGCCGGCTCGCTTGCGGGCTCCTCGTGCCAAACCGCTTCGGGCCCGCGGCCCAACATTCTGTGGATCATCGCCGAAGATTTTTCGCCCGACCTCGGCTGCTACGGCAACGGGTTGGTGCACACTCCCAATCTCGACCGCCTGGCGTCGCAGGGCGTCAAGTACACCAACGCTTTCTTCACTGCGCCGGTCTGCTCGGCGGCGCGCTCGGCGCTGGCCACAGGCATGTATCAGACCAGCATCGGCGCGCACAATCACCGCAGCCATCGCGATGACGGCTACAAGTTGCCGGCCGGCGTTCGTTTGTTCACCGAGTACCTTCGCGAGGAGGGGTATCACACCTCGAATCTTAAAGGCGGCGAGCTCGAGGGCACCGGCAAAACCGACTTCAACTATAACGTCGAAAACCCATACGACGGCGCCGGCTGGAGCGAGCGCGAGGAAGGCCAGCGCTTCTACGCGCAGATCAATTTTTCGGAAACCCATCGCGCCTTCAAGCCCTTCCCCGACCGCCCCATCGATCCCGGCGCCGTTGAGCTGCCGCCCTATTACCCGGACCATCCTGCCATGCGGCTCGACTGGGCGCTGTATCTGGAAACCGCGCAACACCTCGACCGCAAAGCCGGCCGCGTGCTGGAGCGTCTCGAGCAGGAAGGGCTGGCGGAAGACACGATCGTGTTCTTTTTCGGAGACCACGGGCGCCCCATGCCGCGCGGCAAGCAGTTTCTCTACGAAGGCGGCATTCACGTCCCGCTGCTCGTGCGCATACCGGAAAAATACCGCCCCGAGGGATTCACCGCCGGCAGCAGCAACGACAATTTGATCAGCTCTATCGACATCACCGCGACGACGCTGGCGTTGGCCGGAATCAAGCCGCCATCGAATATGGAAGGCCGCATGTTCCTCGGCGCTGACGCCAAGCCGCGCGACTATGTCGTCTCCGCGCGCGACCGCTGCGACGAGACCGTCGACCGCATTCGCTCGGTGCGCACCAAGCGGCACAAATACATTCGCAACTACTACCCCGACCGGCCCTACACGCAGCAGAACATCTACAAAGACACCAGCTACCCGCCGCTGCAGGTGATGAGGCAGCTTCAGGCCGAGGGAAAACTGACGATCGCGCAAGCGCCCTTCATGGCGCGCACTCGGCCGGAGGAAGAGCTATACGATCTAGCGGCCGATCCCTATGAGATTTCGAACCTCGCGGGCTCCCCCGAGTTGCAGCAAACACTCACCGGGCTGCGCGGCAATCTCGAGACATGGATTCAGGAGACCGGCGATCAGGGCGCCACCCCCGAAGCCGCGCCGCCGGCCGAATTTCAGAACCGCACTCAGGTGGACGGCTGGAGCACCAGCGCCGGGGTGCTCAGCAAGAAAGCGAACCAACTGAATTTGCGCTGGGCCGGAAAACCCGGCCGTCTGATTCTGCCTTTGGTGATGGAGGGTGAAGCGCTGGCTCTCCGCTTCCGGGCCCGCTCCGCCAACCTTCCGCCCCTAAAATTCTTTTGGGGAACGATCGACAACGTACCCGGCCGCGGCAACGAAGTCGATCTCGACTTTCCAACCGGAGGCTGGACCGAAACGTCGGTTGATTTCGAGCCGCAAGGTTTCCTCGCCAACTTCGGCCTGGAGTTCGGCGAAGGCGCGGGCGAGATTGAGTTCGACTGGTTCCGGCTTTACCGCAAACGGGGCCGCAACTTGCAAATCCTCAAACAGTGGGAGTTTGCGGACAAGGCATCGTAAGCGTGGGCCCGCGACGCCCGTCATCGAACCTTGCGCAGAACCGTTCCGTTAGTATTGACCGGGCCGGCGCACCAGCACCAGAGTCCCCGCCAGCATGTCATGCAGGGCCTGTCTTTTGGCCGTGAACGGCTGAATCAGGTATCCGATGAGCAAGATGAGAGCGGAAAGGTATTTGCCAAAGTGCCGGCCCGACGCACGAGCAAAAGAGATCTTCGCGCCATTCTCGTCGGTTACGACCAGATTTAACGCCATCTTTCCCGGTGTCGCCTGCTTGGCCGAGCTCAGGAAGCCGGCTTCATAGATCCACTGAACGACAAGGGAAACCAGCACGCCTACACCCGTTCCCAGGCTGCTTGCGGCGTCAGCATTGCCGCTGGTTGCCGCGGCTATTCCCAAGACAAAGGCAATCGGCAAGACAATGATGAAGCTCGCCACCTGCAAAATGATGCCGTCGATCAAGGCAGCGAGAAACCGGATCCAAAAACCCTGCGTAGATTGGCCCGCCATACTGCGGACCTCCAAAAGGCACGGCAGCGGGCTGATCGAAAGCTGGGGCGACCACCGGCTGGACGGGAGAAGGCGGCGTCATGACCGCGCCGCAAAACGCGCAGAACCGCGCCGTGTCAGGCGTTTCACGGCCGCAGCTTGAACAAAACATGACGCCTCCCTGGCTCCCGCGCGGAACTCCACGCAGGGCGCAGAAACTCGCCCATGGTAATACACACGGCCGCCCTACTGCTGTTTACCGGGTGCGGCCGTGGTTGTTCGGTCGTTCGATTTGCGCGGAGACGCCGTTAGTCGTCCGACAGCGTGGTCGATGGAGGCCCAAGATTGGGCGGAACTTCCCCGGTCAGCGCCTCCATAAATGCCACTAGCGCGTCGCGCTCCTCGCGCGTCAGGTGATCCAGCTCTTTCAGCTCGGCGTCGCGATGCGGATTGGAATTGCCGGCCCCGATGTAGAAATCCACGACATCTTTGAGCGTCCGCAAGCTGCCGTCATGCATGTAGGGAGCCGACTGTGCGATGTTGCGCAAGGTCGGCGTCTTGAAAGCGCCGGTGTCCGCCTCGGCGTTGGTTACCTTGAACCGGCCGGTGTCTTTGAACGTTCCGTCCGTCTCGACGCCGACCCCGAGGTTGTGGAACTTGCTGTCGCTGAACAGCGCATGATCCGCTTCGATGGTGTGGCAAACCGCGCAGTTGCCTTTGTCTTTATTACGAAAGACTTCCAGCCCCAGCTTGGCCTGCTCGCTCAACGCGGTCTCGTCGCCGCCGTACATGAAGCGGTCAAAGGGCGAGTTGCCGGTCAGCACGGTACGTTCGAAGCTGGCAATGGCCTTCGCCGCGTTCTGAGCGGTGATCGGGCCCGGCCCGAAAGCCTTCTCGAACAGCGCGACGTAGGCCGCATCGGCAGCCAGCGCCTTTTCGATGTCCTCCAGCGTGTGCGCCATTTCGATCGGGTTCGCCATCGGACCCACGGCCTGGTCCTCCAGGCTGGCTGCGCGTCCATCCCAGAACTGGGTCGTGTAGTAGGCGGCGTTCCACACCGAGGGCGACTGCCGGTCGCCCGTGCCGCCATTCACGCCCACCGAAAACTGCCGCGGATCGGCGAAACCGAAATCCGGCTGGTGGCAACTGGCGCAAGATACGGTATTGTCCTTTGACAAGATCGTGTCGTAGTAGAGCCGCCGGCCGAGCTCGATCGTCTCGGCGGTGGGAGGATTATCGGCCGGAATGGGAACGGGTGGCAAACCCAAAGGGGCCTTGATTTCCACGACTCGTCCGACCGGCATCGTCGCAGCCTGCTCCGTCGTACCCGGCGAAGAACAGGAGAACAAAAACGCGAGGCTTCCCAGCAACGACCCAGGAATCAAACTCTTCAATTTCATAACGAATCCTCAGACAGGAATTGCATTCCCGTAGCACAAGAAGAAATACTCTGTCTCCACCCTACTTCCAGGATTTCGTGTCTATGGAACAATGTCAACCCGGCACCCGCCCCACCCCGACTTTGCGCCCGCCACGGGCTGGTCTTCAGCGTCGCGAGCAAGCGCGGGTCAAATCGCCCGGCCTCTTTGACGCCCCAAAACACGGTTCGTCAGTTCTAGCCTTCAGCGGCGAGGGATCACGTTCATAAGCGTCCCGACTGTTGCGCTGAAGGGCAGCCCGCACAATTACATACACTGAAGGGATGCCCGGCCAACCCTGGAAGGTCTCGCTGCACGGCGGCCACAGCGGCGAATTCTGCGAGCACGCCAAAGATTTGCTTGAACAGGTGATCGAGGCCGCGGCCACCGCCGGCTACCACACCTTTGGAGTCAGCGAGCACGCTCCCCGCAGCCAGGAGCGGTTTCTCTATGCCAACGAGCGCGAAAAGGGCTATGACATCGAGCGCCTCAGCCGCGAGTTCGAAGCCTATGCCCCAACCGTGCGCAAGCTGGCCCGCGAATTCGAGGGCCGCCTGACCGTGTTGTGTGGCTTCGAAGCCGAAGTCATCCCAACCAGCGGCTATCGCGAAGAAATGCTCGGCCACCGGCGCCGCTTCGGCTTTGACTACATGGTCGGCTCGGTCCACTACGTCGATGAGATTACGATTGACGGCCCCCGCCCCGATTTTGAGCGTGCCTTGGCCGCTCGTGGCGGCCTCGAGCCTCTGGCGATCGCCTATTACGAAGCCGTGGCCGAAATGGTTGACGCGCTACGGCCCGAGGTCGTAGGCCATTTTGACCTGATCCGGCTGAACGCCGGCGCGGAAGCGCCCCTCGATACCCCGCCCATCCGCCGCGCGGCCGCCAGGGCGCTCGAAGCGGTTCGCGCCTGCGATGCCATCCTTGACGTCAACACCGCCGGTTACCGCAAAGGTCTAGGCATGCCCTACCCGGCACCGTGGCTCGTCGAAGCCGCCCGCGCCATGGATATCGGCTTCTGTTTTGGCGACGACAGCCATGGCATCGCCCAGGTTGGCCAGGGTATCGAGGAGGCGCGCCAGTACCTGCTCGAAAACCAGGTGAGCCACATCACGTTCTTGACCCGCGAAGATGGGGAAATTGCGCGGCGGCGCGTTGCCCTGGCAGACGGCGTGTAAACAGCCGGGCGCCAACCGTTTTCGATAGAGCTGCGCTGTTTCGCGACCACAAATAACGGGACAATAACGGCCTACCACTATCCCGCCAATCAGGGTTCGGAGTATGACTCAAGACATAGGGCGTTCTACGGATTGTCCTACGTGGACACCAGGGGCATACTACGGTTGAGGTCGTCTCTGGGGCGACTGCGACGGTTCCTACAGATAATTCAGTTCAGCGGAGCCGTGGGCAGTTGACGCCCATGGTGAAGACAGCCCGTGCTCAGCGCATTTATCCTCGGACAAACCACGGCTCTCGTTGACTACGTGCAGCGTTCCTGCGGCGGCGACTCCGACATCTCGCTCTACCAGGTCCTCGACAAATACCCCAACCGGCACCACCTGGTGCGGCTCCTCAACGCCTATAGCCCCAAAGTGGTGTTCTTGGAGATCGACGCCAGTGGGACGGCGCTTAGCCTGGCGCGCGACATTCAAACTGCGTCTCCGGAAACCTCGCTGATCGGCTACGCCCAAAAGCTGGGCTTCGAGCAGCTTCAGCAAGTAACCGCGGCGGGCATCCCCGAGGTGTTGCAGGGTTATTTCACGTCGGACGCCTTGCAACGGGCGCTGGCGCGAGCCATCGAATCCGGACGTCTGCGCGATGGCCACAACACGATCGCGTTCGTTTCCGCCAAAGGGGGCAGCGGCGCGACGACGGTTGCCCTGAACGTCGCGGGCAAGCTTGCAAAGCATTTCAACAAGTCTTTGCTGCTCGTCGAAGGCGACCTTCATTCCGGCCCGCTCTCGGTCTTGCTCGATCTCAACCCGGAATGCTCGATCGCCGAAGCGCTAGGGATGTCGGAATCCATCGACGACACGAAGTGGAGCGCGATCGTCTCGAGCGCGCAAGGCATCGATATTCTTCCGGCGCCGCGCGACGGCCGCGTCAGCGATTTTACGGCCTGGGACGGTCAGCGCCTGCTGAGCTTCGCCGCCGCGCGCTACGACACAGTGCTCGTCGACCTACCCGACGTGGTCAGTGAGCTCACCGCGCCGGTGGTCAACCGCGCCGACCACGTTTACGTCGTCTGTACGGCGGAGATGGCTTCTCTGTTCATGGCGCAGAGAAGGCTGGTGGAGCTGGAATCGCTGGGCGTGCCCGCGGACCGGCTCGGAGTGGTTGTCAATCGCCACGGCGAGAGCGACGTACAGATCATCGAGATCGAGAAATACCTGGAGACGCCGGTTTTCCTGACGCTGCCCGACGATGCCGCCTCGATTCGTCAAGCCGGCCTCAGCAATGGTCTCATCGACGACCACTCCCCGCTAGGCCAGCGGATTGTGCAATTCGCCTCGCAAATCACCGGCGAGAAGCCTGCCGAGCGGCTTGCCGCGCAGCCTTCGCTGGTGCGCAATGTGCTGGGGGTGTTTAACCGCCGGTTAGGCAAGGCGCATACTTAGCCGTTTATCGGTTTATCCGTTGATCGGTTGATCCGCTCGCTTGCTGATTCGCTTTGGGCTTGGGATCGGATCGACTTCTGGTTCTATCCTCTATGGCTGCTTTTGCTCGCGCATCTCCCGGCGAGCCTGTGTCCCCTCGCACACTCGCGCTGCCCACCTTTCGCAGTTGTCCGTCACAATAAACTAATTCTTGTATGAGCCGGCGACCCCCACGTTCGCGCGACGGGCGGCAGGACCGTCCCGCGGATTCGTTCGTGCAGGCGGCGGCGACGATCGGCGCGGAGATTCGCGCGCGCCACCTGCCTTTTGGAACCGTCCTCGACCCGATTTTTTTCGCTCCCGACAGCGGCCAGATCGTCGCCTATACCCGCGCCGGGGATTCCGCGATTTGGACCGGCCACTACTTAGCCGCGGAAGCGTTCCGCTTCGCCGCCAGCCGCGCGCCGGACGCCCTGGAAAATGCGCGGCTCGCCATCGCGAGCCTCCAGGAGTTGGTGGGCGTTACCGGAACCGCTTTGCTGGCGCGCGCCCGCGTTCCCGCCGGCTCCGAGTTCGCCGCCGCCATCGCACAGGAAGAAGCGTCCCACGGCGTCTATGCGAGCACAGTCGAGGGGCGCAATTTTCTCTGGATCGGCAACACCTCCCGCGACCAGTATCTCGGTGTGTTCTTCGGGCTCAGCGTCGCCCATGAATGGATCGACGACGCGGCGTTGCGCCGGCAAGTGAGCGATCTCATCACGCAAATGCTGGAGTTCCTGTTCGCCAACGCCTGGAACGTCGTGATGCCTGGCGGCGGCGTCAGCACGTCGTTCTTGCAGCGTTCCGATCAGCTTCTGAGCATGCTCCAGGTGGGCCGCCAGGTGAATCCGCAGCGCTTCGACTCGATGTACCGCACCGAGCGATTCTGGCGGTCGATCCGCGTAGTTGTGCCTATCGGCGTCGATGTGATCGACGACCACGACTCTTACTTCAAGTTCAACCTCGACGCCATCGCGCTCTACAATCTGATCCGTCTCGAAGAAGCAGGGACGCATCGCAACCGCTACCTCGACGCCTATGACGTGCTTCACCGCACGATCGACGACCACGGCAACGCGCACTTCAACCTGATCGATCGCGTGCTGCGCGGCCCCGACGGCGCGCGAGACGCCGCGACGGCCGAGCTGCTGCGCGTCTGGCTGCGACGCCCGCGCCGCGATTTTTTCGTCGATCTCCGCAACGTGGTCGCGGCCTGTGGCGACAACCGCGCCTGCCAACCCGTTCCGGTCGAGCAGCGCGTGCTGAGCGATTTTTTGTGGCAGCGCAGCCCGTTTCAGTTATTCGGCGGCGGAGACGGCTTCATCGAAAATGCGGGGATCGATTTTTTGCTGCCCTATTGGATGGCGCGAGTGTATGGGGTGCTGTAGCGGCCAATCCCGCTAGCTGACGAGGCGAATCGTAGGGCGGATTGTAGCCAGGATCGGGAATGCGGTATGGCGTCAAGGAATTCGGCGCGAATCGTCCTGAGCCCCGCAGGGGCGGTATGGCAGTAGCCCGGGGCGCAAGCCCCGGGATGAGGAGAGGCAATCCCTTCAAATAACCTTGCATCGTGGCCTGGTGCAGGCCACGATGCAAGGTTATTTTTCACATCGAGGGATCTCTTAGACCCCGGGGCTCGCGCCCCAGGCTACTGCCATGCCGCCCCTGCGGGGCTCAGGAACACGCTCGACAATCTTCAATCGCTCAAAACTTTCTTGATCCCCCGCGTGGCTTGCTTGATGCGCTGATCATTTTCGACCAGCGCGAACCGCACGTATCCTTCGCCTTCGGGGCCGAAACCGATGCCGGGCGAAACCGCCACCAGCGCTTTTTCCAGAAGCAGCTTGGAGAACTCGAGCGAGCCGGCCCAGGCGTAGCGCTCCGGAATTTTCGCCCATAGGAACATCGTCCCCTTGGGCGCCTCGACCGGCCAGCCGGCGCGATTGAGCCCGGCCACCAGCACGTCACGGCGCTTCTGGTAGAACTCGGCGACCTTGCGGGTGTCTTCCTCGCACTCGCGCAAGGCGATCACCGAGGCGATCTGGATCGGCTGAAACACGCCGTAGTCGAGGTAGCTTTTGATGCGCCCCAGGGCGGCGATCATTTTGGAATTGCCGGAACAAAAACCGACCCGCCAGCCGGCCATGTTATAGCTTTTGGACATCGAAAAGATCTCGACGGCGACTTCCTTCGCTCCGGGAACCTGCAAGATGCTCGGCGCGCGGTAGCCGTCAAAACACAAATCGGCATAGGCAAAGTCGTGGACGATCATCGTGCCGTGCTGCCGCGCCAGCGCCACCAGCCGCTCGAAGAACGGCAGGTCCACGGTCAACGTCGTCGGGTTGTGCGGAAACGAAACCAGAATCATCTTCGGCTTGCGCGTTGAGCGCCGGAACAGGTCCTCCACGCGCTCGAGAAACTCGTCGGGAGACGACATCGGCAGATTGCACTTGTGCCCTTCGGCCATCACCACGCCCCACTGATGGATGGGGTAGGAAGGGTCGGGCATCACGACCGCATCGTCGGGCCCAATGACGGCGAACAGCAGGTGCGCCAGCGCGTCTTTGGCGCCCATCGTGACGATCGTCTCGGTCTCGGGGTCGAGATCCACATCGTAGTTGCTCTTGTAGCGCTTGACGATTTCCTGACGCAGGCGCGGGATGCCGCGCGACATCGAATAGCGGTGGTTGCGCGCGTTGCGGGCCGCCTCGGCGAGCTTTTGCACCACCGGGCGCGGCGTCGCGCCGTCGGGGTTGCCCATGCCCAGGTCGATCACGTCAAGCTGCGCGGCGCGGGCCTTGGCGCGCATGTCGTTGATGACGGCAAAGACATAAGGCGGCAGTTTCCCGATGCGATAAAACGGTTCGTCGTCGAAGAGTCCCATGTGTTTCCATTTTAGGAGAGTCGAGGATCGCGCCGCTGGCGTTTCGCCCCCTTCTTAACTTTGCCTTTTGCACTTTGCCTTTTGCCTTTTCTTGCGGCTGGGAATAGTCGACGGCTCTCAGGGAGGGAGAAGGAAGAAGGAGAAGGAAGGAAGAAGACAAGGCAAAAGGCAAAGTGCAAAAGGCAAAAGGCAAAAAGTGGAAGGGCACAGCCGGAGGGCAAAGGTGGAGCGCCACGCGGAGGCGAGCGCGGAGACGGGCCTGGCTTTTTATTGGTTCCGGGACCTCAGATGGCCGCTGGCTGCTCGACCAGTACCTGGCGCACTTTGTCCAGCAACTCGGCAGGACGGTAGGGCTTTGGCAGGAAACTTGTCGGCCCTTCGGCGGCCAGCCTGGCGGCGGTCTCGTGTTCCCCGGTGTAGCCGCTGCTGAGGATGGCGGGTAGCTTCGGGGCAAAGGAGCGTAGCTCGCGCAACACCGCCTGGCCGTTCATCTGCGGCATGATCAGGTCGAGCACGACCACGCTGACGTCGCCCCGGCTGCGCAGTATCTGCAGCGCCTCCCGCCCGCCGGCGGCTGTCAGCACTCGCAGGCCGGCGCGCTTCAGAATCGCCCTGGCGACATTGCGAACGGACTCCTCGTCATCGACCACCAGCACCGTGCCGTTGCCGTGCCAGCCATGAGCGCCGGCCGCTGGCCGGTTCGGGGCCGCGGATGTGTCCCGCGCGACTGGCAACAGGATCTCCATATCCGTTCCGAGCGCATGACGGCTGCGCACGTGGATCGACCCGCGGTGGCCGCGAACAATCCCCAGCACCGCCGCCATGCCCAATCCACGCCCCGCAAACTTGGTGCTGAAGAAGGGGTCAAACAGCTTGGCTTTCGTCTCGGCGCTCATACCGCGGCCCGTATCGGCGACTTCCAGGCAAACGTAGGCGCCGGGCCCCAGTGGCTCGCTTAACGAAGTGTGATAGCTCTTGCCGGGCGGCACGTCAAAACACCTCGTTGACACGCGAATGACCCCGGCAACATTGCCAATGGCTTCGGAGGCGTTGACAACCAGGTTGATGAGCACCTGGCGCACCTGAGTGGCGTCGGCCTCGATCGCCGGCAGATCATCGGCCAGCTCGCAGCGCAGCTCGGCGGCCTTCGAGATCGAAGCCCGCAGCAGATCCACCGACTCTCTCACCAACGCGGAAAGATCGAGCGGCTCGGTGGCGAAGTTACCCTTGCCACAGAATGCCAGCAACTGCTTCACCAGCCCGGCCGCATGCTGGCCCGCCTTCTCGATTTGATCGGCCGAGTCCCACGACTCCGAGTCGCGGGGCAGCTCCTCAATAAGCACGTTGGCGTTGCCGAGGATGCTGGTCAACAGATTGTTGAAGTCGTGGGCGACTCCTCCGGCCATCATTCGCAGGCTCTCCAGCCGTTGCGCCTGAATTACCTCGGCCTCCAGCAGCCCGCGCTGGCGTTCCGCCGCGTCACGCTCACGGACTGTCGCCGCCAATTGCTCGTTGAGAGCCTCGAGCTCGGCATTGGCCGCGGCCAGCTCTTCGTTGGTGGCTTCCAGTTCCGCGTTCACGGACTCCAATTGGTAGTACGCCGACTTCAACCGCGCCGTGCCGATCTCCTGCTCCTCGATAATCGACTCCAGCGTTGCGCGGGTCACCAGCAGCTCGTCTTTGAGCGTACCGGCACGGATTCCTTTCGGCACTTGCTGCGCAGGCGCGCCAGGCTGCTGTTTGCCGCTCCTTGCCGGGGTTGGCGCGTTCCGGCGAGGCTCCGCTTCGTGAAACAGCACCCGGACCACCGGTTTTCCCGAAGCATGACGGTCGAGGCGGTCGACTTCCACGTTGACTCGCCGCACGCCTGTTTCCGACGTCAACGCCAGGCGCTCCCTGCGGGTCGACCCGCCGCTTTCGCGGACCTGGCGCATGGCTTCCAGCACGGGGTGCTGCAAACCGGGGCGCAGCATCAGCCGCAAGTTGAGCCGCGCCGCGCCGACGGGGAGTTGCAAGTAAGGACCGGTGTTGCCGAGGAACTCAATAACCCGGAGCTGCCTATCCACGATGACCCCCGAGCGGCGGTCGGGCTGCTCCGTTCCGGGCGGGATTTCCGCGCCACCTAGCTGCTGAGGCTCGCGCCGTTGCGGTTCGCGCTGTAACGGCTGCGCCGCCTTGTTCTCCGGAACGCGGGGGCGCTCTTGTTGTAAGGAACGGGTTCCCAGCACGTACGATCCTCCTCGACTTGGGGTTAAGGGACGGTCGTCCCTTCGCGCTTGTCTAGTGTCCTGCCGAATTCGAAACGCCTACGCTAACTCCCCCGTGATGATTCCTCATGCGCGCAGATGGTCCATCTCTGGCGTACCGAGAACTTCTAACTTGGGACGCCAGCCCGAAATTTTATTGGTTTCCCCATCCGCGAAGCCGTCGCTAGCAGGCGGCCGTCAAAAAAAGGCGCGGCACAGACAAATGCCGCCCGTACACGATCCACTAGATTCATCGTCGTAAAGGCCACCCTCTCGGGTTACCATTCGAGACCGTTAGATGAGCCTTTTCGCGCAGGCCCCAGCCCCAGGAATGCGCCTCAGTATACACTAGGAATCAATAGATTTCAAATTCAAATAATCATTATGTGTTGAAAACAAAGTGATATCTCATATTACGTCATAGGATTTATGAAATATTAAGACTATTGCCGGGCCTGATAAGTACAGGTACAGGCACGCCGGCGTTCTCAGCCTCGCACGGGCCTGGGAGAGGCTCGCCGTCGGCGCTACTCGGGGGC
>JBBDWJ010000219.1:0-20333 GCA_040902925.1 Bryobacterales bacterium | reverse complement strand
CTGGTCGCCATCGTTCGCAAGCGGCTGGGCCTGGAGGCAAGCCTTTACCAAATTCAATGGGTGCTCAGCGGAGGCGATAGAGCTATTTCCGATTCTCCCTCGATACATGGGTGCGCAGCGTTTTCGCACACCAAGGGGCCTAGATCAGCTAAAAGCACTCACTAAGACGAGGGATCGCGGCACATAGTGGTGGATTCGCGATTTGTCGCCGTTCATCGCATTTAGTACCCGCCCTTCAGTTTTAGACCTGCTGAACGCAAACTGCTCCGGCGCGGCGGATTCGACGTGATTACAAAGTCCACATGAAACGCAATTGAAACGCAATCGGGGTCAGAGCCCGAAATCAAGCCTGAAGTTGCTGCCCAACTCAGATTCGCGAATCACGGACTTGGATCGTGACTACCAGGACATGAACGTGATGTTCTTCGGCCAGCCGCCAGACTTCGGGTTGGTCCTCGATGAGCTCCGTAGGCTTGAATCGCTCATCAATTTTGACACGTGAGACAGATCGGTGACGGCAGATCGGTGACACGCACCGGACTGGGAGCGCAATCGGGGTCAGAGCAGGTCAGAGCCCGAATCAAGCCGACTTTGCGCGACTTTCGCCTCTGGGATTGTGCCGCCCTTCCAGGGCTCGGCTGGTTTTTGGGGATGGTTTACCCACGGCTGAACGCCGTGGGCTATTAGGTGGGGCCGCCCCGGAACGGGGCTCCGTAAGCGATCCCGGAACCACCAGCGCCACGCACGTTGGGCGGCCACGCCAGGGTGGGGTGGGTAAGCCGGTTATACCGGTATCCCATTACGGCGCTGAGATCAACGAATGGAGCTTCGCCTCGACGATGGGGCCTTCTGTAGGAGTGAACAGACAGGATTGTCTGTTCTACTTCAGCAGGTGGATGGCGATTAGCTCGGTGTCGCTGGCAGCTTGAAATTCGAGGTCTTCTCCGCGCAGCAGGTCGCCGTCTTTCACTTCGCCGCCAAATTTCGCGCTCTGTCCGTTGACGCGGCCGCCGCCTTTGGTGATGTAGGCCATGAACTCTCCGGGGATCGAGAACGGCTCGCCCTCCTTTAGCAGCACCACATCAATCACGGTCTTGCTTGCGAAGGTCTCGCTCTGACCGGCGGGGCCGCCGTAGACTCGCGTCGCCGCGCCTGGTTCGGGCTGGTAGACCTTGTATCCGGCTCGCTCGCCGTCGTTTTCGGGCAGCGCCCAGAGCTGGATCATTCGATTTTCGGAGTCGTCGGGGTTGACCTCGTTGTGGTTGAAGCCCTCGGCGCCGGCTCGCTGCACTTGCACCGCGGGGGCGGCGATTTGTTCGCCGTGGCCTAGCGAGCCTTCGTGGGCGATGCGCCCTTCGACCATCACCGAGATGACGTCGATTTCCTTGTGGGGGTGGAGTTGCGTGTCGCCGTGCGGCTGGAAGCGGGCGTCGGCGAGATAGACGAAACTGCCCAGGCCGGGCCAGGCCGTGGGATTGGCGTAGGGGCCCCAGGCGCTGGGGTCCATGACGAGGCGGTGCTCGCGCAGACCGGCGAAACCGCCGCGGGGCAGGTCGTCGCGATGAAGGATTTCGAGGGGTTTAGGCATGGGGACCTCGTGGTAGCCGCCGGAGCTGCACCGGTCCGCTACTTGGACCGCTCGAGCCATTCTACCGTGCCTGTTTCAAGATCGTAGATGGCGCCGACAATCTGAATCTTGCCCGACTCTAACAGTGCATAAAGGGTCGGCCAGGAGTTTCGCAACATGTCCACCGAGCGGACCACGTTCGCCCGCACGACGTTTTCGACGGGGTCGCCAGGCTGGCCGCGCGTCGCCAACACCGAAGGAAAGATGGCGGCCATCAGGCTGACGATGTGATCGTGTACTTCCTCGGCGTGCACCAGAGCGCTGACCGCTCCGCATCTACGGTGCCCCAGGACGACAATCAGCGGCACCTTGAGATGCGCGGCCCCGTACTCCAGGCTGCCTTGCACCAGGTCATCGACCGTATTGCCGGCAACTCGCACGACGAAGATGTCGCCCAGCCCCTGATCAAAGATGATTTCCGGAGGGACGCGCGAGTCCGAGCAGGCCAGCACCTGCGCGAAAGGGTGTTGTTCCGCCGAGACCTGTATTCGCCGCTCGGCCGACTGGTGCGGATGCGTCAGATGCGACGTACGGTAACGTTCGTTGCCCTCCTTGAGCAGGCGCAAGGCGTCGCCGGACGTTAGCGGCCCTGGTGACGGCTGCTGCGCGGCAAGCGCTAGGCAGCAAGAAACAAACAGCATCAGATAACGTTTCAACTGAGCACCTCAATACGCGCTGGCCGTTGGACGCCCGCTCGCTGTCCCAGACCTGACAGATGTTGCCGTTGTTTGGCGCTCTCCCCGGTTTAGCCTCGCATTCCGGTTCGGCTCGTCCCACGCTTAGAATAAGTCGTGGCGCGACTCCGGCTCAAGGGGTTTGCCCTTCCGCGACCTGCTGGCGCTGTGAAACTCCCCTGTTGTGCTGGCTGTTCCACCGCCTTCTCCGGCCCCGGCTCGGCGGTCTTGTCCAGCGCCGGCCGGGTCGGGTGAACCGATTTAACTGGTTGACATCAAAAAGCTTGGGAGTCATAATCGGGCCAAACAGTTCTTCGCGGACCGCATACGGGCTCGTTGCGGGGAAAGGAGGCCCATGAAGGCCTTTGGAATGCTTTTGCTGAGTGGTGTGGTGTGCTTTGCCGCCGGCAACGGTACTGCGGAAAAATCCTCCTCTGCGGACCCCAAGATCGCATCGCAAGCGCATGAGCCGATGTTTCGCGCGCCGGAGTCGCAACAGGCCGGCGTCGTCACCGAGCGCGTCACCGCCGGACTCGATGCTGTTTCCACCGCGCCCGTTCCCCACCGCAATTTCATCGACGAGCACGTCTTCGGCAAGATGGAGCGCGACGGCATTCCGCACGCTCCGCTGGCGAGTGACCGAGAATTCCTTCGCCGCGTGCGGCTCGATCTGACCGGACGGCTACCTTCCTCCAACGAGATTCGCGAGTTTCTTGCCGACGATTCCGCCGACAAACGCGAGCGTGTGATTGCGCGGCTGGTCGGGAGCCCCGAGTGGGTCGACAAGTGGGCCTATCAGTTCATGGACACCTTGCGCGCCAACGGCAAGATGAAGGCCTACCAGCTTTTCCATTACATGCTTCGGCAGAGCCTGGCCGCCGATCGCCCTTATGACGATTTGGTGAGCAGCTTGATCACTTCCTCGGCCAAGAGCAACGTGGTGGTCGCGTCGGTGAATCAGATTGTGCGCGAGCACGTCGAAGGCAAGCCGGGGCAGGTGGAACACGGCGATGATCTGGCGAAGATCCATCAGAACGATACGCACGACGAGCTGACGATTCAGTTCGGCAAAGTGTTTTTGGGAATCAACCTGTCGTGCATCTCGTGCCATGACGGGGCGGACCATCTCGAGAAGGTCAATGTTTATCTGAGCACGCGGGCGCGGACGGATTTCTTCCAGCAGGCCGCTTTCCTGGGCCGCACGCGCTACATCCCGCACGTCGAGCATACCGAAGCCATCATGGGGCATTCGATTATCGACGACCTGGGGCCGGGTTACGACAGCGAGGGTACGAGTATCCTCCGGATGCAGCGCCTCGGGGGGCCGGAATCGCCAAAGTTTTTGCTGACGGATGAAGAACCGAACGCCGACGCCGATCCGCGCGATGAACTGGCGCGCATGCTGACTTCGAATCCGCAATTTGCCCGCGCCACGGTGAACATGTTCTGGGCGAAGCTGATGGGCTTTGGAATCGTCGAGCCGTATGACGAGTTCGACCTGGCGCGGCAGGATCCAAAGAACCTGCCCGAGGGTTGGGACGCGCAGCCTTCAAATCCGGAACTGCTGACGGCGCTGGCCGGGTACTTCCGCGAGAACGATTACAGCCTGCACAAGCTGTTCACGGCGATTTGCAATTCGAGCGCCTATCAGCTTTCGGCGCGCTTCCCGGGCGAGTGGAGCGACAACTACACGAAATACTATGCGCGCAAGTTTGCGCGAATGCTCTCGGCCGAGGAATTGCACGATGCGATCGCAACGGCGACCGGGCGTCCGGGCAATTTCAAGGACGGTTCGGAAACGGTGCCGATGGCGATGCAGGTGAGTTTGCCGAAACCGCGCGGCGAGCTGAAAACTTTCATGCAGGCGTTCGGACAGGCAAACCGCACCGGGCCGCAACCGCCGCTGACGCCGTCGCCGCTACAGCCGATCATGATGATGCGCTCGCCGGTGGTCAACGACCGCGTGCTGGCGGAGAAAGACAGCCTGGTGCAGCGGCTTCTCGATAGCTATAGCGATGACCGGCGCGTCGTCGAGGAGTTGTTCCTGGCGACGATCGCGCGCGATCCTTCGGAGGAGGAGATGGCGGTTTCGATCGAAGCGTTATCCAAGGACCGCCGCGAGGGAGCGCAGAATCTGCAGTGGGCGCTGCTGAATCTGGTGGAGTTTTTGTACAACCTGTAGTGGGACAGGCAATCGTGCGCAAAGGGGACAGTCACCATGTTTCGCACACACATTGCGCTTGAGCTAGATGGTTCCTGCGCGAAACATGGTGACTGTCCCCCTGGGGACGCTGCCTGAGGAAAGTGTCATGCGACCACGAAATGTAGGCGACATCCTACCGACCCGCCGCGAGTTGTTGAAGTATGGCGGCTGGGGCCTGATGGGCGCTTCGCTCAACAGCATCTGGCCGCTGCAGCTCAGCGCCAACCCGCGAGTGGGCGCCGACCCGCGCAGCAATGCCCGCAACGTGATCTTCTTCGAGATCGCCGGCGCTATCAGCCACATTGACTCGTTCGATTTCAAGGAAAACGCCGCCACACAGAAAGATTTTGACGTTCGCAAGATCCCGACCGGTATTTACCTGCCGCATGCGCTGTTCCCTCGTTTTGAAAACGTGATGGACCGCGTGGCGATCAACCGCTCGTTCGCGAGCAACGAGGAAGTTCACCTCCGCGGGCAGTATTACGTGCAGGCGGGGCGTCCTCTGAACGTGGCTTTTGCGCGCGAGATTCCGTCGGTGGGTTCGGTGGTCGCCGCGGAGCTCGATTCGCAGCGCCGGGAAAGCGACACGTTTCCGACTTACGTTTCTTTCAACCTGGAAACGAATCAGGTCGGGGCGCTCGCCACGGGATTTCTGCCGCCGGAGTATTCGGCGTTCGACATCAACGCCGAGCAAGCCCTCGATGGCATGTCGCTCGACCAGCAAGCCATGGAGCTTCTCGAGGAGCGCTGGCGGTTGCTGTCCAAGCTGCGCGGCGCCGGCAGCGAGCGCATGCGGGGGTTCGGCCGCGAGATTGGCGCGTTCGAGGATTTCAGCGAGACGGGCAAGAAACTGCTGACCGATCCGCGCTGGCCGGCCGCGTTCAAGATTACCGGCGAAGACCGCCAACGCTACGGCAACACCAGCGTCGGTTTGGCGTGCGCGATGGCCCGCAACGTTCTCGCTCAGAATGGCGGCACGCGCTATATCCACGTTTGCCACAACGGCTGGGATCACCACAAAAACATCTGGAATCACGCGGAGAAAGACAATCACTACAAGCTGATCGCCGAGTTCGATCCTGCCGCCGCGAGCCTGATTGAAGATCTTGCGACGACACCTTCGGCGAACGACCCGACCAAGATGCTGCTCGACGAAACGCTGGTCGTGCTGATGAGCGAGTTTGGGCGCACGGTCGGCGAGCTGAACCACATGGCCGGGCGCGACCATCACAAGTATTGCTTCCCCGCTCTGTTCGCGGGCGCCGGCGTCCAAGGTGGAACAGTGGTCGGCGCAAGCGACGCCGAAGGCCGCTACTGCACAGACCCCGGCTGGAATCACAAAGAGCAGCCGCGCATTGAAAACGTCGTGGCTACGATCTATTCCGCTCTCGGTATCGACTGGTCGAAGCAGGTACACAACACTCCTTCCAAGCGCACCTACGTTTACGTCGATCCGCTCGGCGCCACCGGATACATTCCTACCGATGAGCTTTCCGGGATTTACGGTTAAGGCCGGCCTGGCTTTCGCGCTGTCGGCTGCGTTGGCCGCGGCGCTGGCCGCTGAACCCGGCGCGGTATTCATTCCGGGCGGCGAGTTCCAGCGCGGCCGAACCCACGAGTGGCCCGACAAGGACTTGAAGTGGTACCCCAATCCGCTTAAGGACGATCTGCCGGTTCGCGCTATCCACGTTGACCCGTTTTATCTCGATGAGGCCGAGGTCACTAACGAGCGCTACGCCGCGTTCGTGAAGGCGACGGGGCATCGCGCGCCGTATCACTGGGTGAAAGGAAAGTTTTCCGAAGCCGAAGGGAACTACCCAGTCGTCAACGTGAGCTGGGAAGACGCAACGTCGTTCTGTGCCTGGGACGGGGGCAAGCGACTGCCGACCGAAGCCGAGTGGGAGCGCGCCTGCCGCGGCTTGTCCGAAGGCCAGACGTATCCCTGGGGAGACCGCGATCCCACCGAAACCGACGCTCATTTCGGTACGATCGAGGGCCCGACCGCGGTTTGCTCGAAGACGAAGAATTACTTCGGGCTGTGCGATATCATCGGCAACGCTTGGGAGTGGACCGCTGATTGGTACGGGCACGACTATTACACAGCGGCGCCCGAGAGCAATCCGACAGGCCCGGCGAAAGGCCTTTACCGCGTCGTGCGCGGCGGGTCGTGGTACGACAAACCCGCGTCGATGTTCATGACCTGCTCGTATCGAAGTTGGACGCGGCCCGCCGAACGCAGCCCTACCATCGGATTCCGGTGCGCCAAGCCCTTTGGAGCCACGACTGGCACTGCCGATAGCAATCCGCGTGGCGAGTAGAGCCCAAGCCCATCGGGCGGTAGTATCGATCGCGGCCAGCCGAATGAAGAAGAAACGTGCCCGAGCCCCTCTTGCCAGGCAGCCGGCGATCGGTAAAGGGGAAATCGCGGCAATCACTCTGGCCCGTCAACTCGGCACTCGCGTACTGCTCGATGACAAAGTGGCCCGCAAGGTTGCCATTCTCAACGAAGTGGCCGTGGTTGGCACGGCGGGCGTATTGATCGACGCGAAACGGAAGCGGCTTGTGCGCAAGGTGAAGCCTTTGATCGAGGATCTGAGACACGGCGGCTATCGGCTCTCCGACGAACTGGTCGCGCGCGTGCTTGCTCATTGCCGCGAGGATGGATAGGGATGTGCCCGGTCTCTGCCTGTTGAAGTCCATGATTCGCGTCATCGCGATCGCCTCGGTAACCGCGCGGTTCTCGCACTGCGAAGCGTGGTTTGAAGAATGGGCGGGGCAGTGCCCCGCCAGGACCGGCACGAGTACCGGTCCTCACTTGCCCTAAACGCGAATCTCCGGAAGACCGGGAACGCTGCCTGGTCATGCTCTGGACAGACAGGATTGTCTGTCTCACTTCTCCCCTTGACATTCTACAGGGACTGCCCTATTCTCTTGTAGAACGTCTAGGAGGAGCTTCGTGGGCGAACCGACAGATCTACTCCAGGGAACCCTCGACCTGTTGATTCTCAAAACGATTGCGCTCGAGCCGATGCATGGCTGGGCGATTTCGCAGCGCATCCAGCAGATCTCGAACGAGGTGCTGAAAGTGCAGCAGGGCTCGCTGTACCCGGCGCTGCACCGGCTCGAACATCAGGGCTGGATCCAGGCCGAGTGGGGCGCTTCGGAGAACAACCGCCGCGCGAAATACTATTCGCTCACCAAGGCGGGGCGCAAGCAGCTCAACAGCGAGACGTCGAAGTGGTCGCGGCTTTCGGCCGCCGTCAATTTGATTCTGGCCGAGGGATAGGAGCGACCGATGTTTCGACGGCTTGTTAGTTTGGGTTCGCGTTTGCGGGCGTTGTTTCGGCGGGACCGCGCGGCGCAGGAGCTTGATGATGAGCTGCGCTATCACATCGAGCGGCAGGCGGAACAATACCGCGCTCGTGGGCTGTCACCGGGCGAGGCGCGCCAGGCGGCTCTGCGGGAGTTTGGGCGCGTTACGCAGATCCAGGAAGAGTGCCGCGATGCGCGGCGCGTCGGCCTGATGGAAAACTTCGTTCGCGATTTGCGGTTCAGCGCCCGCAACCTGATGAAGGCGCCTGTGCTGGTCCTGACCGCTGGAATTTCTTTGAGCCTGGGCATCGGCGGTACGACCGTTGTTTACAGCTTATTCCAAGAGCTGGTGCTGACTCCGCCCACGGCGCGCGAGCCGCATCGACTGATCGACTTCCGCATGGGGACCGGCAGCCGTGTTTCCTTCCCCGAATACCGCGACCTCAGTGAGAGCCAGGCCCTCGACGGCATCGCCGGTTACAGCATGGGCCGGCAGATGAACCTGCGCGCCGACGACGACACCTTCGCCGCCTATCCGCTGTTCGTGACCGCGAATTTTTTCGAGGTGCTGGGATTGCGGCCGGCACAGGGACGTTTGTTTGCGGCAGGCGATGCATCCGCCGACGTCGACCCGCAGCTTGCAGTTGTCAGTCATGGCTTCTGGCAGACACGGCTGGCCGGCGACCCGGACGTTGTGGGACGCGTGCTGCTGGTCAACGGGGTTCCCCACACGATCCACGGCGTGCTGCCGCGCGAGGTGCGCTCGATCTTCGGCTATGGCACGGCGCCCGAGATTTATCTACCGCTAAGCCGCTTGCTTTTCCCGGACCTTGACCGGCGGTCCGGTTTTCTGGCGCTCATCGGGCGCCTCAAGCCTGGTATGAGCGTGGAAGAGGCGCAGGCGGCGCTCACGGTAGCAGGGACGCGCCTGGAAGCCGGCTACCCCATCGAGAGCAAAGGCTTCGGACGCGTGCGGCGTGTTTTGAGACTCGACGATCCAGCGCGCCTCACCGATTTCCCGATCGTGCCGGCGTTTCTGCTGTTGTTCGCGGTCGTCGGCGTCGTTTTTCTGATCGCCTGCGCGAATCTGGCAGGCGTGCTGCTCGCTCGCGGAACGGCGCGCTACCGCGAGACGGCGATTCGCGCGGCTCTGGGAGCCGACCGCGCGCGCCTGGTGCAGCATTTTCTGATGGAAGGTTTCCTGCTCGCCTGTTTCGGAACTCTGCTCGCCCTCGGGCTGAACGTTTTGTTGACCGAGATTCTCAATCGCGCGACCCTGCCGACGCCGATTCCGGTTCTGCTGCAAATTCAGCCCGATGCAGGTCTGCTGGCTGCCGGGTTCGTTCTCACGTTGTTCACGACGCTGCTCGGCGGGCTCGGACCGGCCTGGCAGGCATCGCGCCCGAGACTGTCGGTGGCTTTGAAGCAGGAAGAACCGGCGACCGAATTCAGCAGGCTGACCTGGCGAAAGATTCTGGTCGGCGGGCAAGTGGCTGTGTCGTTCATTCTGCTGGTCACCGCGGCGCTGTTTCTGCGCAACATGCGGCTGGCGACCGAGACCAAGCCGGGTTTTGACGTTGAGCCGGTGAGTTGGGCCGAAATCATTTTCCTGCCCGACCGCGAAGCCGCGGCAGGCGGCGCGGAAACTGGCGGCGGAGAAAAAGGCAAGGATTTGGAAGCCGTGGCGGTCGAGTTGCGGTCGATCCCCGGTGTCGAGTCGGCGGCCTACGCGGGCAGGGTTCCACTCACGCACGACGCCATGATGATGCACCGCTACGGTCCCATCGATATACCGGGAGTGCTGTCGGAAACGCCCCTGTTACGCAGCTACAACTCGGTGAGCCCCGGCTATTTCCAGACCATGGGTATCCCTCTGCTCGAAGGCAGGGATTTCGACGAACGCGACCGCGGCGGCGATGTCGAATCACTGATCGTGAATCAGACGTTCGTCGATCGCTATCTGGAGCGTCGCAGCCCGATCGGGCAAACGATCCTCGAAGAGGCCAGAACCGGTAAAGCAACGCGGCGGATCATCGGCGTCGCCGCCAACAGCAAATATTCATCGTTGGGAGAAGAGCCTGGCGCCGCTTTTTACTATTTGATTCCACGGCGCGCGGCGGCGGGGAATTTTCTCGTTAGAGCCAACCGCCCTGCCGAAACGATGGTGGCCGCCATCGGCCAAACCCTCAGGAAATACGATCCGCTCGCCGCCGTGAACGTGCGAACGATGCGCCAGGGACTCACGTTCGCGTTCCTGCCGAGCCAGATGGGCATGCTGATTCTCGGCTCATTCGGCTTGGTCGGTCTGTTTCTGGCGATGATCGGCCTGTACGGAATGCTGGCGTACAGCGTTAGCCGCCGGACTTCGGAGATCGGTATCCGCATGGCGCTCGGCGCGACACACAGTGAAGTCGTGCGCATGGCCTTGCGGGAGAGTCTCGCCGTGGTTGGGGTGGGCGCCGTGGCCGGGCTTGGCATTTCGCTCGTGTTGACAAGGCTGCTGGCGAGATTTCTGGTGCCGGCGCTCAGCCCGAATGATCCTTTGAGTTTGCTGGCGACGCTTGTATGTTTGACCGCCGCGGCTCTGGTGGCGAGTTGGTTGCCGGCTCGCCGCGCTGCGCGGATTGATCCGATGGCGGCCTTGCGGCACGAGTGAGGCCATCAGCGGCCGGTGGCGGAGAAACGTTGGAGGCGAGAATGCGCTGGATTCGAAGAGTTGCTCTGCGATTGCGTTCGCTGACGCGCTGGCACGTATTGGATCACGAAATGGACGAAGAGCTGCGATTTCATATCGAGCGGCAGATCGAGCAGAACATCGCGCGCGGCATGGCGCCGAAAGAGGCGCGCTATGCGGCGCTGCGCGAGTTCGGCGGCGTGGCGCGGATCCAGGAGGAGTGCCGCGATCAGCGCGGCGTCGGCTTCGTCGAAACGCTGTTTCGTGACGCCGCGTATGCGCTGCGCGTTCTTCGCAAAAGTCCCGGCTTCACGGCGGTAGCCGTGCTGTCGCTGGCGCTGGGTATCGGGGCGAATACGGCGATCTTCAGCCTCATCAACGCGCTGTTACTCAAATCGCTCCCGGTGCACAACCCCGCGCAACTGGTGCAGTTCGACCACGCGAATCTCGAAAACGAGGGGATGACCAGCTTCCCCTACCCTTTCTACCGCGATTTCCGCGACAGCAACACTGTGTTTTCCGACCTGATGTGCGTATCATTTGCCAACACGGGTCTGCGCCTCGATGGCGGAATCGAGAGGCTGCGCGGCGAGATGGTTTCGGGGAATTTCTTTCAGGCGCTGGGCGTGCAGCCCCATCTCGGGCGGTTGCTCGTTCCCGAGGATGACAGCGCCGCGGCGGCTCCCGTTGTCGTGCTCAGCCATGGGTTCTGGCAGCGCCGTTTTGGCGCTGATCCCGCGCTGGTAGGCCAGACGATTCAGCTTCGCGACGTTGCGACGACGGTCATTGGCGTCGCGTCCCCTTCTTTTCATGGCTTAGATAAGGGCTCGGCGCCAGAGTTTTGGGCTCCGATTACGAAGCTGGAGCAACTCACCGGGTCGCCGTACCTCGAAACACGCGGCAACTGGTGGTTGCAGATCGTCGGGCGGCTCAAACCGGGCGTCAGCCAGGAACAGGCGCGCGGGGCGACGGATGCGTTCCTTCTCGGTTATCTGGCAAGCCGCGGCGAGCCCACTACGGATCATGCGCGCCGGGTTCGCGCCTCGGAACGCATGATCATGCAACCGATCAGCACGGGAATGGGCGGCGCCGGCGAGAAACTCTCCACGCCTCTGCTCGCGCTGATGGCTGCCGTCTGCGTAGTTTTGCTGATTACCTGCGTCAACATTGCCAACCTGTTGATCGCTCGCGGCGCCGGACGGCAGCGCGAAATTGCGGTTCGACTCGCGATCGGCGCAGGCCGGCGCAGGATTGTCCGCCAGTTGCTCACTGAAAGTTTTTTACTCGCCGGAGCGGTGGCGGGCGTGGCGGCTTCGTATTGGATGGTTGACCTGCTGGTTACCTATCTCGCGGGCTCCTCGGCGCCGGTTGATGTAGCTCCCGATCTGCGCGTCCTGGCGTTCACGCTGTCGGTGTCGGCTCTCGCCGGATGCCTGTTCGGGTTGGCGCCGGCGCTGCACGTTTCGCGTCCCGATCTTTCGCAAGCACTGAAGCTGGACTCGCCGCAGGCTGCGGGCGGACGCGCACTGTGGCGCCAATGCGCGGTCAGCCTGCAACTCGCTCTGGCGTTGCCGTTGCTGGTTTCGGCCGGATTATTTCTGCGCACGCTTTACAACTTGTATACGCAGGACATGGGCTTCGTGCGCGATAACGTCGTGCAGATGACGCTATATTCCGGCAACTATAACCTTACGGCCGAGCACAACAAGAACTATCTTCGCGAGGTTGTCGATCGCGTAACGGCGGCGCCGGGTGTGCGCGGCGCGAGTTTCGCGGCGATGGCAATGCTGGGAAGGTCCATGTGGGGCAGCGGCATTACCGTGGAAGGCGTCACGATCCCCGAAGGCGAGGCCGAGCCGCTGCGCAATGTCGTCGGCCCGGATTTCTTTCGCACGATGGGCACGCCGATCCTGTTGGGACGCGAGTTCGACCGCCGTGACGATGAACGCTCCCGTAAAGTCGCCATCGTCAACGAGTCTTTCGCGAAGCATTATTTTGGCTCCGAGAATCCGCTGGGCAAGAAGATCGGCAAGGGCGGTGCATACGCCGATACCGAGATTGTCGGCGTCGCCAGGGACACTCGCTACGCTCGCGTACGGGAAGAAACCCCGCGGTTCTGGTACATGCCCTATGAACAGGTCGATTGGAAGGCCGCCGACCTGACGCTACACGTTCGAACCGCTGTAGATCCGAACACGATCATCCCCGCTTTGCGCGATGCGATCCAGGCAGTTGATAACAACATTGCGGTCGATCGCGTAACCACCTTGGAGAGCCTCGTCGAGGATCACTTGAGTACGGAACGCCTGGTGGCGACGTTATCGAGTTTTTTCGGACTGTTGGCGGCGCTGCTGGCCTCCGTTGGCCTATACGGCGTGATGGCCTACACGACGCAGCGGCGGCGGCGTGAGATCGGCGTGCGGCTGGCCTTGGGCGCAGAACCGGCACGCGTGCGGCGGCTGGTGCTGCGTGGCGCGGTGGCCCAAACGATCGCCGGAATCGCGGTCGGCGTACCCGCGACGCTCGGGGCCACGCTGCTGATCGAGTCGCAGCTATTTGGCGTCGAGCCCACTGATCCCTGGACGATTTTGGCTGCGACCGCGCTGTTGGCCCTTGTCGCGCTCATCGCCGGGTATCTGCCGGCGCACCGCGCTTCCCAAGTGAATCCCGCAATCGTGCTGCGCTGCGATGGATGATTCATGCACTCGCCTGCATTTCTCACAAGACATGCGGAGTTGGCGCGCCAGATTCGCCCGGCTCTCGGTAGGGGCGTAGCGTGCTACGCCCTTTCTACGAGTCATCGGCGGAGAATGGCCGATCGAGGCTGCCAACGCAGGTTGTCTGCAGGGGGCATGGAGGGCGTAGCACGCTACGCCCCTACCCGCTTTGCGAAGGGTGGATCGATGCGCTGGATCGATATAGTCTCGCTCCGTTTGCGATCAATGTTCCTCAAGAAGCGCTGCTGCTCGTGGTGACCGCGGCGCTCTCGTTCGGCCTCGGTATCGGCGCCAACATGACCATCTTGGACCTGATGCGCGAGCTGCTGTTCACGCCGCCTACCGCCAGGCAACCCGCCAGACAAGGCAATAGCGCTGAGTGCAAAGGGCAATAGGCAAATGACGCCCGGTCCACGGTTCGAAGATTGCGGTGCGATATAATTAACGTGGCTATGTTGATGCGACTCAGCAACGGGTCCGGCCTCGCCCTGCTCTCTCTTGTCGCAATCTGTGCCTTGTCTTCGGTTTCGTTTGCTTCCGACGCCAAGGTGGCGCTGCGAGGCCGCATCGAGCCCAAGTCAGTTCAAGCGGCCGCCTCCGCCGACGCCCCGCTAACCTTCGTCACCACGGACGGCGAAAAGCACAAGGTCGCTGGCGACTCGATGAGCAACGGCCAGCTTCGCGACCCGCGGCTCATCGATCGCGAATGGGAGCTCGAAGGAACGGTCCGGCCCGACGGCCAGTTCGAGATCTTCAAGTTATTCACGATCAAAGACGGCAAGCGTTTTCGCGTTACCTACTACTGCGACATTTGCCACATCGTGACTCATGAACCGGGGGATTGCATGTGCTGCCAAGCCCCCACGGAGTTGCGAGAGATTCCCGGCGAATGAAACCTTCCACGCTCGCCTGGACTCTCGTGTCCGCCGCAATGTCTCTTAACGCGCAACCTTATTCTGTTCGTCAGACGCAAATCGACGGAGTGCCGGTCGTCGAACTGCGTGACGAAGCAAACAAAACGGTCGTGTCGATCGCGCCATCGGTGGGCAACATCGCCTACCAGATGCTGGTCAACGGCAAGAACGCATTCTGGATGCCGACCGAATCGCTCGCCGAGTTCGCCGCCAAGCCGCGAATGGGCGGCAACCCGTTCCTGGCGCCATGGGCGAACCGCATCGATGGCGACGTTTTTTACGCCAACGGCCGCGCCTACCGTTTCAATTCCGATCTGAACAATCTGCGGCGCGACCCTCACCAACAGCCAATCCACGGCCTGTTGTTGTTTTCGCCGCTTTGGGAAGTCGTCTCGCTGAAAGCGGACGGGGACGCCGCGTCGGCCGTCAGCCGTATCGAGTTTGCGCACCACGCGGACCTGATGGCGCAGTTCCCCTTCGCGCACGTCATCGAAATGGAGTATGTGCTGCGCGGCGGCGTGTTGGAAGTGAAAACGCGCCTGCACAACACCGGCGCGCAACCCATGCCGGTGGTGATCGGCTACCACCCCTACTTTCAGCTTCACGACGCGCCTCGCGACTCCTGGACGGTACACCTCGCCGCCGAAAGCAATTGGGTGCTCAACGACAAGCTGACCCCGACCGGCGAAACCAAGCCGATCGACGAGGTCGTGCCCGGGGCCGCGTCGCTGCAGCTCGGTGCGGTCACCTTGGATCACGTCTTCGGAAGCCTGCGGCGGGACGATCAAGGGCGGGCGCATTTTTCCGTCCAGGGAAATCGAGAAAAAATCGAAGTCATCTACGGACCGAAATTCAATACCGCCGTCGTCTACGCGCCAAAAGGCCGCGGTGATTTCATCTGCTTCGAACCGATGACGGGCATTACGAACGCCTTCAACCTCGCGCATCGCAATCTCTACAAAGAACTCGCTTCCGTGCTACCAGGGGAAACCTGGGAAGAGAGCTTCTGGATCCAACCAAGCGGTTTCTAATTCTGTTTTTGTTTCGCGTGCAGCGGAAACGCGCCTGGATTCGCGGCGATACCGCCGTATCTCTGTGGAGATCCCGTTTGTCCATGCCACAGGCACGGCATCGCAACCTCATCAAGGCGTCGAACTCATGGGTGCGATGGCCACGCCGTTCCAACCCTGCTCCGCCATTCGGCCTCGCTTTTTAGCCGTTCAACCGGCAAAAACAACTCTTCGAGCCTTGACAGCTCTCTGTTCGCATGATCTAATATAGGTGCTCGCCAAGTTCTCGATTCGCAGGGCTTGGCCTCAAAGGGCGCCCACATTGCCCAATTGGTAGGTTCCGGGCAGGTTTGTTTTTCACGGCCTGCTGTGTCTATAGCCGTATTGATCACCGGGCACTTGTGTGCTCAAAACAAGGAGTGCGCTGATGAATCAAGCTCGCAAAAAACCGAAATACCTCACCAAGCTGGACCAAATCCCGCAGCTTACGAAAAGCGAGCGGGAGCGGCTTCAGCCGGTCGCCGAGAAGTTCGTCTTCCGCACCAACGACTACTATCAGAAGCTGATTGATTGGAGCGATCCGAACGATCCCATTCGGGCGCTGGTGGTTCCCGTGGAAAGCGAGTTGGAGGATTGGGGCCGCCTCGACGCTTCATTCGAGGAGATCTTTACCCCGGTCCCGGGCGTGGAGCACAAATACAAGGACACCGCGCTGCTGTTGGTGAACGATGTCTGCGGCGCTTATTGCCGGTACTGCTTTCGCAAGCGTCTTTTCATGGACGACAACGACGAAGTTGTGCGCGACGTCAGCGGCGGGCTGGACTACATTCGCGAGCACACAGAAATCTCGAACGTACTACTCACCGGCGGCGATCCGCTGATCATGTCGACGTCGAAGCTCGAACCGGTTATCCGGCGGCTGCGCGAAATTCCGCATGTTCAGATCATCCGCATCGGCAGCAAGATGCCGGCGTTCAATCCGTTTCGCATCATCGATGACCCGTCGCTGCTCAAGATGATCGAAACCTACAGCACGCCGGAAAAGCGCATCTACATCATGGCCCACTTTAATCATCCCCGCGAGCTGACGGATGAATCCCAACAGGGGATCGATTTGCTGCTCAGGTCAGGAGCGATCGTCGTCAATCAGTCACCGCTGATTCGAGGGATCAACGACGATGCCGGAACTTTGGCGCGGCTCTTCGCGAAGCTGTCGTTCATTGGAGTCCCGCCGTACTACATTTTCCAGTGCCGGCCAACCGAGGGCAACAAAGCGTACTCGGTGCCGATCGAGGAAGCGTATCAAATCTTCCTCGACGCGCAGAGCCGCGTTTCGGGGCTGGCGCGCCGGGCGCGTTTCTCGATGTCGCACCGCAGCGGCAAGATCGAAGCCGCCGCCATGACCGGCGACCAGATCGTCTTCAAGTACCACCGCGCCGCCGACGAGCAAGACACCGGCCGCGTGATGATTTTCAAGCGCAATCCGCGGGCCCACTGGTTCAACGACTACGCAGAGGCGCAAGAATTCCTGCCGTCGTCCAATAGGGCGTCCGATTTCGTCGCCATCCAGCCGATGGTGTCGACTTGTTAGTAAACAGTTTCGATTAGGGGGTACCACCCGAGGCGTGTTCGACGGGCGGGCATCTTCTCACGATGAGAAGGCCGGCCCGGCGATACGCGCCAAGAAAGAGAGATGCACAGCGTGAGTGCCGCCCTTTTCTGTTTACTTCTGTTGCGCGGGCTCCGCGATGGATTGGCAAGCTTATGAAGCCGTCTCCAGCCAGTTTGGCGGGGTGCAGGCGGCCTGCGAATGCGCATCCCGCTGAAGCTGCTCCAACCGCAAGAGCAGCTCCACTTCGGCGCGCCGCATGTTGAGCGTCTCAGCAATATGTTTGGCATTCATACCCCGCCGCGCCATCTCCAAAAGACCCCGGCGTTTGGCTTGCTGGAGAATTTGAGCCTCCTTGGAAAGCGGCCGCCGCGCGTTGCTCGCCGCCAGCTCGCGCACTTGCCGGCGAAGGCCGGAGATTTCGCTTACGAGGTCCCGCAGCGAAGCCTCGCGGGCAGCCAGTTGGGCGCCGAAATCGTGCCGCAGCGCGAGCACCCTGCGGTAAAACAGGTACCACGCCAATAAGAGACCGCATTGCACGTAGGCGATCAAAAGTACAACGACAAAGACTGACATGCCGATCCTTTCGCGGCGGCGATGCTTGCCGAATTCTGGTCGGCTTACAGGCGCGCCCGTTGCAGGGGCGGCCGTCTTGAGACCCGCTCCGCGCGCGATCTCCACGCAGCGGTTCGCCGGTAGACGCGCTACCGCTCACAGAAGAGAGCGGATTCGCTCGCGCGGGCTGACGACCTCGGTGATGCGGATGCCATAGTTGCCATCGACGACCACCACTTCGCCGCGCGCGACCACCGAATCGTTGACCAACAGCTCGACCGGATCGCTCGCCGAACGATTCAATTCGACAATCGACCCCGAGGAAAGCTTGAGCACTTCCTGCAGCACCAGCGTGGTTTTACCGAAGCTCACGCTCAGCTCCAGATCCACGTCGAGCAGCATCTCGAGATTCTGCCGGGCGTGAGGGCTCAGCGCCAACTCGGGAATAATACCGGCGTCACCGGGCAGCGCGGCCAGCGCCGTCATCTCGTCATCGGGCCCGGCGCCGCCTTCCTCCGACAAAAGCGTCACCAGCAGAACTTCGTTTGGCGCCAGCCCTACGGTGTGGGACTCACCCGCAATGGCAAAGTGGCAACTGACGCCCAGCGAGGCGGACGCAGGCAGAGAGCACTCAGCCGGCTCTGAAAACGCAACAGGGCGTTTCATCCGCTCCAAGGCGGCCTGCGCAAGCGATTCCGTGGCGTGCTGGATCATCCCGGCATAAGCCTGCCTGGCGCTCGCGGCGTCGAGCCCTTCACCACCGATCACCGCGGCCAGCGCCTGTTCGGTTTCGGCGGCACAGCCAACGGCGAGACGCGCGCCGGCCGCCGCGTCCGTCTCGAGGGAGATCCAGTACGGGTTGTTCCACTTTTGCCAGGCGTCGGGGTCGGGCGGCAAGGCCATGATGCGCACGTCCGCGGCGGGCCCGCCGGCCCCCGCCGCGCTCAACACCTGCTGGAGCCCGTCCGCCCAGGTCCGCACCAGCCAGTGTGAGGTCCGCTCGTTCCGCCAGCGTGTGAGGTCCCATCTCGCCACCGAAATTCCTGCCTTAGCTCCTCTGGCTGCTGCGGCGATCGACCACCATGCCGCGCTGGTTGCCGGCAATGACGATCTCGCCTTCGAATTTCTTCAGGCCGTTTACGCTGAGGTCGGCAGGGCGGCGCACGGGCACTTCGAGCGACACGACGTCGCCCTCATTGAGCTTGAGCAAGTCGCGCAGCCTCATTTGCGTGCCGCGAATCCGCGCCTCGAGATCCATCGGCAGCCGCTCAACCAATTGGCGCATCCGCGACTGCTCGGCATCGGAGCTCGATCGCCGCCGGATCGACCATTGCTGCTCGAAGCCCTGGCCCATCATCTTCACCAGAATCGACGGCACTCCGAAGTTCATCATGCCCCGCGCGTCACCCATCGTGATTTCGAAACCAATCGCCACGATCGCCTCGTTGGGGGAAAGTATCTGCATCAATTGCGGCTGTGTTTCGGTCGCCTCGATGGAAAACCGGATATCGCCGACCGGCGCCCAGGCTTCCGTGAGGTCATGCAGCACGAGCCGGATGACGCCCTCGATAATGCTGATCTCGATCTCGGTCAGTTCGCGTACGTCCTGCTGGGTCGCCGCGCCGCTGCCGCCGAGCAGGATGTCGAGCATTGGAAACACCAGCGATGGATTGAGGTCCAGCACGGCATTGCCCTCGGTCGGGGTGATGCTGATATTGGAGATGCAAGTCGGCGTCGGCAGATACTGTAGGAACTCGCCGAATGAGAGCTGCTCGACCGACACCAGGCTGACCGTCACGTAGGCCCGCAAATAGGCGCCCATCGAGGACGCCAGATTGCGCGCCAAGAAATCGTGCATCAAGTGGATGGCGCGTAGTTGCTCCTTGGGGATGCGGTCAGGCCGCCGGAAGTCGTAGGGAACCATGGCGCGCGCGCCGGCGCGCTCGTCGACAACTTTGCCGTACTCCTTAAACAGGCGGTCGATTTCGTCTTGCGAAAGTTGCGCGTCCATGGAATCGCCTCAGACGGGCGGAAAGTTTTTCACCACAGATGGACACAGATGAACACGGATGCCGGAGGCAGAAACGCCGACGCCCGCTTTGGACGCCGTTCTTTTTTGTCGCTGTCTCCCCGGCGATATCGGGCAGCTAACGAGACGGCTGAACAAGCGCTCAGTCTTGCGACTTGTCGCCGCCGGCTGCCCGCGGAACAGTTGACGACTGCAGTTTCGAGTTTCGCTGGGGTCGAGCGGCATTCGAGAACAAGAGAAAAGCTATGCGTCTCCATCCGACTCTATTCGTCTCTATTCGTTCCCATCCGTGCATCTGTGTTCATCCGTGTTCATCCGTGGTTAAATCCTCGTCTCAGGTGGGCCACTGGGCTCGCACCGTCGCGCGCATCCGCAGCAGCGCCTGGGACTTGAGCTGCGAAACCCGCGTCTCGTGCAGGCTGACCACGCGCGCGATTTGCCGCAGCGTCAGCTCTTTCAGGTAATACAGGGTGACAATAGTGCGTTCGACTTCAGGCAGCCGGTCTATCGTCGCGGAAACCAGCCGTTCCAGCTCGGCGCGCTCAAAAAGATGCGACGGCCAGTCGTCTTCGACGTCGGAAATGAAGCGCAGAATGTCGGTTCCCTCGTTGTCGCCCGTGGCTGCCTGCTCGATCGGCGCCAGATTGATGCCGCGAATCTCCACCAGCCAGCGGCGGTACTCTTCGAGCGTAATCGCCAACTGTTCGGCCACCTCTTCTTCGGTCGGACTCCGCTTCAGCCGCCGTTCGGCTTCCGAAATCGCAGCCTCGATCTGCTTGGACTTGCGCCGCTTGTTGCGGGGCGCCCAGTCGAGACTGCGCAAGCTGTCGAGGATCGCGCCGCGGATCTTGTGCTCGGCGTAGGTTTTCAGCTTCACGTTCAGGGTCGGATCGAAGTGATCGACAGCGTCGATCAACCCCAGAACACCCGCGCTGATCAAATCGTCAAGGCAGACGCTTTCCGGCAGCTTCTCGTGAATGCGCGAAGCGATCAGCTTGACCTGGGAGAG
>JBBDWJ010000218.1:0-20555 GCA_040902925.1 Bryobacterales bacterium | reverse complement strand
TGAGTGCGTCCAGGTCCTCCACCCCGGCCCTCGGCCGCGCATAGGTCAGGTACCATGCTCTCGAAGTCGAGTGGCGAATTCAAGCACAAACCGTTCTTTGTCAGCGGTCGCATGGCTCATGAAAACTTTCGGTGCTGGAATCTTTAATGAGTCAGTCACGGTTTCCTCACGGCTAGGAACGAAGGCAGAGTTGAGAGCAAAAGCAATTACATATCGTCCCCTATGGCCCGCTGACCAACCGCGTCCACCTGATCGCTGCGCCCGATAGCCTCGTTGGCTTGGCTTTGGTGTTAGGGCAAGAGCCGCCGACGCCAACCGGGACGGCCACCACCTTGGAAAAAAGGTGACATCCTCAATTTCCACTTTGGTTGGGCGCGCTCGGGTGAGCAGTTTTGAGCGGTTTTGGCGACGTTTTTCCTGCTTCGGGACTGAAAACATTGGGTTTCGGTTTTTGGGCCGCTCTCTGTGTCTTGTCTACGGCCCCTCAGGCGCCCGTCCTCGACCTTTGCCCTCCGCATTTTTGGCCTACTCTTCCTCTATGTGGAGGGTAGCACGCGGCGCCAAACTTTTCGGGGATTTCGCTCGCATGCCATTGATTTTATTGTGCTGATTGGGTTGTGACTGATTCGGCTGAGACGGGCGATCCGGGGCGGCTGGGAAGACCGGAGATCGGTCGCTGGTCACTGATCGCTCTGGACCGCAATGTCAAAATTGAGCCCGTGACGTTGTTAGCTTGTCACGTTTTTAGCTAAGAGCATAGCGGGAAATTCACGCCGTCAAAGGGATGTGGGTTTTTCGTCTCCTCTTGACATAGGCCTATGTGTAGGCTTATACTGATGTTCCATGGGACGCCGAACGATCACATCGGTCAAGAACGAGACCGCCGGGAAGAGGCGAGAGAAACTGCGTCGTATCGAAGAGCGTGAGCCCGTAAAGCTTGCCCTGCAAGAGTTTAGGGGCCGGATGGGCTGGAGCCAGAGCGAGTTTGCCATCGCCCTGGAGAAGTCGTTTCAGTCGGTCCAGAAGTATGAACACGTTGTGCCGGACGAAGTACTGGACTTCTGTATCGCAGAATCCACTAGAAAGGGATGGAGCGATCTGGCCTACATGCTCGGGGCGCCGGGACCGCGCCTTTCGGCCGAGCCAAGCCCTAAAGAGAGAAAGACCCTGGACCAGGTGCTGACGCTATTGCGGAAGAGCGAGGAGTTCACCGACAGCTTGGACAGACTGATCAACTACCACGTGCCACCCGCAAGCTCGGCTTCGCGTCGCTGAGTTCGGCGTTACGGCTGCGTTCCGGAAAGAGACTCTTCCGGATCCGTTACGGGTCGTAGTGGCGTGCGAAGGCCCGCTCCAGGTCTTCCACGAACTCCGACTCCCCCAGTGGCAGACCGGCCAGCGTGGCTCGACGCAAGCGTCCCGCTTCCTGCTCGCTGCCACCTTCAAAAATCATTTTCTTTCAGCGCTCTAGCCTACGAAACCAGCCGCAACTCGGCCCCGCGGCGCAGCTTCAACCCGAGTACGCGAACGACCTCGTTCACCCGCTGGAGACTTGCCGCTTGATAATTCGTGGCTTCGTATCGCTGGATCTGTTGCGGTTTGAGCCCCAGTTTTGCGGCCAGTTCGTCCTGGCTCAAGCCGGCGGCGATGCGGGCTTGAATCAGGGTCTTTGGTAGCTCCTCGATCGATTCCAGCGCGAGGCTGCGGCGCTTGCCGGATCGCAACGCCTCGTACTCGGACATTTCGCCTCGCAGGTCATTCAACTGGCTTTTCAGTCCATCGAGTTGGGCTTTGTGCAGCGCGCGAGGCACGCCGCGGCTCGGCTGGGCCGATACTTCAGACACGGCCCGTTCAAATCGCTCCGCTTGCGCCTTGGTGATCCGATACTGCCGCTCGTTCTTGATCACGCTCGCCACCTCCTCAGGTCTACAGCAACGATCCCTTTGAACCGAGAAGCGATTTGCGTCCAGGCCGCCGCGTGGATACCCGGTGGCAGCTTGCCCGAGGCGTCAAAGCCGGGGATCACTAAGACAACGATATCGTTGTGTTGATGGCGCCGTCAAGCCTGAACAGGAACCGGTAGCCGCGTCCTGGCGCGGGGGGGGCGGCCCGTTGTATTCCAAACTCCGGACACAGACAAGATTGTCTGTGCTACCCCTCGTCCTGCTCGGTGGGGGTGGCTCCGGCGCATCGGCCCAGTGCATCGCGCTGGGAATTTCCCTCCCAATCCAGATTGACCAAGCCTTTGGCGCCGTGGCCTTAGGCACATTTCTGCGGCTTGGGGCCGCCTTGGCGCGTCCGGCGGCATGACCTTTGCAACTTTTCTTGGTTTCAAGCATCTTGATATCAAGACAATGTCAAACGACAAGCCAACTGGATATCGCGCCAAGGCCGCCAGCGGCGCCCATCTTTGGCTGGTGCTTTGGAAGGCGACTCGCGCGCTCGGGGCCGTTGCACGGCACGACGTCGAGCGTCTTGGTATCTGCCTTAGCGATTTCGCGGTGCTTGAGGCGCTGCTTCACAAGGGGCCGCTGCCCGTCAACGCGCTTGGCGCGAAGGTGCTGCTGACTAGCGGATCGATGACGGCGGCGGTCGACAGGCTGGAGCGCCGCCGGCTTGTGAAGCGGCGGGCTGACGCGGAGGATCGCCGCGCTCGCGTGGTTCACCTGACTGCGCGGGGCGGGCGCCTCATCCGCGCGATGTTTGCCAGCCACGCCCAATCGATGGAGCTTGCGGTGGCGGTGTTATCCGGGCGGGAGCGCGCCACGCTTGTCGCCTTGCTGCGCAAGCTGGGCCGGGGCGTGGAGGACAAGGCGCGGAACAGCGCTTGAGGGCGGCCGCCACGCGGGCTCTTTGCTGCACAAACGCGAGCATGGCTAGAGGGGCCGGCGAGGCGGCATTGTCCGTTCGAGAATCGAAAAGGAGAACGCAATGACGAACAAGAACGTAGTTTGGACATTCGGAAGCGGCTCGACCCATTGGGTTGGCGACGGTTTTCATGTCCGCAATCTGTTTCCGTCGAACGGCGTGAGTCAGGAGGTCGATCCGTTTCTCATGCTGGACTATGCCGGACCGACCCAGTTTGCGCCGTCGGATCGCGCCCGCGGCGTTGGCGAGCATCCGCACCGCGGTTTCGAGACCGTCACGATCGCCTACCAGGGATCGGTCGATCATCGCGATTCGGGCGGAAATGCGGGGACGATTCGGCCCGGCGACGTGCAATGGATGACCGCCGGATCCGGTGTCGTACACGAGGAGAAGCATGAGCGTGAGTTCACCAAGCAGGGCGGCACGTTCGAGATGATTCAGCTTTGGGTGAATCTCCCGAAAGCGCACAAGATGACCGCGCCGCGCTATCAGGCGATCACCAAGGAGCAGATTCCGATCGCGGAGCTTGGCCCGGCGGGTTACGCTCGCGTGATCGCCGGAGAGCTGCATGGCGCAAAGGGACCGGCCAAGACGTTCACGCCCATCAACGTCTTCGACGTGCGGTTGAACGCGGGCCACGAGGCCGTGTTGAACCTCACCGAGGGACACAACACGGCGCTGGTGCTTCTCAAAGGAAACGTCGGCTTGGGCTCTTCGCGTGAGATCGAGGGAGAAGCCCGGCTTGCGCTGCTCAGCGCGGACGGAGAAACAGTGGCGCTCGAAGCCCGACAGGATTCGACGCTGCTGGTTTTAAGCGGTGAGCCGATCGGCGAGCCGGTGGCCAGCTATGGTCCATTCGTGATGAACACGCAGGAAGAGTTGGCCCAGGCCGTGAAGGACTACAGCGCCGGCAAGATGGGCCGCGTGCAGTAACGCAGCAAGAAGTACGCAGCAACGTGAGGGCCGGTACTCGTGCCGGTCCTGCTCGACTCGCACGAAGGCGATGCAGCGAGGCCTGACGATATAGGCGGGGAGGGTTACCCGAAGAAGTTCGGCGTAGCCCTTCCTTTTTTTCGAGGCCGCCACTTGCTACGGATGCGGCTTCGTCAAGGGGTTGGCACGGACTGCTTTTCGAGCAGACCTTGGAACACGGTCAGGCGCTTCTCGGTTAGATTTCGGCCGACGTTCTGGACTTTCCGCGGGGCGGTGTCTCCCAGCAATAGGTGCAATCCCAGCGCAGGCGCGCCGTTTTTTCGGCGTTTCTCCATGGCGGCCAGGAACCAGTTGGTTGCTGTTTCCGTGGTGTCCTTCCATGCCAGTGTTTTGAACCCGCTGGTCTCAAGCAGCTTCCGCAATGCGTCGGGGGCGATCAGGAAACTCAGCGCGGGCTCGTTGGCCCAGTGGACGGGGAAGTGCGGCGGGCCTGCCGGGCCGGCCAGAATGTCGTGAAAGACGAAGCGTCCGCCGGGGCGCAGCACGCGGGCGATTTCGCGATAGAGGCGCGGCTTGTCTTGGATATTCATCTGAACGTGCTGCGTCCAGGCGAGGTCGAAGGTATTGTCGTCGAACGGCATCTCGAGCGCGCTGGCGCAGCGGAATTCGGTCAGCCCGCCGGCGCCGACGAGTTTTGCGAGCGCTGTCGCGGCCTCGCAGTATTGCGGAGTCAGATCGATGCCGGTGACGCGGCAGCCGAACTCCGAGGCCAGATAGCGCGCCGAGCCGCCTACTCCCGATCCGACATCCAACACGTGCATGCCCGCTTCGACCCCGGCCAATTCCGCCAATTCGATGGTCGCTTCCCGCCCGCGGATGTGGAACTCGTCGACGGGCGCCAGATCGGCCGGTGTGAGCTTGTCGAGGTCCTTGCCCTCCGCTCGCAGCGCGTCGAGGATGATGTCGAGCACTCCGGCGATGCCGTAGTGACGGGATACAGGGTCCATGGGGTTATCTTAGCCGTTGATCGGTTGATCGGTTGATCGGTTGATCCGTTGATCGGTTCATCCGTTATTCGGCTATTCGGCTATTCGGCTATTCGGCTATTCGGCTATTCGGTTGTTCGGTAATCTGGGTGCGTTGCGCGTTGGACCGTTGCGCTACTATACTGGCGCGACGAGGGTGCGGGCGGTGGTCCGCGGGGGTGAACGAAGATGCAGCCGGAAATCGCAGTGAACTATCTTGCGGTGTTGGTCTGTGTTGTGTTGGCAATGCCGGTGGGGTTTTTGTGGTTCGGGCCGGTGTTTGGCAAAGCTTGGGCGCGGCATATGGGGTTCGACAAGATGGAGCCGCCTGGCGGAGCAGCCATGGGCAAGTCGATGGCGTTGTTTGCTCTGGGCTCGCTGCTGATTGCGTTTGTGCTGGCGCATAGCATGGCGGTGTGGCGTCCTTCGACGTGGGGCGCGGGAGAGGATCAAGCGCCTTGGGTGTATGGGCTCAACGGAGCGGTGTGGACGTGGCTCGGTTTTTTTCTGCCGCTGCAGATCGGGCGCGTCGCCTGGGAGTTCAAACGCTGGGGGCTGGTCGCGATCAATTCGAGTTTCGACCTGACGCGGCTGCTGCTTTTCGGTTTTGTTCTTGCCTACTGGCGCTGACAGCGCGGCGCGCCGTGGCTTCGGGCAGTGTGACCGAGCGGACGAATCGTGATCGAGCTTAGGAATCGAAGAGTAACGCCGGCGATAGCCGGGCGTCATTTGTAAAGTGAAACGGCGGACTCTTCCGCCGTTCTCGCGACTGCGAACAAGAGGAGAGGATTACCATGCGAAAGACGAAGTTTATTTTGGCCTTGGCCGCGCTGAGCACTTTTGCGTCAGTGGCGCCTGCGCAAAATACGACGAGCTTTTTTATCACCAGCAAAGGGCCCGGCAAAGGCGCGGCGCTCGGCGGCTTGAGTGGCGCGGATCAGCATTGCCAGGCCTTGGCGAAGGCTGCCGGCGCGGGCGGCAAGACTTGGCATGCTTATTTGAGCGCCGGCGCGTCGGGCGGCACGGCAGCGGTCAACGCTCGCGATCGAATTGGCAAAGGCCCCTGGGTCAACGCCAAAGGCGTCCAGGTAGCGTCCAGTGTCGCCGACCTACATTCCGACAACAACAAACTCGGTAAAGAAGGTTCGCTGACCGAAACGGGGCAGGTGGTGAACGGGCGTGGGGATAGCCCGAACATGCACGACATTCTGACGGGCTCGCAGATGGATGGCACGGCATTTACCGATACAGCCGACCACACCTGCGGCAACTGGACCAGCGGCGGCGCCGACGGCAGCGCGCAGGTCGGGCATCACGACAAGCAGGGCGGCGGCGCGAACCCGAATTCATGGAATTCCGCGCACGGTTCGAAAGGGTGCAGCCAGGAGAATCTCCAGGGGACCGGCGGAAACGGGTTTTTCTATTGCTTTGCGACGAACTAGGGTGTGGGAGCTGGCGTCACTAAGCCGGGCGATCCAGTATTAGCACGGCTTAGCGTGTGCGCAGAATTGCGGAGGATTTTTGGGACAGGCGATGGCGCCTGTCCCTCGCCGCATAGCGGCCACTCTTCCCTATCCGTTCTTGATGCTCGTCAGTCGCGCCGCAGACGGCAAAGTCTTTCTCTACCCGGTCGATCTTCCGCCTGCGTTCCCAACGGCAACTCCGCACAACCTTGAACCGCGTCACGGGTCGATGCGGATCAGGCTGCGGTCAATCGACGCGATATTCGCGCGGCCGGCCAGCGCCATGGCCCAGGCGAGTTCCCTCCGCAAAATTTCAAGCACGCGCCGCGCGCCGGATTCGCCGAATGCGCCGAGGCCCCACAGCGGCGCGCGGCCGACGAGCACGGCCTTTGCCCCGATAGCCAGCGCCTTGAGAACATCGGTGCCGCGGCGGAAACCGCTGTCGATGAGCACGGGAATCTTTCCATTCAAAGCGTCGACGATTTCGGGGAGCACTTCGATCGTGGACGGGTCGCCGTCGAGATAGCGGCCGCCGTGGTTGGAGACGACGACGCCATCGGCGCCATGCTCGGCGGCGAGCAGCGCATCTTCGGGCGTCAGGATTCCTTTGATCAATACCGGCTCCTTGACCCAGCTTCGGAGCTGATCGACAAAACCCCAGTTGAGAGACGCCGTGAGGCGCGGATCGAGCCCGTAAGAGTTGGGAGGAGGCGCACCACGCGCGCGGCGAGCCGGCCGCTGCGAATCGGGGCGCTCCAGGCGGTTGCGAAAATCGCGTTCGCGCGGCGCAGCGTACGGTGCGTCAACGGTGAAGCAAACCGCCTGGCAGCCCGCAGCGATCGCCCGCTCGACGCGTTCGCGCGTTCCCGCAATGTCGCCGGCCGCGTAGAGCTGGAACCACAGTGGTCCGGTGGCCGCGGCGGCGATCTTTTCGATCGGGTAGCTGCTGCTCGACGAGATCACCATCAGGGTGTTGGCGGCGCCGGCGGCGCGCGCCGTGGCCAATTCGCCTTCGGCGTGCACGACGCCGTGCGTCCCTGTGGGAGCGACAAAAATCGGTGACGGCAGTTGCTTGCCGAACAGCGTGATGGAGAGATCCAGCCGGTCGACTTCGCGAAGAAAACGCGGGCGGAAGGTGATCTTTTGGAACGCCTCGCGGTTGCGGGTCAGCGTCCACTCGTCCCAGCCTCCGCCTGAGACGTATTCGTAGGCGGCCTTGGAAGTGTTGGCCTTGCAGACGGGGTCGAAGTCGAAGACGTTGATCATCTCTTCGATCGTGGGCAAGGCGCCAGGGTCATTGGTTTGTTGGGCGGTCCAGAGAGGGCTCTGCGCCAGGAACAGCGTCAAGCCCCGCAAGGCGTCGCGGCGGGTCATGGGCGGCCTCCGGGTGGGATTCAAACGCCAGAAGTATAGCGGAGCTTGGGGCGCGGCGGGTTGTTCGTTCAATAATGACGCGACATTTTTTGCCGTTGGCGGCCGCCGGGTTCCACTATCATAGGACGGATCATGAGGCTGACAACATCGCTCGTTGCGTTCGTCGCGCTTGCCGCGTTTTCCGTGCATGGCCAGACCTTGCCGCCTGGTTACATTGACCCGCAGCCCGTGCTGCAGGCCGCTTCGCGGGCCATTGGCGCGGACAAGCTGAAGTGCATCACTTTTTCGGGTACCGGATATTCCGGCAAGGTCGGGCAGAACTTTACTCAGGACACGGACTGGCCGCGCGGCGAGGAACTCGCTAACTACACGCGCACGATCAATTTTGAAACGCGGTCATCGGTCGAGCAGTTTGACCGCAAGCCGGGGATGAATCCGCGAGCGTGGAAGTATGGCGTCGGCTGGCTGGGCGGAACTCCGCTGCAAAAGAATTCCCGGCAGACGTTTGTGGTCAGCGGCAATTACGCCTGGCACAACGACGGCGAGAGCGGGGAAGCGATACCGGCGCCGGTAATGGCCGAGCTTTGGCAGCTTGACCTTTGGCTCAACCCGCCCGGGTTTTTGAAAGCCGCCGCGATGCCTGGCGCGAATCCGAAGGCGATCTGGCGTTGGGAGATGGTCGAAAGCGGGCGCGACGGCGCGACGACCGGGGCTATCGAGAAGGTCGCGGTTGTTTCTATAACGATGCTGGGCAAGTATCGGGTGAACGCGACGATCAATAGCAAGAATCTGATCCAGCGGATCGAGACCAAAATTCCCCATGCCGTGCTCGGAGATTTGAACTACGAGCACGAGCACACCGAGTGGAAGCAAGTCGACGGAATTACTTTTCCCGCCGGTTGGCATCATCACGAGGGTTACGACGACGAGCGATTCAAGCCGACGATCAGCGGCGGGCACAATGCTTTTGGCGGCACGTTTGCGGATATCCGGCCGAATGCGTGCGGGGCGGCTCCGGTGGTTCCTGATGCGGTGCGCGCTGCAGTGGTGGCGCAACGCGTCGAGACCGCGCGGTTAGCCGAGGGCGTGTGGCTGCTGGGCGGATCGACGCACAACAGCGTAGCCGTTGAGTTCCGGGATTTTGTGGCCGTGGTTGAGGCGCCTCTGGATGAACGGCGGTCGCTTGCCGTGATCGAGGAGATTGTGCGGCTGGTTCCCCAAAAGCCTGTTCGATTTGTCGTGAATACTCATGATCATTTCGACCATATGGGCGGGCTTAGAACTTATCACCACATCGGCGCGACGATTGTCACGCACAAGCGAAACCGGGTGTTCTTTGAAGAGGAGTACTTGAACTACGTCCCGCGGACTCTCGAGCCCGATATGGTGACCCTGTATCAGCCCACGGAGATTCGCGAGGGCTATGTGATGGAAACGGTCGCGGAAAACTACGTGATCAGCGACGGCACTCGCAATTTGCACGTGTCCTACGTGCAGCCGTTGGCTCATGGCGAGGGAATGCTGATGGCCTATCTTCCAACGGAGAAGATCGTTATCGAGGCGGACCTTTACGATCCACCGGCGGCGGGCGAACCAATGCCCGCGGCCAGCGCTTCGCATCGAACTTTCCATGAGCATGTGCGGCGGTTGGGGTTGGATGTTTCAACGATCGCCCCGATTCACGGGCCGGCCGTTGCGTGGGACCAGTTCTTGAAAGTGGTTGGGGCGGGGCAGTAGGCTCCGGCTACGGCTTCTTACAACTCACCCTTACGGTACTGCTCGGCCAGGTAGTCGCTGGCCCGCCATGCGATCGCCAACATGGTCAGGGTCGGGTTCTGGCATCCGGAACTTGGCCAGCAGGAGGCGTCGACGACGAACAGATTTTTTGCGTCGTGCGCCTGGTTGTAGGCGTTCAGTACATTCGTTTTCGGATCATGCCCCATGCGCGCCGTGCCCATTTCGTGGTTGATCGTGCCGGGCGTGCTCAACCTGTCGCTCGCCGAAAGAATCTCGACTTTCGCTGTGTGCATCAGCTCCATCATGCTGTCGAAAGCATGCTTGCGAATCTTCTGGTCGTTCTCGGTGCTCTTGTAGTGGATGTGCAGCGCCGGAATGCCCCAGTGATCGACCAGGTTCTTATCGATCGCGATATAGCTGTCGTAGACCGGTAGCGGCTCGCCGCGCGCGTATACGTTCACCATGGCCGGATGCAGCGCTTTGATCCTGCGCTTGTAATCAGCGCCGAAGCCGTCGATGCTGTTGGCATGGCCGGGAGTCGCGCTGGCGCCGCCTTTGACCATGATGCCGTAGCCGCGTACGAAATCCGGATGCGGTTTGTCAATGTTTTGGAAGCGCGGGATGTAGGAGCCGTTGGACTTGCCGTCTTCGTTGAGAATTTTCCCGCCGACCAGGTCGGGTAGCGCGCCCGCGATGTTCCCCACGCTGATGTGATCGGTGAGGTAGTGGCCGAGGACGCCGCTCGAATTGGCGAGTCCGTTGGGATAGCGCGGCGATGTCGAGTTCAGCATGATGCGCGTGGACTCGAGAGTCGAGCCGGCCAGCACTACGACCTTGGCGAACGCTTCGCGGTAGTCCTTGGTGAGCCGGTCGTGATAGCCAACGCCTTTCGGGCGGCCTTCCTTATCGACCAGCACGTGACGCACGACGGAATCGGTCTGGAGTTTCAGATTGCCTGTCGCCAGAGCGTCGGGCAAGGTCACAGCGATCGTCGAGAAGAAGGCGCCGATGTCGCAGCCCGTGCCGCAACTGCCGCAATAGTGGCAGGCGGGGCGGCCGCGGTGCGCGCGGCTTAACTGCGCGGTGCGCAAGGCTGTCAGATGCCAGCCCATTTTGCGAGCCGCGTTCTTCATCAAATGCTCGTAGCAGTTGAAGGCGAACGGCGGAAGAAATTTACCGTCGGGAATCTGCGGCAGGCCCTCCTTCATGCCCTGCACGCCGACGTATTCCTCGGCCTTATCGTAGTAGGGCTCGAGATCGCTGTAGGTGAACGGCCAGTCGACTCCCTGGCCGTCGATCGACGCGCCTTTGAAGTCGTACTCGGCCAGGCGCAGCGATTGGCGGCCCCAATGCAGCGTTCGTCCGCCGAGAATGCGCGAATGCGACCAACTCCAGGGGTTGCCTTCGGGAAACGTGTAGGGGTGCTGATCGTCCTCGGCGTGATAGCCGACAAACGGCGTCCGCTCCGATGCCGCCGGGCGACCGACCCGCCGCGCTTTCGACGGTGCGCCCGCGCCGCGGAACGGGAACTCATAAGGCATCGAATGGGTGAGGAAGTCGGCGCTGCTGATCGACGGGCCGCTTTCCAGAAGCAGCGTCTGCATGCCGTGCTCGGCCAAAACTTTCGCCGCCATTCCGCCGGTCGCGCCGGTGCCCACAATGACCGCATCGTAGATTGTTGTCGCCATGATGAGGGTGAAGCTCCAACTCGGAAATCAGTCGCTGCTGCCGTGGTGGCCTGGATGCGGGCAGCCGGGCCACTCCGCCAGTGGTGTTTTGCCCTGGTACTCGAGTTCCTCGTGCATGCCGATTTTCGAGGTGTAGTATCCGGAGACGGTTCGGCGGCGGATGTCGAGGAAGAAGCGGCGGCCGTCTTTGTCTTCGGGGCGGATGTTCTTGCTATCCGCCAGGCGGGTCAGAATCGCGACCTGCTGCTCGTTGCTGAGTGCGAGAAAATCCTTCTGAAACAGCTCGTTGCCGCGGCGGTTGATCCACGCCAGGCCGCCCAGGAAGTTTTCTTGCGTGCGCGCGGTCTCGTCGCTGAGCACCAGATCGATGTACTCGTTGACCTTTGCCGCACGGGCCCCAGGGGTGTCGGTTTCCGGCAGGATCAGCTCGGCGAGCGTCGCCACCAGCTCGTTCTGCTCGGCGCTGAAGAATTTCGGCTGCCACGGCGAGGCCTCTACGGCGCTCGCGGCCGCCACAGCGTGATGCTGCGGAGCGGCTGACGATGCGGGGCCTAACACGACCAGAGCAGCCGAGCCGGCGGCCGCTTTGAGCATCTCTCTGCGGTCTATTTTGGGGGGCTTGGTCATTGGTTGGGTCTTCCCCTCGATTGGCGAATCACAGCCGCGCACGACGCGCCGTCCCGCCGCGGAACGGGTCCGCAGGCGGTACTTCGCGCGCTGTCTATGCGAAACGTATTTCACAATTATAGACCCGTTGTCAATTTCTGGTACGGGCGATTGGGGCGGACACTGCGGGATCGACGCCAAAGGGCTGCGGGACGCTGAGAATAGGGGCCGCGTGGGACGCATACGCGCTTTTGAGACCCGGCGAGCAGACTCCCGCAGTTCGCCGATTCCTGGAGAATTCCGGCTGCGGAACCGCGATGCGTGGTTGCGTCGTGGTCAAAAATGAAATACTCTTTCACAAATGCAGCCGGGCCATCGGGGCGCCGGTGTCCAGCTTGCGGGGGGAGCTCAAGATCGGCACGAGCAGGCCTCACCCGCGCGGAATTGCGTGCAATCCACCGCTCGCCCGTTGACGGCAGGTACCTATTGGCATCGACTAACCCCAAAAGCCTTGATGAGTGTCAAAGCGCGGAGGATCTGTTGTCCGCCGGAGTCCTTTCGTTCGCCCGGAAACCAGCGGGTAATCCGCAGAGCCTTGAGGTTCAGAAATACACCCTGCCGCTGATCGAGCACGACTATCCCGCGATGACGGCGACCATGTGGAATGAGTCCTACATGGCCTTTGGAATCGAAGCCCAAAACTGCATGCTGGTGGGAAGCTCGCGGCGCAGTGGCGAGATTCTGAAAGTGCTGCGGCGAGACACAAAGTACCTCGGCGGCGGGGCGGGCGTCGGGTTCAAAGATGCAGTGATCGAGTATCTTGATGAACTCGATGAAGCGGCCGAGACGGCGGGGTCGGTCAACTTCCTCGTCAGGACCGCGCAAGGAAAGCTGCGAGGGTACAATACCGACGGCGCGGGCTATGCCCGGAGTCTCGAGGAAGTTTTCCGGCAGAGGCAGCAGGACTTGCAGGGAAAGCGAATCGTTATGCTGGGCGCAGGTGGAACAGCGAGCTCGGTCGCTTTCGCTCTCGCCGGACGCGGCGCCGGGCTGGTGATCGTCAACCGCACACCGCGTCGGGCCGAAGATCTCGCCGGCAGGGTCAATCGGCGTTTCCACGGGCAGGCCGCCAGCTTCGCGGCCGAGGAAGAGATTTCGCGGCACCTCACAGCGGCGGATGCAGTGGTCAATGTTTCGACCAAAGGGTCGTCGGGCAGTCTGGAGGCTTACTCCGCGCTGGCGCCCGCCGAGCTGCCGGCGACCCCCGGCAATATCGAAGCGAACCTTGCCGAGGCGGAACGTTTGATGGCGCTCCTCCCCAAGCACGCCGTGCTGAGTGACGTAGTGCTCGGGGACAGCGAAACGCCGTTTCTGCGCGCCGGGCGAGCGCGAGGATTTATCACGATGGATGGAGTGCCGATGGTCGTCAACCAAGGAGTCGAGGCGTTTTGGATCCTGCACGGTCGGCAACTCGAGGGGAAGGGAATTTCCAAAGAGCGAGTGGCGGAAGTCATGAGCCGGGCAGCCGCGGCGGCACGCGCCCGGCGGGGAGACGCGGCGTGAAGGCCAAGACCGGATCTTCCAGGAACGCTTCCTCTGAAGCCCGGTCCCGTGCCGGTGCGGAAGCCCGTGCCGGTGCGGAAGCCCGTGCCGGTGCGGAAGCCCGCGACGGTGTAGATGCTCGCGCCGGGGCAGAGGCTCGCGCCGTTGCGAAGGTCCGCTCCGCTTCGAAGGTTCGCACGGGCGGCAACGGCGAGTTTGTCTTTTCAAAAGCCCCGTTTGCATCGTGCCATGCATCGACCATAGTCGAGCTTCGCGACGGCAGCTTGCTATCGGCCTGGTTCGCGGGGTCCGCGGAAGGCAACCCGGATGTGGCGATCTGGGGCTCGCGCCGCACGCCGGCGGGATGGTCCCGGCCCGTTGAGCTGGTGCGGGAAAGCGGCATCGCTTGCTACAACCCGGTGCTGTTCCACGCGGCGGATGATCGCCTCTGGCTTTACTACAAGTTCGGCGCTCACCCGGTCAGTTGGACCGCGGGCCGGCTGTGGAGCGATGACGATGGCAAGAGCTGGTCGCCCGTCGAGCATCTTCCCGCCGGGCTTTACGGCCCCGTGCGCACCAAGCCGCTGGTGATGAACGACGGCGCCATCGTCAGCGGAACATCGGTCGAAACCTACCGCTCGTGGGCCTGCTGGATCGAGCGCAGCACCGACGGCGGCCAGATCTGGACCAAAGCGGGACCGATCACGGTGCGAGGCGACGGCTGTGCGCCGGCGGCGGGGCATGAGCCGCCGGAAGTTCCCGGTTCGGAGGAATGGAAGTATACGGACGGAATCATCCAGCCCTCGGTTGTTTCGATGGGCGGGCAATGGCTGCGGCTTTATGCGCGCGCGACCGCCCGCACCGGAAGAGTGTGTGTGGCGGATTCCTCCGATGGCGGCGCGACGTGGACACAGGCGCACCCGATCGATGTGCCGAACCCGAACTCGGGCATTGATGCCGTGGCGTTACGCGACGGACGGGTCGTGCTGATTTACAATCACACCGCCAGCGGCCGTTCGCCGCTGAACCTTGCGGTCAGCGAGGACGGAGAACATTTTCAGATGTTCGAAGCGCTCGAAAGCCAACCGGGCGAGTATTCCTACCCCGCGATGATTCAGGGCCGTGAGGGCGATCTCCACATTACCTACACCTGGAACCGGCAGCGAATGCGCTACGTGCGTTTTCCGCTGGAGGCCGTACCGAAAGGAAGCACATAGTGAGCATTTGCGATCCGGCGATGCGCCGGCTGCTGGAACTGTATCGGCTTGGAACCGGCTGGCGCTGGTTATCCGGGCAGCGTGGCCCCACCCTTGCGGATGGGGCTCGGATCGCCTGCGGCGATTTTCGCGCGTCGGATTATCTCGGCTCAGTCAGAGAGTATTTGACTCGGGATACTCGCGTGCTCGTGTTGCGCGGTGAAGGGCACTGCCGGTGACGACAACTCAAGCGGTCGATCGAGTCCCGCTCAAGCAGTGGGTTGTCATCTTCCTTCTGTTTCTCGCGGCGTGTCTCAACTACATTGACCGCGGCAGCCTGTCGGTCGGGGCTCCGGAAATTGCGAAGGAACTCTCGCTTTCCCCGGTCGATCTCGGCCTTCTATTCTCGGCGTTTTTCTGGACCTACACCGGATTCATGGTGGTGGCGGGTTGGCTCGCGGACCGCTATCCGGTGCGCTGGGTGTTTGCGGCCGGCTTCCTGCTTTGGTCGACGGCGACATTTGCCTCGGGGTTCGCCACGAGCATGTCGGCGCTGCTTGTGCTGCGGCTGGTCCTCGGCGCCGGCGAGACCGTCACCTTTCCTGTTTTCTCGAAAATCATCGCGGCCGGCTTCCCGCCCGAGCGGCGAGCGCTGCCGAACTCGTTGCTCGACGCTGGAACGAAACTTGGGCCGGCCATCGGGACGCTCGTGGGAGCGCTGTTGATGGCCCACTACGGCTGGCGGATCATGTTCTTCGCGTTGGGGGTCGGCAGCTTGCTGTGGCTGATTCCCTGGCTGATCTTTGCGCCGCGGCCGCAACAAACCGGCCCGGCGGAGCGGCGTCCCTCTCCCAGTCTGCTCGCGATCATCCGGCGGCGCGACGCCTGGGGCACGTTCATCGGCAGCTTCTGCTACGCCTACGGGTTCTATTTTTTGCTGACCTGGCTGCCGACCTATCTCGTCAACGAAAGAAATCTTTCGCTGCAGATGATGGGAGTGCTCGGGTCGATTCCGTTCTGGAGCAGCGCCGTCGCCGCCGTTACCGCCGGTTGGGCTTCGGACGCCTGGATCAGGCGCGGCGGTTCGCCCACGCGCGTCAGAAAAACGTTCGTTATCTGCGGGCTGCTGTTGTCGATCGCGATGTTGCCGGCCGCCTTGGTCTCGAGCGTGGGCTGGTCGATCGCGTTTCTTACGGTGGCCTACGTGGCGTTTGGAATCTATGCGTCCAACCTTTGGGCGATCTCACAGACACTGGCCGGTGCGGATGCGGCCGGCAAATGGACCGGTATTCAGAACACGATCAACAGCCTCGCGGGTGTAATTGCACCGATCGTGACCGGCTACATTGTGCAGAACACGGGGAGTTATTACTGGGCATTCCTCTCGCCGGCAATTATGGCGATTGTTGGCGCGGCGAGCTACGTGGTGCTGGTTGGCCCGATTGAGCCGATCGACTGGAGCGCCCGCGCGGACCCTACCCGGCCGCCCTGGTGACGCGCGCCCGAGTCATTGATCAACGCTTGTGCGCCCAGAATCGCTAAGCTCGAAGTTGCGCAGGCCGCTTTTCAACGTGGCTTCGATTTGGATAGGAGTCCAGCTTTTTGATGCAAAGATGCCTGCCGGCCGTGACAACCGCTCGAAATTCTGTCGCGGCCGGACGACATAGGCGGCCGTGATGTTGGCGTGGATCCGGCGCGGCAACCGTCTCGCGGGCCATGCAGTTTTGAATTTTCCAATCCCTTCGCTGTCCGAACTATCGTAAGATGGAATAAGATAGAAACTCCGGAAACACAAGCTGAAAAGTCTACGCGTTGCTTAAGGAGAGGCGACCTTGCCACGAGCAAATCTCTCGACGACCAAGAACGGAAGGTCCCGCAAGGCCAACGAAGATCGCTACTTTTCGAGAGCCGTGGGGAAGGCTCTCGACGTTCTCGAGTACCTAAAGCGAAAAGATCAACCGTTGTCGTTGCACGAGCTGACGTCGTGGTTGGGTGGCGCAAAAACCTCGGTATTCCGCCTGCTGAGAACTCTGGAGGCGGCTGGTTATGTGACCCGCAACGAGCTAGGCCTTTATAGCCTTTCGGCCGATGCCCAGGCCCTGGTGCCCAGCCAATTCGCAAGCCGGCTGATCGGCGCGGCAGAGCCTCGCATCAAGGAATTGGTGCGTCAGTTTCGCGAGACCGGGAGTCTCGCTTGTCTGTTCAACAATCACATCGAAGTAGTGGCCGTGGTCGAAAGTCCCCAGATGATCCGCATGGGCAACACGGTGGGCCGGATTATCCCGCCCCACGCCAGTTCGCTGGGCAAGGCCATCGCGGCTTTTCAGACCGAGGAGCGGCGCGAGCAGCTCCTGCGCAGCTACGGGATCTACCGCTACACCGAGCAGACCATTACCGACGAGCAAGAGCTTCGCGCCGAATTCGAGCGGATTCGTTCCAAGGGGTACGCCATCGAGCGCGAGGAATCCCACTCGCAAGGCTGTTGCTTCGGGGTGCCAATTTTCCTGGAAGACAGATCGGCGATCGCCGCGATCAGCATCTCGATGCCGGTGATGCGACGGGAAGGGAATGAGCAGGAAGCGAGTTTTATCGACGCCCTACGGCATGCGGCGCGGCAGATATCGAGCGAGCTTCAGGCCGGCGTGCCGCCCGTGGAGCAGAAGAGTTGATCGAAGCGCCGATTGCGTTGCAGTAGCGCTCGCCGCCGTTCGCCAAAGCGTGCCGGTTGAGGCCCCGTGGCGTGGCGAATCGATTCCGCAATCCGCGCTCCCGCCCAGCCTGGCACATTTCCCGTCGCGTACACGACCCGGCCCTGCCGGGCGTCAACCCAGCCCGCCGTGGAGACCCCAACCGCCCGCGGGGGGGTGCGCCGCCGCGCGATCGCCTCAGACGCCACCTCGGTCAATTGCGCCAACAGACCGCAGCCCGTGGCCTCGCGGATCGTCGGCGCCGCTCCTTCATCCTCCAGACTTCCCGATGGCGCCACCACACCGTACTTGATATTGGTGCCGCCCAGGTCAATGCCGACATAGCCCGCCTCGGGCGACTCGCTCCAGGCGCCAATGCCTGCGGTGAATTGAGCTGTGATCGCCCCCGGCCGCGTGATCGCGGCTCCAACGACGATGGCGAACGCCCCGGCCGCCAGCGCCGCTTGCGCCTGCTGCCGCGTGCGAATCCCGCCCTCGGCTATCACCGGCTTGTCCACCCGCCGCACCAGCTCCGCGATAAAAGAAGACTCGAATACGGCCTCGCGGGAGACCTCGTAGCCGCGCATCGTCGAGAGTACGAAGTCGGCGCCGGATTCGACAGCTCGTTGCGCTTCCTCAAGCGTCGCAATGTCGGCGCCGATCGGGACGCCCAACTCCGCCTTGACCTGACGCAGCCGCTCCAGAGCCCCAAAGCTGCAGCCGCGCGCCGTGCAGTCGATCGCCAGCATGTCGGCGCCGGTCGCCACCAACTCTCGGGCATCATCGAGCGACGTCGTAATCAGCGTCTCTCCGTCGGCAGCCGTCCGCTTGCGTATGCCGAGGATCGGTACCGCCAGCAGCCGCCGGATCGCACGCACGTCCGCGGCCCCGTTCGCTCGAATGCCCGCCGCGCCGCCTTCGATGGCCGCGCAGGCGAACCGCGCCATGTTCTCAGGGCCTTCAAAAACGTCTCCTTGCGGCGCCTGGCACGATACGATCAATTTTCCCCGCAACGACCGGAAAGCTTCCGTCATGTTTCTGCTTCCTCTTGCCGACTCCGCTTTCAAGCGCTTTCTACCGGGCGTGAGCGAGTTTCTCGACATAGTGCTGGCGCGCAACCACAAGCATCTGGTGGGCTTGAGCCTTGTTTTCGTCGCTGCCGAAGTTGTCCCGTTGTTCGAGCAGCGCCCAGAGCCGATCGACCCATCGTATCAACAGCTCGATATCCTGCCTGACTAAGGTGGGCCGTCCACCGGCTTGAACGTAGATCGGGCTGGAATGGGCTCGGAGAGGGCCCGCGGCCGAGACGCCCCGCGCCGGGGGCCCTTCCACCCGCACGGCCAACCAACAGCTCCCGTCTATGGCGATTTCTTTTTCAACCTGGAATTCCCGCTTGTCAGGCGGCGTATCCCAACCGCCAATGACGCGGCCGTTCTGCACGAATTCGATGCGCTCTAGGGCCGCTCGGGAGACGACTCGTGCAACGAGCTTGGCGGTCGAACCACCTTCCGGCGCAGAAATGAGGGCTCCTATCGGCTGGCCGTTGACCTCGAATGTGAGCAGCGGACCGCTGGTAACGAAGTTGCGCCCCTGGCGATATCGTTCAATCCACGGCTCCCACGCCATCTCCTGCCCCACGTGCACATACTCGCGAGAACCTCCGGGAATCTGATTGATGCCCCGGATGTTGGCGAAAGTATCCGTGCCGGCGCCGGCCGCAATCCGAAAACCCGCGTTCAGCAGGCGATACCACAGCTCATAAGCGGGTGCTCCGAACGGCAGCACGTCGATGGAATCCACTGCTCCTAGAGCGGCTGTGATGGGTAGTTCCTTGGCTCCAAGCCAGGTGTCGAACACATAGCGCACGTCGCTCATCGGATGCACGTACGTCACCAGCCCGCCCTGCGACCGGGCCGCCTGAGCGGCCATGGTGTTCAGAGGAAAATCATACGGGGAGGCGCTCCCCCTCACGCTGCTGAAGAAAGGCGCGACAAGCTCCCTGATGTTCAGAAATGCCATGTGTCCGAGCGGATAGCTGTTCCGGAACTCCTGGCCGAAAAAAAAGTACCGATGGCCGCTGGAGAGAGAGTCAATCTTTCCCCGAAACAATTGTTTGTCATGAATAAACGCTCCTTCGCTGTTGGCCACGACAAAATTGGCAGCATCCAGATCTTCAGTGTCCATCCACAATCTGGCTTCCGCAGGTCCGTGCCGATAGCTTCCGTTGTAGTTCAGATGGATGTGATTTTCCCCTGACCACCATCCCTGGCGGCTCCAGTTGGCCCACCGGCGCAGCGTGATTTCGATTTGGATTTCGCTTCCAGCCTGTACTTCGGCTATTGTGGCGCCAATCTCGTACTCCAGACCCTTGAGGGCCGTGACCTCCAGTTCGCCGGCCGGCGCGGGAAACGTGTCGTCTCCCCGCGAGAGGAAGAAACCCTCCCGCGGGTCTCCTGTATCCAAGGGATGGTAGTAAATCGGGCTTCCCGGCGGGCAGTAGGCCTTGCCGTCGGAGGCGCGCACAAACAGCCGCGCCGCAGTAGGGTTGCCCTGCTCGTCGCGGACGCGCACTCGCACTTGCCCGGAACCGCCTGGAAATTGTAGGCCGCGGATCGCGACGTGCGCTGCTTCGCCGCCCTCTAGTGGCATGCGAAACAGATCGAGGTTCCCCAATAGGTTGGCCGCGTACGCGATTTCACCCCGCGACGAGACAGCCGGCGAGAACTCGTCGTGGGCGGTTTCCGTGAGCGGTTGCGGTGTGCCGCCATCGTAAGCCAGGCGATAGAGCTCGTAGTTGCCTCGGCCGTTGATGTGCGAGGCGGAATAGATAATGCTGGATTCGTCCGGGCTCAGGGCGGCGCGGTCGAGCATTACCACTTCCTCCGGCCGGAAACGCGTTAGTGGCATCTGGATCGCTATCGCCGATCCGACCGGGGGAATAGACCAGATCTGAGGCGCCTCGCCGCGCTGCGAGACGAACAGGATTTCATTTCTCTTTTGATTCCACAGCGTGTCTACCCAGAACGATACGGGCCGTTGCGGGATGGAGCGAGGCATCGCCTGAATCCGTTCGACTTGACCGCTGGCGAGATCGATTTCGTGGAGCTGCCGGTCCAACGGGCAAACAATCTTGCGGCTGTCGGCGGACCACGCCGGGCTGCCCGTAACGTTCGACTTGGTGTGGATCGTGCGTTCGCGCCGGGTTTCCAAATCCATGACGCCCAATTCGCCGGTAGTGTAAGGGAGGCGCCCTCCAGGCGGGCGGCCCCGCACAAACGCTATCGCGTGACCATCGGGCGACCAAACCGGGTGCGTATGGTAGCCGGCCGAAGTGCTCACTTGGTGGGCGTCGCCACCAGCGGCATTGATCGTCCAGATGCTGCCAAACAACGAAAAGGCTAGCTGTAAGCCGTCAGGAGACCACGACGGGTCTGTC
>JBBDWJ010000217.1:7782-20569 GCA_040902925.1 Bryobacterales bacterium | reverse complement strand
CACGATGATCGCGGTGCGCAACGCGCACGGCTGGGACTGAGCCGGATTCGGCGAAGCTTCGCCGCGAAGGCGTGATATTCGCCGGGTCCGAGACGATCGAATTACCGGATGATCGGCCAGCGTGCGCCGAGGAGGGACTATGTTGTTTTCGATGAAGACTTGGGCTCGCTCGCTAAGGATGCGCGGGCGCAGGCTGCTGCCCGCCGTTCTGGCCGTCACCGTCGTATGTGGCGCCTGCGTTTGGATCTCGGAAACGCCCGTCGAGGCGCAGCAGGAGAAGGCGCCAAAAAAGCGCGGCGGAATGCCGCCAATGCCCGATCCGATCTCTGACGATACGACCGGGTTCCAATCGCTATTCGACGGTAAGACCTTGAAGGGCTGGGAAGGCGATACATCCTTCTGGCGGGCCGAGGGTGGCGCCATCGTCGGGCAAACCACGGCGGAGAATCCGCTCAAGAGCAACACCTTCCTGATTTGGCGCGGCGGCAAGCCCAAGGACTTCGAGCTCAAGCTCGAATACCGCATCGACAACACCAACAGCGGTATTCAGTACCGCAGCGCGGAATTACCCGACGCGGGCAAGTTTGTGCTGAAGGGTTATCAGGCCGACATCGACTCCGAGAACCGCTTCACGGGGCAGATCTACGAAGAGCGCGGGCGCGGTTTCCTGGCCCTGCGCGGGCAGTTCACTCACATCGCCGACGGCAAGAAGCCGCGGGTCACGGGGTCACTGGGAGAAGGCGACGCGCTGGCGCAGCTCATCAGCAAAGATTGGAACAAGCTGCACATCATCGCCCGCGGGAACACGCTGATACAAGTTCTCAACGGCCACGTGATGAGCGTGGTGATTGATGATGATGTTCAGAACCGCGCGCTGGAGGGCCTGCTGGGCATTCAGATTCACGTCGGCCCGCCGATGAAGATCGAGCTGCGTAATCTCTGGCTGAAGACGCTGTAAGGCTTCTGCTTTGGTGGCGGTGTTTTTTGAGCCAGCCGCAGAAGCCGTGGAGACTCCTGGTTTCCAAGCTCGCCGCGAATCTTGAAGCGCTTTTCTTTATACGGACCTCATTCAGGATTTGAGCGCCGCACGCCGAGCAACCGCCGATAACTTGGGGTAAATTACCGGCGGATTGGGTTCGTTTGGCGCGCCTTGATGCGGCGCCGGCCCGCGGTGCAGATTCGTGGTTTAGAAAGTCTCGTTCCGGAGCCGGCGGATTGCTGGGCGTTACTTCGCCACTTTCGCGGTGAGAACCAGCAAGTAACCTTTCGATTCTCCGACGGCTCCGGCCTTGCCGACTACCACTGTCTGGCCGTCGAGAACTTCGAGCGCGGTGTTGATTCCGATTTCCTGATCGCTCTGATTAACGCCCGGGGCGGGCGGCAGCCGGATCGATGCTCGAATGAAATGGAAGCGGACGAGCTGCGAGCCCTGGCGCGGCTCAATGGCGGAAACCTGGCTCTGGAACACGTAGGTTTTGGGGCGCTGCTGCTCGCCAAGGGTTTCCGGTAGGAGTCCCGAGATTTGCGATTCCTGTCCGGCGCGGGTGCGCAACGCAACCGTCTCGAGCAGCTTGTATCCCGGGAAGGGAAACGTCTTTTTGAGCTCGGCGACGACATCGCGCAATGGGCCGGCCGGTGGAGCGGAATCCTCGTCCACGATTCCCAGGAAATGAATGATCAATTCCACGTCCCGGGCGATGGAGTTAGGGGTTCGATGGGTGAGCTGCTCGATCTCCTGGAGCGCTTTTTCCGCTCTGGCTACGTTCTCGGGCGGACCACCCACAGTGATCAGTCCGAGGCGATCGCTTGCGCGGACGTCAACACTAAAACTCCGAAGCAAACTGGCCACCTCCGCGGCGTCGCCCTCGCGGACACGCAAGACTTTGACGGCGTTCGCGGCCGGCTTATCGGGCGGCAGCGTTGAGTCTGGGGCCTGGCCTTGTACGGGGCCCAGTGGAGCGGCCAGAAACAAAGCAAGCGACAGGGTCGCGAAGGTACGCGCCGGATGGGTTGCACGCATGGTCAATCTCCTTGATTGTGTACGCCGGTTTGGGGTTGTTTTTCTTCGTCCATCACCCAGTAAACGACGATGTTGGGGTTACTGGTCGGTATTTTGAGCATCACCACTTCAGCGGGCTCTTCGAGCGGTTTGCTGAGCACCGCGGTCACGATTTCCGCTTGTGTTCCGGTTGCAAGGCTTGTATTACGAGGTTGCCGCACGCCGCTTGACGCCTCGGCAGCAAGATCGTGACCGGCAAGATCCTGACCGGCAAGCAGCGGCGCTGACGCTGCTTTCTGACGAGCGGGGCGCTGCGCCCGTTGATCTTCCACGTCGCGGCGCGCGGCGCCGCCGTCCGCGGCCGCACTCGCCGGCGGCAACGAAGCGACCACCGGGCTTTCGCGCTCCGTCGGCGCCACGGCTCCTTCGGATGCCTTCAGGTCCAGCTCCGCTTTTCGAATGGATGGGGGCGCCACATTCTCCGGGCGCTGTGGGTTCTGATTGCCGGAATGAACAGCCACGGCCGGCGGGCGCGGGCTCGTTGGAACGCCCCACCATGCGACCGAGCCGACGATCGCAATAACCACCGCGGCCGCAACCCACTGCCAGCGCCAGCCGAACGCGGTGAATCCACCGAAAGGGCGATCCCAGCGGCTTTGTTCGGATTCGAGCCGCCGCATCACGCCGACGCGCACCTGGTGGAGCGCGGCGCTGTCGAGCGGCTCCTGATGCGCGGCCTGGAGCCACTGCAGATCGGCGGCCATCTCCGCGGCGAAGCTGCGGCAAGCCTCGCACTCGTTGAGATGCCGCTGGACAGGCGCAGCCTCGGCGGCCGGCAAGTCGCCCGCCACCTCGAGCGCGATGAGCGCTTCGAAATCGCCACAATTCGTTTCGGTCATTTGGTTCTCCGCAGCCGGCGGTCCCGGAACTTCTTGATCTTCAGCCGCGCGGTGCTGATCTGCGACCGCACGGTCGCCTCCGACGAGCCCAGGATGGCGGCGACTTCCGCGGTCGATAGGCCTTCGAGGTCGCGCAGCACCAGCGCCGCGCGCTCCTTCCCCGAGAGCTCGCTCAGACTGTCGGCGATCAGACGCCGCTGCTGCTCAAGCGAAGCGATCTCAAACGGGCTTTTCGCGCCACCGGCGGATTCGCTGCCCGCCATGGGCGTTACAGCATCCTCCAACGGCACAGCGAGATGCTTTCCGCGGCGTTGGTTCAGGTCGCGGCAGACGTTGAGCACGATGCGGTAGAGCCACCCCTGGAAACCGCGCTCTTCGTCATACCGGCCGAGGTGTTTATGGAGGCGCAGAAAAACCTCCTGAGCGGCGTCTTGAGCATCTTCGACATTGCGCAGCAGGCGTAGCGCGGTCTGGAAGACCCGCCGCTCGTGCGCCACGATGAGTTGCTCGAACGCTGCAAGGTCGCCGGCCTTGGCTTTGCCGAGCAGGAGCCGCAGAGGCTCGTCCGGCGCGCCGGGCCGGCCGGGGTCGGCGGCGTCGCTCATCCAAGCGAGGCCCAGGGTCTGTTCGATGCGAGCGGCTCCGGCCACAGTTGTAAGGTCCTGCTATGTAATACCGGCGCAGTGGGGAAAACGTTGAGGTTATTTTCGCAGCCTGCAAGCTGAGCCATGCCTGCCGGAGACGAGTTTGCGGCGTAGAAGCCTCCCGGTCTGACAATCCGCCCACTCCTCCTTAGCTTCTCGTTGTCCATAGCGCCTCCGGCGAGTCGTCGCTAACCGAACTGGCTATCCGCCGCCTGGGAGCTTCCCAAAACTTTTTGTCAGCAGGAGTCGATTCGGGCGCCTGCCGTTCGACAGATTGCCAGGAGAGACGCTAGAGAGAGCGAGAGGAGAATCACAACATGAAAAATACAGGAACACTGAAAGTCACCAAGGATGTCGACGACTACCTCGCACGCGTCCCCGAGCCCGCCCGCGGCACCCTGAGCAGGATTCGCGCGGTGATTCGGTCCGTTGCGCCGGCGGAGGCCACCGAGGCCCTCAGCTATGGAATACCGGCTTTCAAATACAAGGGATCGCTCGTGGGATACGCTGCGTTCGCGAACCACTGTAGTTTCTTCCCGATGAATTCCTCGCTGATCGACGCTTTTCGGGATGAGCTCAAGGGCTACCCGACATCGAAGGGCACGATCCGTTTTCCTATCGACAAGCCTTTGCCGGCCACCCTTGTCAAAGAGCTGGTGAAGGCGCGTGTATTGCAGAATGAGCAGAAGAAACGGCCGTGAGATCGGTGAATGTCACGTCGCGTTAGCGCCTGAGTATGGTGAGAGTCCGAACGTCTCGCTCCACCGGCGTGGTTCGGCGCGGCAGATCGGAAGCAAACCGAAAACACAGGAAACAGCGATGGAAATCACTAGACTTGCGCCGGCAGGAGTATCTCCCCGAGTCATCATTACGACACCGCGCTAATTCCGCGCTAAATCGGGGAAGTGCGCCTGTTGAACCCGGCTTTCCCGTTCAGGTGGATCGTCGCCCCGGCGGAATGTATCTTCAGGCACTTAGCGGGCAGATTCCTCGCGCTGCCGGGAATGGGCCGATTTAAGCAGTTGACGGGAGAGTCCCCACGGGTATATTGTCATGCACGATGACACGTAAACAGTTTCTCGCCACCCCTCTGCTCGCCGCCGCCGCTGCCGCGCCTGCTTCGGCCGCTGGAGGCGATTCGAGCTACAAACCCAAACGGATCAACAAGGCCGTTGAGCTGCTTGCCGACGGCCAGCCGATCTATTACACCGGCGGCCGCGGCGGTTACGACGAAGGCAAAAAGACCGCCCAGACGCACGCCGACTACATCAACTACGAAATGGAGCACGGCGCGCTCGACTTCACGGCGTTGCGCGCTTTTATGCAAGGCCTGGTGGACGGCGGTCCAACAAAGAGCGGCCACCGCACGCCGGCCGTCATCGCCACGCTGCCCGTGCTCGGAATTTCGGCGGCCCATATGGAAGCGAACTTCTGGGTCGCTCAACAAGCGCTGGCCTGCGGCATCCACGGCATTCTGCTGTGCCATGCCCGCGAGGTCGAAGCCGTCAAATGGCTGGTGCGCGCGGCTCGTTATCCTCGCGCCACACCCGCGGCGCCAGGCGTGGGCGAAGGGTTGCTGGGCAACGGCAGCCAGGGTTATGCGTCCCGCATCTGGGGAATCCCGGCCGACGAATACATGAAGAAAGCCGACCCCTGGCCGCTCAATCCCAACGGCGAGTTCCTGCTGGGGCTCAAGGTCGAAGACAAGTACTGCCTCGCCAACGCCGAGAAGGTGACCGCGGTGCCAGGCATTGGATTTGCCGAGTGGGGTCCCGGCGACATGGGCATCTCGCTTGATCTTCCCGACGGGCACGGCGCGAACCGCGACTTGCACCCGAAAATGCTCGAGGCGCGCGCGACGGTGCTTAACGCCTGCAAGAAGAACAAAATTGCGTTTCTCAACACGGTCCGCGAGACGGATGTGACCGAGATGATCGACGAAGGCGTGAAGATCGGCGCCGGCGCCAACGAAGCGACGGCGAACAAGGGCCGCTTGTACACCAAGCGCCAGATGCCCTGGTAGGCCGCGCAGAGGTCAGCGACCGCGAAGATTGGCAAAATGCGCGTGCGATAAGCACCGCCACAGTTGATGTGTGCCTGGCGCAAGGCCAGGCGCGGCTAAGGAATGCCGTCTGTTGGCGTGGGGCTAGCCGTGGGCTAGCCGCCTGCCATGCGGGCGGCCAGCTTCAACGCAGCCTTCATGTTGTTTGGGTCGGCGACACCGCGCCCGGCGATGTCCATCGCCGTGCCATGATCCACCGAGGTGCGGATGATCGGCAGCCCCAGGGACACGTTGACGGTGCTCGCAAAGTCGAGCAGCTTCATCGGGATGTGTCCCTGGTCGTGGTACATCGCCACCACCATTCCGAACTCCCCGCTTGAGGCCCGCAAGAAGATCGTGTCCGCCGGATAAGGGCCCGAACAGGGAATGCCTTTGGCCCGAGCCGCTTGGATCGCCGGTTCCACGACGTCCCGGTCTTCCGCACCGAACAACCCGTGTTCGCCGGCATGCGGATTCAAGCCGCACACAGCGATCTGTTGCTCTCCGCGCCCCATCCGGACCATTGCTTCGTGCCCCAATTCGAGCGTTCGCATCACGCGCTGCCCGGTTGCGTCGCAGGCTTTTCGCAACGCAACGTGAGTCGTTACATGAACGACCGCCAAGCGATCATTCACTAACAGCATGCGAGACTCGGTGGCTCCGGTCGCTTCGGCGATGTACTCGGTATGACCGGTAAAGTGCAGCCCGCTGAGCCCGACGGCCTCCTTGTTGACCGGCGCGGTTGTCATCGCGTCGGCCCGCCCGTCGAGGCACATCTCGACGGCGCGCTGGATGTATTTGACCGCGGCAGCGCCGCTGTTTGCCGAGACTTTGCCGATCTCGAACGCGTCCGGTTGAGGTTCCGCGATGTCTTCCCATGCGACCGAGTTGGGGATTTCGCAAGCGAACTGGCGGGCAGCGTTCTCGGCAATGGCGCGCGAGCCCACGACGATCCACTGGGCGAGCGCTGTGAGTTCGGGATCGGCGAGGGCCTTCACGGTAACTTCGGGGCCAACTCCGGCGGGGTCGCCCAGAGTGATTGCGACGCGGGGTTTGTTGTTCATGTGCTGTATTCAGGATCTAACACCGGCGGGCGCGACGGCGCGGAGGATTCGAATGAGCAGATCGTCGCCGCCGAATCCGCCCGACTTGGTGACTACCGTGAGTTTATCGGCAGAGCCTCCTGCAATGCGGCCCCAGGGGATTCCCGGCTCAAATTCTCCGCCTAGGATAATCTCCCCGGCGGCGAAAGCGTCGAGCACGTAGCGGGCTGTATCGCCGCCGCTGAGGATGAGGCCGCCGATTTCCCCGCCTCGAAGGCGGCTTGCGAGCGCGTCGAGCAGCGGGGGAGTATCCCAAGTAAGCCGCACGAGAGCCGAGGCGCGAATCGGCTCCAGCGCGACGGCGCTCAATGGCTTCTCGACGTCTGGTAGCGAGTCCTTCAGCGCCGCGATCTGTCCTTCCGTAACCGGGTGGCTGGTTCCGATCAGGATCAAGGCCGGCCGCGTTGACGGCCGGATCGCCCGCTCGCTTGGCGGTATTTGCAGACGAGACGCCAACTCGGCGGCGACTGCCTCGGCCAAACCCGCCGACCCGGCGAATAGTGGCGTGTTCGATGTGCTCAGGCATTCAGCCGCCAGCCGCTGGAGATCGCCGAACGAGGCGGCATCGGCCACGCGCACGTTGGGTCCGGCTGGAATTCTGCAAGGCGGCTGCAACGGGCGGCCAGTATCCGCGTCGACCAGGCACAACGCCCCGTCGATAACCAGGCGTCCTTGAGCCGGCATTGCTGGAGTCAACACCGCGGGGATTCCCCCAAGCCTGCGGGAGACAGCTTCGACTTCCGCCAGCGGCGATCCCCTCAGCACCGAATCAATCTTCGCGAACAGGACAAACCGCCCTGTCTCGATGAGCCGGTCGCAGGCGCGTTCCGTTTTGAGCACGGCCTGTGCCTCCTCCGCGTTGCGCGTCTCGCAGGAATAGGCGGCTAACTCCGGCTCACAGTCCGCCAAGCGCCCTTCGTCGAGCACGACGCTCGCCGTGAACCCTGCCTGAGCGAACGCCGCCGCTGCATCACACGCGCCCGTGAGATCGTCGGCGATCAACGCCCATCGCCGCTGCGCCAAAGCGGAACGGGAATGTGGTGGCTCCACGACCTTCAGCTTACTTGCTGTAGCTCGGATCCGGCACGCGGAGATTTTCCGTTTGAGCTTCGCCGCTGTCGATTCAGGCGATCCCCCTATAGACCCCGCAGTTTGCTGGAGGGTTCAATCAGGCTTAGAAATGGGGTTCTTACGAAGCGCGTGGGTTGCAGCGGGCTTTCGGCTTTTCACGCCGCTGGCGATGCTGCTGTTGTGCGTGCCGGCTTCGGCTCAGCTTTCGACGACGGATTCCCAACGCCAAGAGCGGGTGCTGTTCAAAGGGCAACAGACGATTGGTCCTGGCCGGCGATGGCAAGTGAAGTTCACGAGCGAATCGAATCACCGCAGCGCGCGAATCGCCGGCCATGTGCATGCGCAGGGCGGTTCCGGGAAAGTCGTCCGGGTCCTGGTATTGAAGGGGCAGTCTGTCGTCTATGATTCCGGCCGGCTGCGCTCGGTGGTATTGAGGATGGATTGCAGCGAGCCTGGGCGTTACACGCTGATCTTCGATAACTCGTTTTCCACCTCCTCGGCTATGGTGGTGTCCGGAGAAGTATCCCTGGTGCGCGACGGAGAGCACGGCGCTGCGGAGCACGCAGCTTGGATTGTGGAATGACCGCTTCGCTTCCGGACTTATTCGGCGTGATAGCCGCGCCACATCCACACCAGCGTGTCCGCCAGCGTCTGCTCGAAAACTCTACGGTCGGTGTGTTTGGATTCGAGGCTGTAGATGTAACGGTAGTCGTAGCCTTTGGCTTTGAGCGCCGCCGCGGTGCGCTCGTTGGCCATTACCCAGTTGTGATAGCTTTCTTCCGGACGCTGGTAGCCGTTGTCGTACTCCGATACGTGCGTGAAGATGCGCAACGGTTTCTTCTCGCTCGTTTCGATCAACTTCATGCCGGAATGGTATTCCCACGCGCCGAGCGGGTATTTCGCTTCTTCCGGCGCATCATCGTCCTGCTGATCGACGAAGGTTCCGGAGTAGGTGATCAGGCGGCGAAACAGGTCCGGACGAAACCAGCCCGCCGTCAACGCCGCGGCGCCGCCGGAACTGCCTCCCATCATGGCTTTGCCCCACGGGTTGCCCGTGAAGGCGAGGTTGGGATACGCGGCTTTGATCTCCGCGTGATTCAGCACCGCGGGTAACACTTCGTCGTTGATGAATCGAGCGAAGCGGTCGGACATCGTGTCGTATTCGAGGCCGCGCTCGCTGCCCTTGCTGTCGTTGCCGCCATTTTGAACGGCAATGGCGATGAACGCGGGCAGCTTGCGGTTGGGGTCGTTGGAAATCGTAAGATTATCGAGCGCGTTGCGCACCAGGTCGAGGCGCGAGGGGCCGTCTAGCGTGACCAGAATGGGCGCCTCCGTGCCGTCCACGTAAGCGGCCGGGACATAGACATGGATGATGCGTTCTTCGCGCACGGGCTTTTTCGGATCGAGCGTGGCGTCATCGCCGCGGAAGATCTTGCTGTCGGCCAGGCGCATCGAAAACTCAAAGTACTTCCCCTTTGGATTTCCGAGATCCGTGAGATCGGGATCGATCTTGTATTCGGGGCCGATCGTGTGGTTGCCGTTGCCTTCGGCGCCGGGATTCTCCGAGTAACCCTCGGCGGAAAACGCAGGGTTAACGGCCAAAGCCAGCAGGGCAATCCACGCAAAACAGCGGGCACGCCCGGGTCGGGACTCTGAGTTCAACATGGGTCCATGATAGGAGCGTTGAGGATGGGTTTCAAGCGGGGACTCGTTCCGGCTGCTGCCAGGGGCACGTCAGGTCTTTGAGCCCGAGATACGGCGAAGACGATTTGGCCTTTAAGAGCCTGACCTCTTTGACCGGATTGCGGTTGCTGCGTCGGCCGATGTGGTTCTGCCGAATCGCAGCGGCGGCGGACCCGGCTGATAGAATAAGCTCGTATGGGACGGCTATTGGAGAGAGCGATTTCTGAGGCTTCGAAACTTCCCGAAAGCGAGCAGGAAGCGCTTGGAGCGTGGCTGCTGGCTGAGATGCAGTCGGAGGCGCGCTGGGTTGAACTGTTTTCAAGACCTGCCCCAACGCTGGAGCGGATGGCAGATGCAGCCCTCAAGGAACATGAGCAAGGTCAGACCACCCCACTCGACCCGGACGCTCTCGGCGCGTAGTTTGAGCTGGCTGTGAAGTCCCACATTACGGCGGACTTTCGGAAGCTGCTGGCGGCACTGCCTCCCGATGTCCGGCGTAGGGCCCGTTCCGCCTATCGTCGCTTCATTGACAACCCCCGTCATCCAAGTCTGCGCTTCAAGCAGGTTCACCGATCAGAGCGGTTGGTTTCGGTGCGGATCAGCAGCGACTACCGAGCGGTGGGTGCACGCCGCTCCCCCGACGAGATTGTCTGGTTTTGGGTCGGCGCCCACGAGGAATACGAAAAGCTGCTCGGGGAGCGATAAAGAGCCAGAGGAAGATCGGCTGTCTCTCACGGCCCACCGAGCGCGGCGCGCCGAGCTATTCATACCGCAGCGCCTGAACCGGATTCACCCTCGTCGCCCGCCGAGCCGGCAAATACCCCGCGGCTGCCGACACGAGAGCTAACCCAGTCGTCGCCGCAACCAGGGTCAGCGGATCATGCGGCTGAATCCCAAAAAGCTGCGACTCGATCAGCCGCGACAATCCGACCGCCGCGGGCACGCCGAGCGCAATTCCGGCGCCGATCAGCACGAGCACCTCGCGCATCACCAGCCACACAACGTTGCCGCGCACGGCGCCGAGCGCCATGCGAATACCGATTTCGCGCGTGCGCCGCGCAACGGTATACGCCATGACTCCATAAAGCCCGATCACCGCCAGCAGCGTCGCCAGCAGCCCAAACGCCGTCGACAGGCTCGCTACCGCTCGCTCGGTCGCCAGCGAACGGTCGACCTGCGTTTCGAATGTGCGCAGATTGTAAATCGGCAGGTCGGCGTCGAGCTTTTGAATCTCCTGCCGGATCAACCCAAACACCTGCTCGGGCGCCATTTCCGTCCGCACGTAGCCGTGCATGCCGCTGACGAAATCGCTCGCCAGGAAGGGAACGAAAACCTGGCGCGGGACATCGTCGCGCATGTTCATGTATTTGGCGTCGCCGATCACGCCGACGATTTCCATGTCGGTCTTCGTGCCGGGGTTGCCCCCGTAGCCGATGTGTTGCCCAAGCACGCTGCGCTCTCCAAAGTAGTGCTCGCCCATCGCGCGGTTGACGATGACGACCTTGGGAACGCGAAACTCTTTTCCGTTTTGCGGATTAGTGTCGTGCACCAAGGTCTCGTTGTCGTTTTCGCGGAAATCACGCCCGGTAAGGACGGGGATGCCGAGCGTCTCGAAGTAACCGGGGCTGACGGAGTTGAAAAACGGGTTCATGTTCTCGCCCGGCTGCGCCTCATAGCCCTCGACGGTGATCGTGCTGTCCCACTCCCAGCCGAAAAGAATCGGCACCGACGCCAGCCCCACCGAGCGCACGCCTGGAGTCGCTTCCAGCCTGTCGATCAACTGACTGTAGAACAGCTTACAGCGCTCGACGTCGTATCCGTTCAGCGACGGATCGACGGCAAAGGCAACCAGATTTTCGGTGCTGAACCCGGGCTTGAGGTTGCGCAGCTCACGCAAGGTGCGAATAAACAATCCGGCCCCGATCAGCAGCAGCAACGAAAGCGTCACCTGCGTGACGACCAGCAGCTTGCGCAGACGGACCACGCCGCCGCCCCCGCCGGCCACCGCGCCCGCCTGGTCCTTGAGCACCGGCGCCAGATTGGGCCTCGTCGATTGCAGCGCCGGCAGCAGCCCGAAAAACAATCCCGCCGCCGCGGAAACAGCGAGCGTAAAGGCCAGCACGCGCCAATCCGGAGTAGCCGAAATCGTAAGCTGCTGTTCGGCCTGGGGCATAAACGTCAGCAAAAAATGGGACGCGAAAACAGACAACGCCAAACCAACGACGCCGCCCAGCGCCGCCAGCAACATGCTCTCGACCACAAGCTGGCGAACCACCCGCAAGCGCCCCGCGCCCAACGCCAGCCGCACGGCAATCTCTTTTTGCCGCGATGCCGCGCGCGCCACCAGAAGCCCGGCGACATTGGCGCAAGCAATCAGCAGGACAAACCCCGCAATGCCCATCAGCACCAGCAACGGCTGCTCGGTATTGCGCCGCAAGCCCGTGCGCCCCTGCGAGCCAGCCATCACCTCGATCGTCATCTTCAGAAACTGCTCGCGCGAGTACGGCGTGGAATTGGCAAACGCCGCTTCCTGCACTTCCTGTTCGAGAAGGCTGTGAAAAAACGGCTGCAGCGCCGCCTGCGCCTTCCCGGCCGTCATACCCGGCTGCAGACGGCCGATCACATTCACCCAACGGCTGCGGCGATTGTCGAGATCGTTCCACAGCGGCGTCATCTGCGGCTTCATCATCACCGGGACGTACACTTGGGTCGCGAACCCTTGCTCGACGCCGTCGAAACCTTCCTGGCTGACGCCCACGATCGTGAAGTTGTGCCCGTTGACGGCCATCGTCTTGCCGATCATGCCGGGGTCTGCCGCGAAGCGCGCCCGCCAGAATCCATGACCCAGCACGGCAACCGGATGCCCGCCCTCGGTCAGGTCATCCTGCTGCGTGAACAAGCGGCCTGCCGCCGGGCCCACGCCCAAAACGTGGAAGTAGTTGCCCGAGACCAACTCGCCCGAAACGCGCTCGGTGCGGCCGTCGAAGCTGATGCTCATCGGCATTTCGTAGCGGCACAACACGCCGCTGAAGACATCTTCGCGCCCGCGGAAATCCTTGTACATCGGGTACGAAAGCGCGTTGCTGCCGCGATTGTTGCCGGAATGATTGCCCCGGCCGGCAAGCTGCACCAGCTCCTGCGGATTCTTCACCGGCATCAGCCGCAAAAGAATCTGGTCCGTCAAGGTAAACACCGCGGTGTTGGCGCCGATGCCGAAGGCCAGCGACAGCACGGCGATCGCCGTGAAGACGGGAGCTTTGCGGAGCGTGCGCACTGCGAAGCGAAGGTCCTGGGTCAGGTCCATGGAATTACTTTCCGGCGGCGTTCCAAAAACCCGGTTTCGGTGG
>JBBDWJ010000217.1:4463-7772 GCA_040902925.1 Bryobacterales bacterium | reverse complement strand
CCCCCCCCCCGAAACCGGTGTCTGAGGAAGGATGGTTAGCGATTAGACGCTGGGTGATAGAAACGGTTTGCCGGTGTCGAAAGTTCCCTCAATCGCCATCACTCCAGCCGTCTTTGCGCAGCGGATCGAGTCGGTCACGTAGTTCGCGCCATGAAATCATGAACTCGCCACAGTGGGGGCAACACACCTCGCATAGGCGCGTATCATGGTCGCGAAGAGCAAGGTTCGCAGGGTTGCGGCATAGTGGACACACCTGGGGAAACCTGTCGGTGGGGCTAATGAAGTTGGTCATGCAGTACCTCCTAGGAGGGGTTCGCCCACGCGAAGGGTGGCCTTGAGAGGCTTCGCGTTTTTTTTGGGCAGCCATTTAACCTCCTTGATATCAGTAAAGTAAGACCCTTCTCAGGGGCCGTACTCAAACCGGGCGAACCTGCAGGGACAGCGGATTCTGTTTTCAACGTTCAACCTCGACACTCGCTGCAGCGCTGAATTTCCCCCGGCCGACCATGTACAATAGGGGTTTGCGGCTCCCCGCGAGCCCGTTTCTTTTGCGCGTTTCCCTGTTCTAGCCCCATTGAGCGGACCCTTGGCCGCGGCAGCGGCGCCTCGAGGGTCCACAGCCTGATTCAGCCCACGGTTGTTCACAAAGGGAGATACAGGGTTCCTCACGCAAGCATTCCGTCCAAACAAGGGGTTCAGAGATGGCCACAGGTCAGTTCGGTGTTGCCGGCTTGGGTGTGATGGGGCAGAACGTCGCCCTGAACATCGAGCGCAATGGTTTTCCGGTTGTCGCCTACAACCGCGGTCAGGAAAATGCCGACCACATGCGCGAGAAATCGCAAGGCAAGAAGGTCCATGTCACCAGCTCGATCGACGAGTTCGTGCAGTCGCTCGAAAAGCCGCGCCGCGTGCTCATCATGGTGACGGCGGGCGCGGGCACTGACGCTGTGATGCGAGAGCTCGCCGAGCGCATGGAGCCAGGCGACGTCATCATCGACGGCGGCAACTCGCACTTCAACGACACCGACCGCCGCCACGACGAGCTCAAGCCCAAGGGCATTCACTTCGTCGGCTGCGGCATCAGCGGCGGCGAAGAAGGCGCGCTGTGGGGACCGAGCATCATGCCCGGCGGCGACAAATCCGCTTACGAAAAAGTCGCCCCGATCCTCGAAAAAATCGCCGCCAAGACCGAAGACGGCGCCTGCGTCACCTACGTCGGACGTAAGTCGGCGGGCCATTACGTGAAGATGGTCCACAACGGCATCGAGTACGGCATCATGCAGGTGATCTGCGAGATCTACGACATCCTGCGCAAATCCGCCGGCATGCCGGCGCCGGAGATCCGCGACATCTTCAAAGAGTGGTCGGAAGGCGAAATCGGCGGCTTCCTGCTCGAGATCACCGCCACCTGCCTCGGCAAGAACGATGACGACGGCCAACCGCTGGTCGACAAGATTCTCGATACTGCGGGCCAAAAAGGAACCGGCAAATGGACGGCGCAAACCGCGCTCGATCTGGGAGTGCCGGTGCCGACCTTGGCCATGGCGGTTGAAGGCCGCATCCTCTCCGGACTGAAGTCGCAGCGCATCGAAGCGGCAAAGACCCTGCGCGGCCCAAAGAAAGTCTTCAAGGGCGACAAGGCAAAGCTCGTGCAGATGCTGTTCCGCTCGCTCTACCTGGCCAAGGTCGCCTGCTACGGCCAGGGGATGGCGCTGATCCAAGAGGCCTCGAAGGAGCACGACTACGCAGTCAACTTGAGCGAGGTCGCGCGCATTTGGAAAGGCGGCTGCATCATCCGCTCGAAGCTGCTCGACCCGATCAAGAAGGCATACAAATCGAATTCGAAGCTGCCCAATCTGTTGATGAACCGCGGCTTCCGTACGATCGCCAACCGCTACCACGCGGACTTGCGCCGCACGGTGCGCCTGGCCACCGATACCGGAGTGCCGATTCCCTGCCTGGGTGCGACGCTGGCGTATCTCGACAGCTACCGCAGCGAGTTCCTGCCGGCGAATCTGCTGCAAGCGCTGCGAGACAATTTCGGAGCGCATACGTACAAGCGGCTCGACAAAGAGGGCGTCTTCCACACGGAGTGGAACAAGTAGCCTGGGCGAGGGACGCCTGAACGGGAACGACGTTTGGGCGGGGACAGTCACCACGTTTCGCGCGCAGTGAATATCCGAAATATCCCGCACGCTGTAGGCGCGAAACATGGTGACTGTCCCCAAGGGCACTGAATTGGCGATACAACCAGTCTAGAAACGCACGTGATCTCCAAACACGGAAAACCACCAATCACCACCGAAGCGAAACGAATTAAAAAACCATGGCCGCTGGCAACCCGCTAACCGACTTCCAAAAACAACACGACTTCTACGTTGGCCTTGACTCCGACGGCTGCGTGTTCGACTCCATGGAGATCAAACACAAAGAATGCTTCACCCCCATGTTCATCAAACATTGGGAGCTGCAAGCCGCCTCGAAGTACGCCCGCCGCGCCTGGGAGTTCGCCAATCTCTACTCGGTCGACCGCGGCGCGAACCGCTTTCCTGTGCTGGTGAAAACGCTCGACCTGATCATGGACTGGCCCGACGCCATGGCCCGCGGCTTGAAAATCCCCGACTTGAAGCCGCTGCGGGACTTCGTCAACTCAGGCCTGCCGCAAAGCAACGCCTCGCTCGAAAAAGTCCTCAAGGAAAACAGCCACCCGCTGCTCGAGCGCACGATGACCTGGAGCAAAGCCGTCAACGCCGCCGTCGGCGACATCGTGAAAGGCGTCCCGCCATTCCCCAAAGTGCGCGAGTGCCTCGATAAGATCATCGCCAAGGCCGACCTGGCTGTCGTATCCGGAACGCCGGGTGAAGCGCTGCAGCGCGAATGGGAAGAGCACAAAATCGAGCACTACCCAAAACTCATTGCCGGGCAGGAACTGGGCAAGAAGAGCGAGCATCTGGCCGGAATGACCGGCGACAGCAAGCGCTACGAAAAAGACCACATGCTGATGATTGGCGACGCTCCGGGCGACTTCAAAGCCGCCCGCGCCGTGGGGCTGCTGTTCTTCCCCGTCAACCCGGGCCACGAAGAAGAATCCTGGCAGCGCCTCCACGACGAAGCGCTCGACCGCTTCTACAACGGAACCTACGCCGGCGATTACGAGAAACAGCGCATCGCGGAGTTCGAAAAACTCCTCCCCTCGACCCCGCCGTGGAAGCAGTAGATAATAGTCGGGTAACATCGGAGTTCGGGGACACGCCTGAAAGGATTCGGCAAACAGAGCCTGGGCGGGGACAGTCACCAGGTTTCGCGCCG
>JBBDWJ010000217.1:0-4453 GCA_040902925.1 Bryobacterales bacterium | reverse complement strand
AGCGCTAATCATGGTGACTGTCCCCAAGGGCACCGCTGCGGCGGCGACCGCCACGATACAAAACGTCTGGGAGCAAGAATGATTCACCTACCCGTCCTGCGTTGGGGAGACCCCTACACCAGCCTCGACAAAGACAAAGTCGTCCATTTCGACACCGGAGAACCCATCGCCGAGGTCAGCCAGGCCAACGCCGGCATCATCCGCCGCGACATGCGCAAAGCGCAGCGCGCCCGCGACGTGCTGCGCGAAATCCCCTGCGTCGAGCTGGTCAAGATGGTCCAAAAGGCCTCCGAGCTCTACATGAAAGACGAGCTCCCGCTGGGCGACGGCGAAACGCAAACCCCCGACGACTTCGTCCGCCAGCAGTCGGCCACCACCGGCCTGCCCGAGCACATGGCGCGCAAGAACATGGAAAAGATCGCCTACGTGCTCTCGCAGATGGACCGCATCCTCGACTCGCTCACCCGCGGCCTCGACCTGAGCATCCTCACCGCGGGCTACGGCAAAGATCCCGAGGGCCGCCTGCTCAGCTACCAGGCGCAGACGAACGTGTTAGGCATGGTGCTGCCGAGCAATTCGCCCGGCGTGCACACGCTGTGGATGCCCGTCATCCCGATGCAAATCGGCCTGGTGCTCAAGCCCGGCCCACAAGAACCCTGGACGCCCTACCGCATGGCGCAAGCGATGTTCCAATGCGGAGTGCCCAAAGAAGCCATCGCGCTCTACCCGGGAGGAATGGAAGCCGGCGTCGCCGTGCTCGAAACCTGTAACCGCGCGATGCTGTTCGGAAGCCAAGCGACCGTCGATCAGCACTTCGGCAACCCGAAAGTGCAAGTCCACGGCCCCGGCTACACGAAAATTCTGATCGGAGACGACCTAGTCGACAACTGGAAAGACTACCTCGACCTGATGGAAACCAGCGTCCTGCTCAACAGCGGGAGAAGCTGCATCAACTGCTCGGCCATCTACGTCTCGCGCCACGGAAAAGAAATCGCAAAAGCCCTAGGCGAGCGCCTGGCCAAAGTAAAACCCCTGCCCCCGGAGGACCCCAAAGCCCCGCTAGCCGCCTTCACCGTAGCCGGAGTAGCGGAAGCGATCTCCGCCGCCATCGACGACGACCTGAAAGGCGCAGGCGCCGAAGACATGACGGCGAAGTTCCGCGAAGGCTCGCGAGCCATCACGAAAGATCACTGCTCCTACCTGCTGCCGACAGTAGTGTATTGCGAAAGCCCCGAAGTCCCCATCGCGAAGAAGGAATTCATGTTCCCCTTCGTCAACATAGTCGAGTGCCCCCAAGAAAAAATGCTCGACTCGATCGGGCCCACGTTGGTGTGCAGCGGAATCACCGAAGACCCCAAGCTCCGCCAAGCGCTACTAGATTCCGCAGACATCGACCGCCTGAACCTGGGTCCGGTGCCGACTACGCAGTTGGACTGGCTCCAGCCCCACGAAGGGAATATCGTGGAATTCCTGTATCGTGCGAGGGCGTTCCAAAGCAAGTCGGCGGCGTAGGCTGGACGGTTTATAGGGGCCAGCCGACAGCCTGACTGCCTCCTGACTCGCGTCCTGGAACGTTTCCTCGCCGCATAAGCAAGGCGTATACTCAAAGACAATGGCAGCCCTGATCGAGATAGGCAGCTTGATCTCCCGGCACGCCGACATCCGGGGAGGTCGGCCGTGCATCGCCGGAACCGGTGTCTCGGTGCGCCGCGTCGTTCAGTGGCACAACATGGGGCTGATTCCCGAAGAGATCGCGCGAAAATTCGGTCATCTGACACTGGCGCAGGTTCACGCCGCGCTTGCCTATTATCACGCCAACCAAGCGGAGGTCGACGCCGACCTGGAAGCCGAAGCCCGCGCAGCTCAGTCTCTCGAACAACAGCACCGGCCCTCGAACAAAAGCACCAGTCCTGAATCTCGCCCGTGAGCGCGATCAGCTTATACATCGACGAGGACGCGATGGACGGCGACCTTGTCGCGGCGCTTCGATCTCGCGGCATAACCGTCGTCACGGCCTCCGACGCCGGCATGACAGCAAAAAGCGACGAAGAACAACTGGGCTACGCTACCGAACGCGGCTGTGTTCTCTACACGTTCAACGTCTCGGACTTCTACCGCCTTCACTCGCAATGGACCGCTGCCGGCCGAGAGCACGCAGGGATGATTCTGGCAACGCAGCAGCGCTACTCGGTCGGCGAACAGTTACACCGCATTCTGCATCTTCGCGCCACGCTCAGCATCGAGAGAATGCGGAACCATGTCGAATTCCTAGGCAACTGGAGTTGATCAGCCCGGCAAGCCGGCGGGCTTGGGCCTGGGAGGCATTGATGATGAGGGTCGAGCTTGAACCGTGGCCCATGCCGCCTGGGGCCACCAACGGCTGACCCGGCCCGCTTGACGAGCTCGATTTGCAGGAAACTGAGCGGGGGCCGTGGCCGGGTTAAGCGTGGCGCGGTCTGGCAGGATTTGGCAGCTTTTGGCAGCTTTTGGCAGGATTTGGCATGGATTTCCTTAGTTGATTCCTCCGGCGTTGGCACCTCCCCCTTTCGATCCGACCGGTCGCTCTTCGATTCGGTGAGTAATGCAGGTATTTTTCTGGATAAACAGGAGCGACAGCGGCCATGATGTTTCCCCAAGGTCCTATGGAGCGCACGAATCGCGCTTGAGGAAACGGCCCTGTACCGCGGTCAACCTGCTCGGACGCCATCTGGTTCCATTCTAGCGGGCGCGGCCAAGCCTTTCGGAGGATTGAGCAGGTAAGCTCTTCAAAACATGGGAGCAAAGACTTCCGGGAGTGGCGTGACCAAACGCTAGACTCGATGCTCAGAGCGGCCGTTTTCACGTTTCGCGAGATCTCCCGGCTTTCATGGTGCGGGCTTGAGACGCTCCGCCCGCTGGGGCCGGTCTGGCTATACTGAACGTCGGAGGCCGCGACGTGAAATCTTCGACATACACGGTCGTGTTGCAGCAGACCGAGGAAGGCTTCAGCGTCGGCTGCCCGGGGCTGCCCGGCTGCTGGTCCCAAGGGGCGACCGAACAGGAAGCTCTCGATAATATCCGCGAAGCCATTCGGGAGTATTTGTCGGCGGTCCGCGACTCCCTCGGCAGCGCCGATGTCCGCGAAGTCGAGGTGGCGGTCTGAATTGCCCAAGATTCCTGGAGTCCCTGGGTTGACGGTCGAAGAGTTCAAGAAGCTGCTTTAACGTGACGGCTGTTAGTCTGCCTGCGGCGAATTGGGAACGTGCCCCGATTCCTTGTTCTGCTGGAAGACCACGAAACCGCGCTATTGGAGAAATGGAATGACCGCTTCGGAGCCTAAGCCAGGAGAACGGGTCAAGGACGTACGTTTCACGGAGGATACCCTGGCGGTCGATCTGCTGGACGGCCGGACGATCATCGTTCCGTTGGCGTGGCATCCCAGCCTGCTCCATGCGTCACCGCAGCAGCGCGGCAACTGGCAGATCAGCGGAGGCGGATACGGCATCCACTGGCCCGACATCGACGAGGACCTTAGCACTGAAGGCTTGTTGCGCGGAGCCCCCGCTGCTTCCCGGCCCGCTGCCGCTCGATCCTAGTCGTCGTCTGCCTGGCCGGCCTGACGGCCGGCGGCTGCGCACAGAGGTTTAGTTAGCTGCCCTGGCTAGACCACCCCTCCAAAGCTTCTCTGATCTCGAATAGAGCAGTGGAACAGGCCTGCAAGAGTCGTTTTCCTTGAATCACAAATGTGTGGTCTGGATTGACTCCCACGAGACCGAACGCGTCACCAAGTTCCTTGCTAGGCAAGTGCGCATCTGCGTGTCGCAGTTCAAGCACACCAAATAGCGGCCCGACAAGTCGTCTTGCTTCGTCAGCACCGACCTTCAGCGCCAGCACTGCCTCTAGGCTCTTGAGGGAACCCTGTTTTTTGTCCGCGGGTGGAGGTGCTATCTTGTGTAGCCCAGACACATCAATACTATCCGCCGTGAGCCTTGCGACATCTTTTGCCAAGGCAAAAAAGCCGCCTCGTTCTGTCGATCGGAACCGATGCGTGCGCGCGATGATGGCCTCAAACTCATCGTGTTCACGAAATAGTCGAAACCCAAGTTTCTCTTGAGCTTGCGTGTTGAGTAGCTTGATACCTCGTCGAAAGAGTGACTCCGGAGCAGACGTTTCTACGTGATCTCCCTTTGCCTGGATTTCATAGAGCTCTTCCCCTACCCCTCCTTCCGGGCTCACGTTGAAGCCTGCCCAGAGTCGCTGCTGCCAATCGGGTAGCAATGCAACGTCCTTCGCATAGACGGTGACTAACCCGAGCCCGTTCACCCCGAAGACAACCGGGGAACCAGGTGAACACCACACGGTTCCCACATCCTCGCTATGCCAGTGTAGCCCTGCTCCACGGTAGTCCGTGAGCTCCATGTGTGCCGGTTCAGCGTGAAAAGGAGAGGGAGCGTTCTCCGTTAGTGAGTATGCC